>JBBIJQ010000071.1:0-9476 GCA_037445915.1 Planctomycetales bacterium | reverse complement strand
ATGATGTATGATGTTACCCCTATTTACCAGTATATAGGGGCGTAAGTAGGGGTAAGTGGGATACAATCAACCCTTCGTGTTATGCTCGAAGAAGGTTCGGAGAACGTTGAGAGTAGCCCACCAATTGGAACGAGTGTCGCGCTCCGCAAGGAGCGCGTAAGGGCTCTTCACTTAGGCGTAAGATGCGCCAAAATTCATCACCTGACTTAACCATCTCCTGGACATATGTAGTTGATGATTCGGCGCTGGGCGAGAGCGGTAAGGCGCAAGTGTTTCCGCTGTGCGTGAACGTCATCGTCGCACGCGCCGGCGGAACAGCCTATGCGCTACAGGGAAAATGCGCGCATATGGCCTGCCCGTTGTTCAACGGCGACATAGACGTCGTCCCCGCCGCCCTTGGCGACGACAGCGTCCTCTGGGGCGCGTTGGCGTTAGCGAAAGATATAACCGCATAGACGGCATCCGCCATACCCTCTCCCCTTGCATCATCCCCCACAATGCCCCACAATTACACAAGCAAGAACAGGCGGCCGAGCGCGAAGGCGTGCGGCGCAGCCGGGCCTCATGCGAGGCAGCAGGTCATTCATTCATGCCCTGTGGGACTTTGACGAAAGCCCCTGGGGCACTCGCGCAGCGGGGGCTGCCAAATCCTACTTAGTAAGGACGGACGACGATGAACTGCCCCGTTTGCAGCGAAAAGATGAAGTCGATTGAGCGCCTGGGCGTAGAAGTTGAAATCTGCCCCGGGTGCAAAGGCATCTGGCTTGACAGCGGTGAGCTTGATAAGCTGCTCGCGCTTGACGATGGCGAAGAGATGGCGCAGGATGCCGATTTCCCTAATACTGCCGATGCGTTACCAGCCCAACCCGCACGTGCGAAGGATGCCAAGCGCGGCAGCGTGTATGACCCGGTGCCAGACGAGATACCCGCCGAATACAAGCACCAAGACCGCAGCCGCTTCCGCGACGCGGCGAAGCTTGCAGGCGCAGGAAGCCAAAAGCCGGTAATGCCAAGCGCGGGGCGTGCGCAACGCGGGCGAGGCGGCAAAAGCCAAAGCGCGACGATACGCAGCGTCCTGGAATCTATGCGCAAGGGCGGCGCAGGCTAAGCGCTTCGCGCTGCCTGCCACCGGGGATTCCACATGCCATCGCAAACAGACATACGCGGCAAGAAAACCGCCGTCGCGGCGCTGTCGGTCGTGTCCAACTCAGTGCTCGTTGTGCTCAA
Source organism: Planctomycetales bacterium (assembly GCA_037445915.1). Taxonomy (GTDB): domain Bacteria; phylum 4484-113; class 4484-113; order 4484-113; family 4484-113; genus JBBIJQ01. The sequence goes on along the minus strand of JBBIJQ010000071.1, from coordinate 8,249 downwards.
GCTCATCATCGGCATTTCCATCGGCTCCATCGCCGTCATCTCCGAAGCTATCCACTCTGGCGTTGACTTGGTTGCAGCGGTTATCGCGCTAATCGCAGTGCGCATCTCAGGCAAGCCCGCCGACGAAGATCACCCCTTCGGCCACGGGAAGGTGGAGAACATCTCCGGCACCATTGAGGCTGCGCTTATCTTCCTCGCCGCGGGATGGATCATTTACGAAGCCGTCCGCAAGATCATCCACCCCGAGCCGGTCGTAATGGCGCATCTAGGCGTCGGCGTAATGGCGCTTTCGGCTACTGTTAACATTTTTGTTTCGCAGAGGCTTTTCAAGGTTGGGCGCGAGACGGATTCCATCGCGCTGCTCGCGGACGCCTGGCACCTGCGCACTGACGTATGGACTTCGTTCGGCGTGATGTTTGGCCTCAGCGTTGTTTACATCGGCGGGCTGGCGCTGCCGCAGTACGACCTGCACCTCATTGACCCAATCGCCGCCATCATCGTGGCAATGCTCATCATCAAGGCGGCATGGGAGCTGACCGTCAATTCAGGCAAGGACTTGCTGGACGCGAGGCTGCCCTCCGGGGAAGAGGAAATCATCAGGCGCTGCATTACGAAAGAGAAGAAGCTCGCCGGCTTCCATGACCTGCGCACGCGAAAATCCGGCTCTCACCGCTTCGTTGAGTTCCACATCCAAGTGAGCCCCAGCATGAGCGTCAGCGAATCGCACGCCATCGCCGACCGCCTTGAAAGCGAGATTGAGCGGCACATTGCGCAAAGCGTCGCCACAATCCACGTTGACCCCTGCGATGAGGACTGCATCCCCTGCCCCGCTGAGTGCGATGACCGCAAGCATGTGGGCGCAGCGCCCCAAGGCTAAGCCCCAAGCGCTTCGCCGCGCGTTGTGATAACATCTGCGCATCCCCTGGAGGGCTGGGCATCATGGGCATATACGTTGGAATTGGCGGGCTGGTTGTCCTTGTGGCAATCATCTATTTCATCACTGTGTTCAACCTGTTTGTGCGGGCGCGGCAGATGGTCAACGAGGGATGGAGCGGCATTGACGTGCAGCTTAAGCGCCGCCATGACTTGATACCCAACATCGTTGAAGCCGTGAAGGGCTACAGCGGGCACGAGCGCACGACTCTTGAAGACATAGCGCAGATACGCGCCAAGGGCCTTGACAGCGATAACCCGAAGCTGCGCGCCGAGGGCGAAAACTCGCTCACACAGTCCATCAAGTCGCTGTTTGCGGTTGCGGAGAGCTACCCGGACTTAAAGGCGAGCGAGAGCTTCCTATCGCTGCACAAAGCGCTTGTGGAAGTTGAGGACAACATCCAATACGCGCGCCGGTATTACAACGGCGCGGTGCGCAACATCAACATTATGGTTGAGTCGTTTCCCAGCAACATCGTCGCGAGCATGAGCGGCTTCAGGCGGATGGAATACTTTGAAGTTGAGATGTCCACCGAGCGCGAGGCTGTGAAGGTTGACCTTGGCGATGCGGCGCCGGGAGGTGGCACAAATGCGTAAGGCGTTATGCAGCATCATTACTGCGCTCATCGCGTCGGCGTTGGCGGTGGCGCTGTTTGGCATAACCGCATCCGCCGAGGAGCGCATACTCTCCTATCACAGTGAGATAACGGTCAACGCAGATTCCACGATGGACGTAACCGAGACTATCCGCGTGCGTTGCGAGAACGCCAACATCAACCACGGCATCTACCGCGAATTCCCTACGCGCTACCGTGACAAATACGGCAATCGCGTTCGCGTTGACTTCAAGATAACCGGCATCCGCCGCGACGGCGCCGACGAGCCATACTTCACAGAAGGGATGATCAACGGCGTGAAGGTTTACATCGGCAGCGAGGACGTCGTCCTTGATCCCGGCGAATACACCTACGAGATTTCCTACCACACGAACCGCCAGCTGGGCTTCTTTGAAGGCCATGACGAGCTTTACTGGAATGCCACCGGCAACGGCTGGAAGTTCCCCATTGACGAGGCGCAAGCGGTAGTGAACCTTCCCAAAGGCGTGCCTGCTGGCGAAGTGAAGCTTGAGGCATACACAGGATTGCAAGGCGATAAAGGACAGGACTTCACAGCGCAGATGAACAGCGAAGGGCAGGCTGTCTTTGAAACGACGCGCACCCTAAATTCCAGCGAAGGATTGACCATCGTCGTGATGTTTCCAAAGGGATTCGTCACGCCCCCCACGCAGACAACAAAGTTAGTGTGGCTCCTGCGCGATAACCTGCCGATGCTCATCTCGCTGCTAGGCCTTTTGTTCATTCTCATTTATTACATTGAAGTGTGGAGCCAGTTCGGTAAAGATCCGGCCCGCGGAGTGGTTTTCCCCCAATACAAGCCGCCGCTTGGGCTGTCGCCTGCAGCGCTGCGCTACGTGCGCCTGATGGGCTACGACTACAAGGCGTTCGCGGCTACGATTATTAATCTTGCGGTGAAAGGATGCCTGCGCATCAGCGAGGCGCGCCGACGGAAATATACATTACAGAGAACTAGCGGCGAGACTCACGGCCTTCCGCCGGAGGAGCTTGGCGTGCTTGAAACGCTGCTGCCAGCGGAGGGGTTTGAGCTTGAGATGCTTCAGGAGAACTACGCCACACTCCAGGCCGGCATACGCGAGATTACAAACACAGTCGGCAAGTCGGTTGAAGGCAAGTATTACAAGCTTAACAGCGGCAAGTTCGGCATAGGCTTGTTCTTCAGCGTGCTTGTTTTCGCCGGGAGCATCGTCGCCATGGTGTTTACTGGCAGCGTTTCGGTGATTACATTCCTGGCTTTTATCGCCATTATCGTATTAAACATCCTTTTCTACAGCCTGCTAAAGACATACACGAAGGAAGGCCGCAAGCTGCTTGACGACATTGAAGGCTTCCGCATGTATATGGCGGTGGCGGAAGAAGATATGCCGCCAATACCCGATGGCGAGCAAATGCCTGAGAAAACGCCCCTCCTGTTTGAGGAATACCTTCCGTATGCGCTGGCGCTGGGCGTTGAGCGCGCATGGGCGGAAAAGTTCGCCGAGGTCTTTGCGCGCCTGCGCGAAGCCGGACAGGAGTACAAGCCGGGCTGGTATGACGGCAGCTCATGGAAGGCCTTCGCGCCTGCTGCCTTCGCCGGCGCGATGGGCAGCTCGTTTAGCAGCGCCATCAGCTCATCGTCCAGCCCGCCGGGGTCTAGCTCCGGCGGCGGTGGCGGCGGTTCATCGGGCGGCGGCGGCGGTGGTGGCGGCGGCGGCGGCTGGTAAGCAAAGGGGTAAGTGATTAGGGATAATGGGTTAGGGACAGATCCCGGAGGCCAGATTCCAGAGCGGCTCTGGAGAGCAGCCGAGCCGGCTTTGTTGTTACTTACTACCCGGCCTTGTTGTTACCCACTTCAAGTGGGGGCGGAGGGGTCAGACGTGTCTTGGGGGTTATCTACGCAGGAATAATCAACATCGGGATATCGGTCAGGTGGCCTTTTGGCTCGCGCCTCCTCAAGATATTTATCGCGGTAATCAGCGAAGGGATTGTCGTTTTCTGATGCAGGTTCGTCGGCATCAAGCTTTACGGGCTTGGCAGCAGCGCGTTTCGCGGCCCGTTCGGCTTTCAGGCGAGCCTTCTTCGCGCGCTCGTAGTCACGAAGCTTCTTTTCGTAGGCGGGCATTCTTGAGGGCGAGAATGGCACGTCATATTTCTCCGCAAGCTCTTCAGCCATCTCGTTAGTCGTCTTATGCACAGATTCAGGGACAGGCTCGCCACGATGCTCGGCGATTTGGTCTTCAACCATGTTGCACAGGCGGTGGATACGGCATATGACACGCGCCCAAGGGACGAGAGCCTTGGTATCGGCATCGCGCTCGCAGACGGCGGCGACAGCATCGTTGAGGGTATAGATGGGCGGGCCGTCGGCGGGGTTAGGTTCGGCGGAATCTGGATGTGCGGGAGGTGCCGCGATGCCATTGCCTTTGGAGACTGCTTCGGATGCTGCTTTCGTGGCTTCGGCGATGACTTTCACTGCGGCGACGGTGTCCTTGGGCTCAAGCGCACCTGATGAGATAACCTCAGATGCCTTCTGCACGGCCAGGAGCAGCAGCGCATCAAGCGCCGCGACAGTCGCGGGTGAGACCAGGCAGATGTCGCCTGTTGCAGTCATCTGATTCTATTCTAGTGAGATTGAGCGAAAACATAACATCAGATTTTGAAATAGCTACGAGTTATGGGAGTGGCACTGGCGTAGCTGTAATCTGAGATACAATAGCGGCTCGCGGGGAAGTTTATCCATGAGGCTCACGGAACTAAACCGCTGAGATTGAAATCTACTAGTTAACGACATTTATTGAGGTTACTGCGATGAGGAATTTGCGCTTGTTCACCATCCTTGCGCTGATGGCCGTGGGAACATTTACGGCATCCGCGCCGATACTCGCTGCCGAAAGCCCGTGCGCGCCCATTATCGGCACGTGGATGGGGCCGCTGACTATCATGGGAACGCAGCTTCGCATTGCGTTCAACCTCAGCCTCGCCGACGACGGCAGCCTGGTGGCGACGATTGACAGCCTTGACCAAAGCGTAAAAGGTATTCCGGTTGACACCGCGACTTTTGAGGGCGGGAAGCTAACGCTTATCTCTTCCGCCTTAGCCGCCGAGTATAACGGGACATTGGACACAGCCGCCGATGAAATCAAGGGCGAGTGGAAGCAAAGCGGGATGACATTGGAGCTGAACCTGCAACGCCAGGTTGGGCCGGTCAGGGACAACCGCCCGCAGGAGCCCAAAGAGCCCTACCCTTACAAGGCCGAGAATGTTACATACTCAAACGCGCAAGCTGAGGGAGTTATTCTTGCCGCAACAATGACCATCCCCGAGGGTGAAGGTCCGTTCCCGGCGGTTGTACTCATCACAGGTTCGGGCGCGCAAGACCGTGACGAAGCCATTATGGGGCATAAGCCGTTTCTCGTTATCGCAGACTACCTTACGCGCCACGGCATCGTCGTGCTGCGCGCTGACGACCGGGGTTTTGGGCTTTCAACCGGGGATTTTGTTAGCGCGACCAGTGAGGATTTTTCATCCGATGCTCTTGCAGGCGTGGAATTCCTTAAGACGCGCCCCGAAGTTGATGTGGCAAACATTGGGCTCATTGGCCACAGCGAAGGCGGAATCATCGCACCGATGGCAGCGCTGCAATCTAAGGATGTCGCGTTCATAGTAATGCTTGCTGGATCGGGCGTTGACGGCAAGGCCATTTTGTTGCAGCAGGGGCAGGACATCCTAAAAGCGATGGGCGCGACTAAAGAACAGATGAAAGCCCAGCGCGCAGTGCAGGAAAGGACATTTGAAATTTTAATGGGCGAGCCCGACCCGAAGCTGGCCGAGCCGAAGCTTCGCGCGCTTTTGGAAGACCTGGCGAAGGAACAACCCGAAGCGCATAACTTGCCCAAGGAACAGCTTGAAGCTCAGATAGCCGCGCAAGTCGCCCTTCTCAACTCGCCGTGGTTCCGTTTTTTCCTCGTATACGACCCCGCGCCAACCTTAAGCAAGATACAGATTCCGGTGCTCGCGCTGAACGGCTCGCTGGACTTGCAAGTAAACTCCAGCATCAACCTGACCGCGATTGAGGATGCGCTGAAGGTGGGTGGCAACAAGGATTACACGGTAAAAGAATTCCCCGGCCTGAACCACCTGTTCCAGCATGCAAAGACTGGCGCTCTCAGCGAGTATTCGCAAATTGAGGAGACATTCTCCGAGGAGGCAATGGCGTTCATCTCCGATTGGATAAAAGCGCATACGTCGGATGAGCAGGACTGACAGCGGCTATAATCACAGCTTGTGGCCGAGAACAGGCAGATTAAAGCTACAGACCGCGCGCGGGAATTCCTGGGCCTGCGCAGCTGCATCATAGGCTTGCTGGCGGTCGTAATCCTCGTGGGGATGGGCGAGCGCATGGCCGAGCGCTTCTTGCCTATCTACGTCATGGCGCTTGGTGGCGGTGCGCTTGCCATCGGGCTGCTTAACGGCCTGCAAAACCTTCTTGGCGCGCTTTACTCATTCCCCGGAGGCTACCTGTCCGACAGGCTCGGCCAGAAGCGCGCGCTGCTTGTATTCAACTTGATGGCGATGACGGGCTACCTCATCGTCATTCTCATCCCTAGCTGGCCTGCGGTCATCGTTGGGTCTGTCTTCTTCATGTCATGGTCAGCTGTTTCGCTGCCGGCAATGATGAGCCTGGTCGCCGACGTTCTGCCGAAAACGAAGCGCACGATGGGCGTCAGCATGCACTCGCTGGTGCGGCGCATACCGATGGCGCTAGGGCCGCTCGCAGGCGGCGCGTTCATTATGCTGTGGGGAGAAAAGACAGGCGTAAGGCTGGCGTTCGCTGCGGCGCTCGCGATGGCGGTGCTGGCGATAGTGCTGCAGCAGTGGCTCATCCGCGATGAAGAGAAGCGCCCGCAGGCTAAGAAGCACGAGCCGGAAGCTCACCCTTTGAGGATGCTGCGAGATATGAGCCCGTTGTTGAAAAACCTTCTCGTTTCCGACATCCTAATCCGCTTTTGCGAGCAAATACCCTACGCGTTCGTTGTCGTGTGGTGCCTGAAGAACATCGCCTCGCCGGTGAGCGCAGTTCAGTTCGGCGCGCTCACGGTGATTGAGATGACGACTGCCATGCTAGTCTATATACCCGTCGCCTACCTCGCCGACCGCAGCACCAAGAAGCCATTCGTGGTGACGACATTCACCTTCTTCACGTTATTCCCGCTAGCTCTGCTCTTCGCAAACTCATTTTGGGCGCTGGTGCCGGTGTTCATCCTGCGCGGGTTAAAGGAGTTCGGCGAGCCGACGCGCAAAGCGCTGATAATGGACTTAGCACCGGAGGACAGCAAGGCGGGCATGTTCGGCTTGTATTATTTACTGCGCGACACCATCGTCTCGCTGGCAGCGTTTGGCGGAGCATTCCTCTGGCTTGTATCGCCGCAGCTTAACTTCATCACCGCGTTTTGCTTCGGCGTGCTGGGGACGATATGGTTTGCGCTGCGAGGCCGCGATTTAGGCCCGGTGAAGGAACAGGCAACCGGCTAACCGTGCCTCACTAGGTGCACAGGTATCCGCCCGCACAACACAAGCTCCTGCGGTGACAATTCGCACGTGAGCGCAAGAAACTCCACGCCGCGAGATTTGGCGATGAAACACGCCTTGCAATATTCGGGGTCAATCTCAACGGCGGGGCGAAACTTCGCGGAATCGCCGCGCTGCACAATGTAGAGCTGAACCGCGCGCATTCCCGCAGTCTTCGCGGCGGCAAGGTTGTGCAGGTGCTTTACTCCGCGAGTAGTGATGCTGTCGGGGAATTGCGCCCAGGCGTCCACCGTCCACGTCACCGACTTCACCTCCACCAGCGCGCGCTTGCGCCCGAACGGGCTGCGAAGGAGCAGGTCAACACGTGAATCGCCCCACGTGTATTCGTGCGCCTCATAGAGCCAGCCCTCAAGCGTGGGGATAGCGGCAGCCTGCGCTGCGATGCGCGCTAGCTTGTTGGGGATACTCGTGTCAATGCAGCCAAGCACGCCCTCTTGCGTGCGGACGAGCGAAAGCGTGTATTGCGTGCGGCGCGTTGGTGAAGCGCCTATGTTGTCCACCCAGCATTCGTTTCCTGGCACGAGCAAGTCGGGCAGGCGGCCGGTGTGCGGGACATGCGCATGGATTATGCCTGCGCGTGGCAGGCGGATTAGCGCAGTGAAGCGGTGCAGGCGCTCAAGGAAGACGCCACGGATGAGCTTGCGCGGAAAAGCGTATCGGGCAATTGGATGCACGCGCAGAGTATATCAGCGAACGGCGCTACACTTTGCCTTCGCCCACCGCGTAGAGCTTCCCATCGTTACAGCCGAAGTAGACTGTGCCGTTCAGGCCGATTGCGGGAGATGATTCAATGCCATCGCCCGCGCTAAACTTCCAGCGCAACGTCCCGTCGGGATTCACCGCGTAAAGCTTACCGTCCAAGCTTGCCACAAGCACCACGCCGTCGGCGCACACTACGGGCGACGCATCAATCGCGCCTCCTGCGTTGAATGCCCACTTCTTGGCGCCGCGCGGGGTTACTGCATAGAGCTTGTGGTCGTAGCTTCCTAGGTAAATGGTGCCGTCCTCGGCGACCGCCGGTGAAGAACGCACCGGCTCGTTTGCGTTGAACGCCCATTTGGCCTTGCCGCCCTTGCTGGCAATCTCACGCTGCTTCGCGCGGTCCATCGAGGC
>JBBIJQ010000070.1:0-9553 GCA_037445915.1 Planctomycetales bacterium | reverse complement strand
ATGGAGGCGTAATCGGCACCAGCAATTATCAGTTACTGGATGGCACGACCTTTCGCATTCCGCAGACTGGTTGGTATAGGATGGACGGGACGAACCTTGAGAATATGCCGGTTGTACCAGATTACATCGTGAACATTGCGCCGGGAGATATGGCGGCGGGTAATGACCCGCAGCTTCGCAAAGCAGTGGAGGTAATTTTGAGCCAGCTGGGAGGGGAGAAGGGCTAGCTTCCTTCTTCCTCAACGCGCGTGGGCTCGGATGTCGGCTGGACGGTGAAGCCAGGGGACTCAGTTATCTCAACCAGCTCCGTTTGAGTTTCCTGGGCCGAAAGCTGTTCCTGTTCACGTAAGTACTGCGTGTACTCCCAATAGGAGAGGATATCCGCCACTTGCTGGTCGCCCAGGCGCTCCATTGAGAAAAAAGGCATTGGCGCGCTCCACTCAGGAAGCTCGCGGAGGGAACCGCCAGGGAGAGATAATCCACGAATCTTGGAGGCAGCTAAAGCCGTTGAAGCCACAAACATAAGCTCCGGCGCGCTTCCATTCTGCCGATGGCAAAGAATGCAGGCAGACTTATAGAGGATTTCACCTCGGCGCGGGTCGCCATCAATTTCCGGGATTGCCTTCGCCCGGCTGATGGTAATAGGGCTGGATTTCGGCTCTAAGGAAATAGATCGAATGTATGCTAGAAGCGCCCGCATTTTGGGGTCAGATGCAGGTAGAGGTTTCGCCTTAAGGAAACCCGCAATGCAGGTGTTTACTGCGCGGATTAGGGGGATATCGCCTTTGCCAGCGTATGCCGAGTTATAGAACGACTGCCGGTTTGCGCTGTTCCACAGCGAATGGCCAGGCCGAAGGTAGCCGTCGTCTAGGCGCTGCTCGTCAAAGTTAGAGTGGCAGTATATGCAGGCGAATGGAGAAGCGCCCCAGGCGCCGTAATACAGCGATTTGCCAGCTAGAACGGCTTGTTCGTCATCGCCCTGAGCCTGGCTTTGAAGGGTAAGCAAGACTGTAAGCCCTAAAATAGCCGCCAAGACAGTTGCCATAAAGAATATTCGTGTGCCCACTCATTCCTCCAACTACGCCGCAGGCGCAGTGATATTCTAGCTCATCAGCAAGGATGCTGAAAGGCTATGCGATAATCACAAGGAGGTGAAAATTCAAGTACAAGATAAGCGTTCAGGCGGACTGCGCGTGGCCGCTAAGTACGCTCGCGGATTAGAAGATGCAGTGTTACGCGAATATTCAGGCAGGGAGCTGGCAAAGCAGGATAGGATTTTTAGCCACCTTGCATCTGGCGGCATTGTCCATGTGGCTGGTCCCCAGGAAGTAGTGATGGAACTTGCGGACTACGTATCACGGCGGCAGAAGGATTTAAGGAGGTTTCAAAAAGGAGACGAGCCCATTAACCGAATGATGGTTGAGCTTCTGCAACACAGGGTTCCGATGCTTGAGCCTGCGATTGAGCAAAGGCACATTATGCTACTTTGCGGCGAAGGCGACTTAGGAGAGGATGGCGATTCAGTGCTTGCGCCTTTCGTTGCAGTCAGCAGGCTACTGACAAGACTAAGCGAGAAGTGGCACGTTAACGCTTTTGGCACTTGGTTGCATGCAGGCGAAGATGTGCTTCCGCCGCGCTCCCAAGAGACGTATGCGTTATTTCGGGATGCGATCGCGTCTGCAAAACTCCATATTCCGCGCGGAGCGTCAGTCTTGGACATGGGGTGTGGTTGCGGGGTGCTGGGGTTCATTGCCGCAAAGGAAATGTCTGGATTGGAGATACAAGTTACTGCGGCTGATGTCATGCCTGAAGCTATAGGGACGACATTGCTAAACGCTGAGCGTTTATTCGCAGATGGGATATTGGCAGAAGGAGCCGTAAAGGCTGCCGCGCCTGGAAACATTTTTGAGACGCTGGAGAGGAAACGTTTTGACCTCATCCTGTTTAACTTGCCATGGGTTGTAGCAGCAGTTAGGTCACGCTCCGATATCGCTTTGAAAGATGAGAAGCAGCGCATACTGGAAGCCTTTTTCTCAGAAGTCGCGGATTGGCTGTCGCCTGCAGGGAAGCTCATTCTCGGCTATTCCGACAACAGCGGCGAAAAGGCGTTGAATCGGGTGCTGGAGTTCGCGTCTGATGCGGGCTTTAGCGTTACTTGTAAACGCGCAGCCCGCGTGGCAACGCACAGGAAGAAGAACAAATGGGAGCGCATATTCGTTTGGGAGTTGCAGCGATAAGCATGCTAGAGCAGTTCGCCCCAGTGGATAGTTGGGAGGGGAATCCCTTTTGATGCAGCAGTGGAGTTGAAGTGGCTGATGCAGCCGGAAGAACACGAAAGCACGAGGTCAACTCCTGCTCGCTGCCAAGCGCGCAGCTTCTTCGCGCAAAGCTCAGCAGCGAATTCGGGATAGCGCAGGCTAAACATTCCCCCATAGCCGCAGCATTCGTCCGTCACTTGAACACCGGTAACTTGCAGCCCCCACTTGCGCAGGACATTTGCACCTGTCTCCTTATCGCCAAGCGCAAAACCAAGCGCGCAAGGATTATGCCATGCTACAGTAATGTTCTTCCAAGATTGATGCAGGTGCGGTGATGGAAGTTGGGCAAACATCTCTACATCAAGGATAGGCTCTGGGAGAATACCAGCTTCGCTTCCTAGCACATCGCGGTAACGTTCTTTCGCCGTCTTGTAGCATGTAGGGTTGGAGAATAATATGCGCGAAAAGCTGGCATCGCTGTAAGCCAAAGCGTAGGAGCGGGCCATTTTTTGAAATGCCTTCTCGTCTCCAGTGTTCAATGCGCTGGCCCCGCAGCAGCCAACCTCCGGCTTAACAACTACGCGGTAGCCGTTTGCGTTAAGCAAGCGCACGGTGCCGGCGAAAGCGGCTGGGTAGTAGATGTCGGTTAGGCAGTCCATAAAGTAACCGATGCTACCAAGCAAAGGCTCGGTTATGACCTGAGACGAAAGTATGTAATCAAGGCTCTTCAGCCTTAGACCTCGGCCGCTGGGCAGTGAAAAATGCCGTCCAAATGCTGGCATAGCACAGAATGAGTTCCTAAACAAAGATGGCCTAGAAGCACATTGGACATCTGCGATAGCAGCATTTAAGCGCTGAGATAGCTGAACGCGCTTCACGAAAATGGAGAGGAGATTCCCAACTGCCGCCCCTGCGCTTGAGCCTAATCTCGTAAAATGCCTGCTTGGCAGCGCCGTTCGCATAAGGAATCGGAACAGTAATGAAGGCAGGCGCTCGCGGGCAGCTTCAAAGCGAAGGGCTTCAAAGATTGGAACTGTGGCGATTTGCGCCGGACAGACATCAAGGCAATGGTAGCAGCGAAGGCAGAAATCAAGGTATTCCAGCAGCTTATGGCTGTCGCGCAACATAACCGCAGAATGCAGGCTATCAGCCGCAGCCGCGCCGGCAATCTGCACCTTTCCGCGCGCAGAATAGCCTTCTTGGCGCGTGCTTTCGTAGGTTGGGCAGCCGAAGTGGCACTTGGCGCAGTAGGCACACGCCTGGGAGTTGAGACTGTAAAAAGACAGATTGCGCAATGCTTCTGAATGTTAGCATAGGATAGGCCTGGCAAAGCCCCTGCATGGTAGAATCCGCGCATGGATACACATCAATTACGGGTGTTTCTTGCGGTCTACAAGTATAAAAGCTTCTCGCGCGCATCGGTTAAGCTTGGCCTTAAGCAGCCTACAGTCAGCACACATGTAAAGTCGCTGGAAAAGCAGCTAGGCTGCCGGCTATTTGACCGCACAAGCCAGAAGGTGATCCCCACCGCCGAAGCGCGGGTCCTATTTGAGCATGCTGAAGCGGTTGTTCAGATGATGGTAAAGCTGGAAAACGCAACGAAGTGCTCCACCAAAGCTATATCTGGCGAGGTTATTATTGGCTCCAGCACCATCCCTGCCGTTTACATTCTCCCGTCGGCCGCATCCAGCTTCCGGGCAAAGCATCCGGGCGTGTCATTCCAGTTTTATTCCGGGGACTCAAAGCTCATCGCCGAGATGGTTCATGAACATGAACTCCTTGCGGGGGTAGTCGGGGCGCGCTTTACGATGAGCGGCCTAGTGTATCAGCCGTTCATAGAAGACGAACTAATTATCGTCGGCCACCCAAGCATTCTTAAGGTAAAAGAGCTTTCAGTTAGCGCGCTGAAGGGCTTGCCTTTCGTGCTTCGTGAAGAAGGTTCCGGCACGCGGCGTGTTATGGAAACGTATTTCAGCCAGAAAGGGATTGACACATCAGCGCTGGATGTCGCCGTAACTTTAGGATCTACCGACGCCATTAAACAAGCAGTCAAAACCGGACTAGGGGTTTCTGTAGTTTCAAGGATTGCCGTTGCCGAAGACCTTAAGAGGAAAGAACTCAACGCCGCGGTAATTGGTGGATTGCCCATGACCCGCAACTTCTTTATAGCCACCCACAAGGGCAGGACGCTTCCGAGCGTTTACAAAGCTTTTTTAGAGCACATTTCCCACCGAAGAGCTAGCTAACCGCTAATAGGATGCACGAAAGCTATAGCCAGATACTATTTGCAATATAGCCGTTTGCTAGTTAGCATAACCAACACCAAACTGGAGGTTGTTGATGGATACGAAATACGATCCAATGTGGGCCGCACTAGGCCTAGACTTAGAAGCACATGCGCAGCTGCTTGGCGTACTTGGAAGCGCATACGAGCAGATATTCCTTTCCCAGCGCAACCGCCCGGAAGGGATGAAGTACTTTGATTTTGTGATGAGCGAAGTTCACGGCTTGCGCATTCAGGAGCTTATGGACGCTAAGGCCGTAGGCCGGAAAGTCGTTGGCTCCTACTGCACCTTCGTTCCTGATGAATTCGTCCTTGCCGTTAACGGCATTCACGTAGGGCTTTGCGCTGGCGCCGAGTTCGCTACAGACAAAGTTGAAACACTGCTGCCGCGCAACACTTGCGCGCTAATAAAGTCTGCGCTTGGTTTCAAGCTGGGCAAAGTCTGCCCTTACATTGAGGCATGCGACTTAATCGTCGGCGAGAACACTTGCGACGGCAAGAAGAAGGGCTTTGAAACGTTCAATGAAATTATGCCCAACTTCTATGTAATGGATCTCCCACAGGTGAAGAGTGAAGCCGGCAAGGCGCTGCTCAAGCTTGAGTATCTGCGCTTTATGGAGCGCGTTGAAGAACTTAGCGGCGTGAGGATTACCGCAGACATGCTGCGCCAAGGCATTGAAATCGCGAATAACAAGCGCGCAGCGTTGTCGAGGCTAAACGCTGCAAGGGCAGCGTCCCCCGTCCCCATTTCGGGGCTTGACGGGCTGCTTTCCAACCAGGTGTTTTTCTATGATGACCCTGTACGCTATGCCGCTTCAGTTAATTTGCTGGCTGCAGAGCTTGAGGAGCGGGCGAAGAGGGGTAGCGGGGTCGCTGATGCGAATGCGCCGCGTATTTTGATATCGGGCTGCCCGATGGCCGTGCCGAACTGGAAGCTCCCATGGGTGATTGAGAGCACTGGCGCGGTAATTGTGGGTGAGGAATCGTGCGTAGGAGCAAGGGGAATTCGCAACGAGGTTAAGGCAGATGGCGTGACACTAGACGATTTGATCAATGCCATCGTGGACCGCTACATTCAGATAGACTGCGCGATATTTACTCCGAATACAGACAGGCTTCGCCATATTGAAGAGATGTACGCAGATCTGAAAGCGGACGGCGTAATTCATTATTGTTTGCAGTTCTGCCAGCCCTACCAGATGGAAGCGATGGCCGTTGAGCGCGAGCTGCAGAAGAAGGGAATTCCCGTTTTGCGGATAGACACCGATTACTCAACGGAAGACGTTGAGCAGTTGCGAACTCGAGTAGAGGCGTTTGCTGAGCAAATTGCGAGGTAACGCAAGATTGAAGCATTTCTGCGGCTTGGATATCGGTTCGCGCAGCATTGAGCTGGTAGTAGTGGGCGGCGGCGTAGTCGTGCATCAAGCCGCGCTGCCTACGACGCACAGCCCATCGGCGCAGATTGCATCGCTGTTGGCCAACGCGCCAGGGAGCGATGCATTGTGCGTAACAGGATATGGCCGCAAGCTCGCAGCGCAGGAACTTGGAAGCGCTGCTACTAGCGAAATTACCGCATACGCTTACGGGGCTAAGCACTTGCTTAGAGGCGTTCGCGGCATTCTAGATATAGGCGGCCAAGACACAAAAATCATTTCGCTTGCCGGCGACGGCGCTATCATACGCTTTGAGATGAACGACCGGTGCGCGGCCGGGACTGGCAGGTTTCTTGAAGTGATGGCGTTGAGCTTTCAGGTGAAATTACAAGACCTTGGCAAATATGCGCTTCAAGGCGCGCCGGGTAGCACAATAAACAGCATGTGCGCTGTTTTCGCCGAGAGTGAGGTTACGTCGCTGATTGCACGGGGAGCCAATCCGCATGACGTTGCTTATGCGATTCATGAATCGGTCGCAAAGCGCACCTTGGCGATGCTTGAGCGGGTAGGGGCGCAGGCTCCTGTAATGTTCGCCGGCGGCGTGGCGCGCAATGAGTGCATCGTCAAGCTGCTGTCGCAAAGCATAGGCAGCCAGCTATTTGTTCCTGAATACCCAGAATACGTTGGGGCGCTTGGGGCGGCGCTTATAGCAGCGGAACGGTGGGAAAAGCAGGCAGCAGGCGCATAGGTTACAATCCTCGCGTGCTCGCGCTAATCAAGACATTTGGCTGCAAAGTGAATTACGCGGACAGCGAGGAAACTGCTTGTGCGCTCGCGTCTCGTGGCTGGGATTGTGCGCATGCCGGCGAAGACAGGCATATAGGCAAGTGTGAGCCTCCGCAGTTAGTCGTCATTAACTCATGTGCTGTGACGCACACTGCAGTCGCCAAAGTGCGGCGTTACATTAGGCGCACGAGGCGAGAGTATCCAGAAGCTAAAGTAGTTGTCATTGGCTGTTGCGCTGGGAATAGCGAAATTGCATCAGAGTTACGGGCTCTTGGCGCTGAAGTAGCCGACGGGCATAACTTGTTACCGGCAATCAGTAACACCGCACCCCAATACTGTTACAGCGCTCGCAGCCGTAGGTTTATAAAAGTCCAAGACGGATGTGATACGTACTGCGCGTACTGTATTGTCCCATACGTGAGGAGTAAGTGGAACGCCCCGCTTATTGAAGTAACCAACCAGCTAAAAAGGGCTGCGAAAGATGGAGCAGCTGAAGTTGTCTTGTGCGGCGTGAACATTGGCCTTTACAGCGAGCCGGATATTGGCTTTGGGTTTGCAAAACTACTTGGCAAAGCTCTTGCTGAATGTCCCGATGGAATCCGCATTCGCCTCTCCTCCATTGAGCCAGAACATGTAAGCGACGAGCTTTTGTCTCAATACACTAATCCTAAGCTATGCCCGCACTTGCACATTCCCCTTCAATCCGGCAGCGAACGAGTCCTGAAAGATATGGGGCGAAGGTATTGCATTGGACAGTACGCGAAAGCCGTTGATACCTTCAGAGCGGCGTTACCATTCGGCTCTATCACGACCGACTTACTTGTCGGGTTTCCAACTGAAACAGATGAAGATTTCCAGCGAACGCTAGAATCGGTTAGAGCTTTTGGCTTTGAGCGCGCGCATGTATTCCGTTACAGCCAGAGACCAGGGACGGCGGCAGCATCGCTAAAGCCCCTTCACGCGAGTGTTACACGAGAGCGCGAAAGTGAGCTTCTTAAGCTTTGCGCAGAGGTAGCGGATAAGCGATGGGAAAGGTTTATTGGGCGCTCCTGCTCGGTAGCCCTAGAAAGTGGTTCATCAGGATATGGAGAGGCCTACCAACGGGTGTGTGTTAATCCAGTTACGCCTAACTCAAAAGGGCTGCGAAATGTGAAGCTTGCCAGCTATGCACACGGCATCTTTATCGGCAAAGCGATGTAGCCCAAACAACAGTGTAAATGTAAGGCGACCACAGATGGCCGCCTTACTTCTCGCGCCTTAGTTGAGATGAAGGAATAACCGTTGATTAGCCGGATTTGAGGGCGGCTTCCTTACCCTTGAAATAAGCTTTAATGTTCATATCCAGCATATTCTTACGGTGCGAAGGAATGGCCCAATCTATGCCCTTCTCCATGTATTGGTCTTCAATGGTTTTTGAGAGCTCAACGAAAGCTCCCAACCCAACCATTGCAGCCAAGACAGGATGCCCTGCCTCAAGCGCAATATCGGCCGTCGGCACATAGGCAATCTTGACGTCTTTGCGCTCGCTCTTTTGCAGGGCAAGACTGCTGTTAATCACCAGCACGCCGCCTGGCTTGATGCGAGGCTCAAACTTGTTAAAGCTAGGGCCATTCATCACGATGACGCCGTTTGGCGAGTGGGTGTGCGGGCTGCCAATCATCTCGTCGCTGATGACGACATTGCAATTGGCAGTTCCGCCACGGCTTTCGGGGCCGTAGCTGGGAATCCAAGCGCTGTTGTAGCCTTGAAGCATTCCGGCGTAGGCAATAATCTGACCAATAGTCATTATGCCCTGACCGCCAAAACCAGCGAAGATGTATTCATCCAGAAGCATTACTTAGCCTCCTTCTCGGCCTTTTCGTTGGCCCAGACATCTTTGTAAACGCCTAGGGGATAGTTCTTGACCATCATATCTTCAATGAACTTAACGCCTTGCTCAGGGGTGACACGCCAGTTAACATTGCAGTTGCTCAAGAACTCCACCATCCCAAAGCCCTTGTCCTCAAGCTGGGCAAGGAAAGCCTTCTTGACGGCAGCCCTAGCCTTGAGGATGTGTTTAGCGTCATGCGTACTGACGCGGGCGAGATAAGCGGCTCCAGGAAGCGGCGCAAGCATTTCGCATACTTTAATGGGCCAGCCGATGCGACCTGCATCGCGCCCAAGGGGAGAAGTAGTTGTCTTCATACCCAATAGTGTGGTGGGCGCCATCTGTCCGCCCGTCATGCCATAGATGGCGTTATTCACAAAAAAGCAAGTGACCCGCTCTCCGCGGTTACAGGCATGAATGGTCTCAGCAGTCCCAATGGCAGCTAAGTCGCCGTCGCCTTGGTAAGTTATAACGACTGAGTTAGGGCGCATCCGTTTGACTCCAGTAGCAGTCGCAAGCGAACGGCCATGTGGGACGCTAATGTAGTCAAAGTTCAGGTAGTCGTAAGCGAAGACGCTGCAACCAACGCTGGCCATCCCAATGCAGCGGTTCTGTATCCCTAGCTCATCAATAACCTCGGCGATGATCTTGTGGATCGTGCCGTGGTTGCAGCCGGGACAGTAATGAAACTCTTTCTGCGTAAGCGACTTTGGCCGCTGATACGCGATGTTAAACTCAACGCCGTTAATGGTCTTAGTTTCCATTTATCATCTCCTACGAAGCGTCCCAAAGGGTCTTCGGGTTTTCAATATCCTTTAGCAGCTCACGTACCGGTTCGATGATGTCTTCAGGGGCAAAGGTAAGACCACCGTGCTTGGCCACAAAGTGAACTGGCTTCTCGCCCAAGACACTTAGTTTCACGTCCTCAACCATCTGACCCCAGTTCATTTCAGCCACCAAGAAAGCCTTAACGCGCTTGCTCTTG
>JBBIJQ010000069.1:0-9557 GCA_037445915.1 Planctomycetales bacterium | reverse complement strand
TTGGTTATCAAGCCATTGCGGCGCCAGCTTTCCCATTAACTGAGTTCTGAGACTCGCATGGCAGAACCGCCCGAGAAAGGAAGGGTGGTCAAAATTCCGGAAGTCGGCGGTCTCCATAACCGGTATGAGAGACGCGCGGCATAGTACTAACCAGTCCGCGCTTGACAACCGCATTCTCACGTGACCAATACCTCGTCCGATTGCGCCTTCGGCTGTCTCAGAAAGCCTGCCTCGCAAGCGCCAGACGCCACTTCAAGAACTCATTGCTCCAGATGCCCAACCGTGACCAGCACCGACGCAACCAGGATCCGCTGACAGCCACGGCCAGAATTTTGGCGAGGGACACGCTGATTATGAGCTGGTCCCGAGGCCATCGGGGCCGGCTCTTTGTTTTCAATCACTTGCGCCGCATTCCCAATCCCATCAACAGGTTGGCGCGGTTATGGAGATTATGGCAATTGCGCCATTGGCGCTTGTTTCAAGCCATTTTCGGAAAATTTACTGACACAAAAACTGACACAGTGGAACTTGGCGCGTCACGCTCCTACGGCGGACTCCTGCACCAGGCGGCCGTCGAACAGATGAACCGTCCGCCGCGCATGACTCGCATACCGCGGATCGTGCGTCACCATGCAGATCGTCGCCCCCTCTTCGTGCAGCTTCCCCAATAGCTGCATCACCATCTCCCCGTTCTCCGAATCCAGATTCCCCGTCGGCTCATCCGCCAGCAATATCGACGGCCGCCCCACCACCGCCCGAGCCACCGCCGCCCGCTGCTGCTGGCCCCCCGACAGCTGCCCCGGATAGTGCTTCGCCCGATGCTCCATCCCCACCCGCTCCAGCGCTTCCTTCACCCGCTGCTTCCGCTCCCCCGCTCCCATTCCGCGGTAGGTCAACGGCAGTTCCACGTTCTCGTACACCGTCAGGTCTCCGATCAGGTTGAAGCTCTGAAAGATAAACCCGATCTCCCGGTTCCGCTTCCGCGCCCGCTCGCTCATCTTGAGCCCTTCCACCGGCCGCCCGTCCAGGCTGTACCGTCCCTTCGTCGGCGTGTCCAACAGTCCCAGGATCGACAAGAGAGTAGACTTGCCGCACCCCGACGGCCCTTCGATCGATACGTACTCCCCGCGGCGGATCTCCAGATCCACTTCCGACAGCGCGTGCGTCTCCACCTCTTCCGTGTAGAACACCTTCGTGATCCCTTCCAGGCGGATCAGCGCATGATTGCTCGAGTTCATTGGTCTGTTCCTCTCGATAGCTATTGCTTCCCTCTGTCTAGTTCAGCCGGATCCGGTCGTGGCTGTCGTAGGCCGACATGTCCGACAGGATCACCCGGTCTCCCGGCTTCAGCCCTTCCAGTATTTCAATCGTGCTCACCGAGCTCCTGCCCAGCTTCACCGCCACACGCGTCGCCTCCCGGCCGTCGGGCGAGAGCCGGAACAAGCCCACAACACTCCCCGCCTGCCCCATCACCGGCCGCCCCACGTAAAGCACATCCTCCAGCCGCTCCACCTCGATCGTCCCGTCCACGCTCAGATCCGGCCGCGCCCCTGCCGGCAACTCCCCCTGCAGCTGCGCGTCCACCGTCACCGTGCCGCTTTGCACCGCAGGATCGATCCGCGCCACCCGGGCCGCTACGATCCCGTTGCGCGTGTCGATCGCCACCATCTGCCCCACCTGCACGTCCTTCGCCTGCGTCTCGGCGATCTTCAACTCCGCCTTCAGCTTCCTCGGATCCGCCACCCGCGCCAGGTTCGTCCCCGGCGATATCTGCTGCCCCACATCCACCGGCATGATCTGCAGCACCCCGTGCACCCCCGCCCGCACCTTCAACTGCTCCAGCTGCCGCCGCTTCAGCTCGTACAGCGCCCGCTGCTGCTCCAGCCGCGCCCCCTGCACCGCCAGCTGCGCCTCGATCGATTCCCGGTTCTTTTCCAGCCGCTGCCGCTCCACCTCCATCCGCTGGGCCAGCTGCTCGACCGTCATCCTCTCCTTGCGTACGATCAGTTCCTGCACCAGGCCCAGGCGCAACAGCTCCTCGTTCGCCTGCATCTCCATCTGCGCCTTCCGGTAATCCGACTCCAGCCTCGCCCCTTCCGCCACCTGGCTCAGATGCTGGCTCTCCAGCTGCACCTTCAGGTTCCGGAACGAAGCTTCCGCCGCCTTCCAGTCCCACTCGGCGTTCAGCGTCTCGTGTTCCAGCTGCGGGTTGCTCAGTTCCAGCAAGACCGTTTCCGGCGTGACCGTTTCCCCCGGCTGCACGCGCTTGCGCTCGACCTGCCCGCTGGTGGCCGCCGGTATCCAGCGGATGTGCTCCGGAATCACCACCAGAGTCCCCTGTCCCCGCACCTGCCGCACCATCGGGCCGCGCGCGACCGTGTCGATCCACACTGAGGCTCTTTCGACCGTCGGCGCCGCGGGTTCCAGCTTCCCGAGCACGATGCTGATCCCCGCAATGATCCCCATCAGAAACACCCCGAGTACAACTCTCCTAATGAGTTTCATCCTGCCCTGCGATGCTCGCACTATGTCCATGACTCCCTCATATGTATGCGAGGAATGTTCTTTGGTAAGTTACTGTCCTGACGGTAAGATCCTGGATCGGCTCACTGTGCCCTGCATACTCCCTTCTTAATTCGCTCTTCCAGCTTTTAAGTGGGTGAAGGCGAGGTCCAAGGCGCCAGAGTGACAGTAGATCGCCGCCTGGACGTTCTTCTTATTTCTGAATCCTCTAGCCGTGTACTTCACCCACTGTGTCTTCGAATTGATGAATTCGCTGGTCGCATTCGTGATGCGATGCTTCAAATAAGTAAGGATGTTCGACAGTCGGATTTTCAGAATCCGGGCCACTTCAATGATCGCTTTCAGGCGTTTGTGTGTTGCCCAGTTGTACAACCAACGGAAGTGCTGCCTGGCGGCGTCTTCATCCGCGCGTTCAAACAGCGTCATCGCGAATTCTCTCAACGCCCACGCCCGCGCTTTGCCATGAGCTACGGTCCCATGAAGGAGGATGAACATTGTTTGCGGGAAGTAATCCGGATACTGCTCGCGCAGGCCAGGGCGACGGATGATGAAGAAGACGCTCGATATGGGAAAGACAACAGCGGCGACGAACTGCCCGAAGAACTCTGCCGGCGGAAAACAAGGCTGAAAAAGATTCGCCAAGCCATGCGTGCTCTGCAGCAGCGAGCCCGGGAAGAGGCCGAAGAAGAAGGCCAGAGCCAGGAGGAAGCCAGGGAAGCCACACCCAAGGACAAAGCCCAGTACAATTTCAGCGACTCGGAATCGTGCATCATGAAAGGGGCGGATGGCTTTGTGCAGGCCTACAGCGTGCAGGCAGTCGTGGAAAGCACGACGCAACTGATTGTGGCGCAGGCGGTCACGCAGCAAGCCAATGACAAGCAACAAGTGGCGCCGATGGTGCAAGCCATTGAACAACGAGCCGCACAAAAGCCGGATGAGTTGTTGGCCGACAGCGGATATTGTTCCGAAAAGAATCTGGCGCATCTGGAAAAGCAGGGGATCGACGCGTACATAGCGACGGAGAAACAGAAACACGGCAGCAAGAAAGCCTGTAGCCGTGGGCCACTGCCTAAGGGAGCGACCCGAACTAACCGGATGAGGCGAAAGGTTCAGAGAAATACTGGTGCTGCCATCTAAACGGCACAAAAGTCGATCGTCGAACCTGTATTCGGGCAGATCAAACAGGCGCGAGGCTTCAGACAATTCCTCTTGCCGGGAATTGAGAAAGTGCGGGCCGAATGGGCGATGGTGTGCATGACGCACAACATCTCGATGATGTATCGCCTCTGCAATGAGAGAAATGTCCACTGGAGCCATCAAAACAGCCCATTGGGGGCCGTCACTGACCACATACCGAAACTGACCTCAGATACTGTTGCTCAATCATGACCTGCTGAAAAGCACTCCATGAGCCATAACCAACTACAATTCGTCATATTTGCCAATTCCTGGACGGACTCCTAGTACTACAGTGTCACAATACTTGAGAGCCGCATCGATACTGGCCTTCACGCTTGTTCGCAAAACAGCCATTCAGGCCAAAATCCGCACAAACGGCGGGCTTGGCCTATTTTTATGACACAGTCGTACTAGCCGAAGATCTCGGGAAGTTGCTATCCTGCCAGCGGGAGTATACCTTAGGCCACTGCAGTCCCAAGCGCCTGCACTACTTCTTCTAGATATTAAAGATCCAAAATACATCACTTTATAGGCGCAATTTAGAGGTGCCGGACTGCGCGGAGCATCTTTCCATGCACTCTATCGCCCAGTCCACCTCGCCTCGACCATCTTTCAATCGTGGCGGAGAACAGCGGCGGGATCGGCAAAGGCAGCGCGTAGAGCTGGCCGGAGTCCCGCCGCCAACACTATGATCAAGATCAAAGCACTGCTCGTGACATAGGTCATAAGGTCTATGGCGCCCACCTGAAACATAAAGTGCGAGAGACTTCGTGCCAGAGCCCATCCAGCCAAAAGCCCAGCCGGAAATGCCACGACAGCCAGTCGCACGCTCCGCCATAAGGCTAGCCAACGGATTTGCTGGGCACAAGCTCCCAGGGCCATACGGATGCCCATCTCGCCCGTCCGCGCAGCGGCCATGAGCGTCGCAGCTGCATACACACCCAATCCCGCCACGACAGTTCCTAGAAGGGAGAAGCAGCTCAGCAATATCAGCGCCAAGCGGAGATTAGTCATGGATCTTTCAGATAAGTCTTGCATGTTTTGCACTTCCACCCGTGGAAGGTATGGCGCCAGTTCTGCCAGAACTCGGTTCACATCGGCAGCGAACTGCTTCATTGTTGCGCCGGATCGAAGCTTAGCCACAAAGCTACCTCTCCCCGTCATTCCCGTGAAGGGGTAATAGACAGCTGGCATGACGCTCATGTTGTAGCCGCTCTGATGAAAATTCGACACGATTCCTACGACCGTCCTGGCTTCCAATTGGGCGCCATAGAACTGCTTTCCAATCGCGTTCTCATTCGGCCAGAAACTCCGCGCAAGGGCCTCGTTTATGATCGCCACACCGCGGCCCTCGTTGCTTTCCCTCGCCTGCTCACCGGCGACATCCGTCACTGTGAATGTTCGTCCAGCCAAAAGGTCAATGCCGAGCACATCGAATGCACTGGTGCTTGCTCGGCCGACAATGGACGTTGCGTAGTGTTGAAGCTCCGCACCACGCGGATTAGATTTGTAAACCGCGACAGGATCTTGAATGGCCCTCATGACTTCTGAAGTAAACGGGGTAGGATCCAGAATTCCTAAGGAGACCACCCCCGGTAGCTCTCTTAAGCGGTGCTGAGCCTCGCGGAAGAACAGTAGGTTTCGCGCATTTTCCGCACGTTGCTCGGGCTCCAGCCTTCGTGCCAGGTTGTCAAGGAAGGTGCGACCGCGTCGGCCGGAACTGAAGAAATCCAGATTATTCTGCTGATAGAATTTCGCCCGAGCGGCAGTCCACTCCGGCAGTCGGGGAAGAGCGGTCAGGAATGCAGTCACATTTCGAGTCTCCAATCCGAGCGGCACATTGACTCTAGTAGTGAGGCTGCGGAGCAGCAAGCCGGTGCCGATCAGCAGAACCAGTGCCAAGGCCACCTGCACTCCGGCAAGAAACTCACGGAAGGAACAGAGCCGACGGCTGGATTTGAATACGCTAGTGCCGCTGCCTCTGGACTTGATGGAACTGCACAGATCCGCGCCGGTGGCGTGCAGCGCGGGCGCCAATCCACAAATAATGGTTACCGCCACGGCCAAGGCAACGACGAGTGGAATTGTGGCGGGAACGAATATTTGGCCGCCTTGCATCTCAGCCAATTGCATTTGCAGCCATCGGCCAGCGATTGTGGAAAGCCACATCCCCAACAGCCCTCCCGCGACAACAACCAGTAGCGTTTCCGTTAGGAGCTGCCGAACCAGACGCCATCTTCCTGCCCCTAGAGCCAGTCGCATTACCATCTCGGGACGGCGGCGCACTCCTTGCGAAAGCAATAGATTTCCAACTCCCGCACACGCCAGCAGCAGGAATAGGATGGATACCGCCCAAAGAAGCCATAGTAGCGGCCGTTGATCTCCGCGCAGAAAGACTTGTAGTGATTGCAGGACGGGGCCGTCTTTTCCAATCTTCCCGCTAGGGCCTTCCCCATGCTTATAACCTACGGCTTTCAATGTCGTTGCGGCTTGTCCCACCGACATCCCCGCGCGCAAGCGACCCACAAACTGAATACTGGAATCACCAACGGGTGCCGTTCCCATGGGCACCCAAAGATCCGTGTCAGCAGGAAAATTAAAATCCTTGGGCATCACTCCGACAACCGTTCGAGGTAGATCGACCAGCCAAATCGTGCTTCCGATCACGTCTCTGGCGCTCTGCAATTCAACCCGCCATAATCGATCGCTCAACACAACCGCTGAAGAGTGCACACCCTCTTTCGCAAAGCCGCTGCCCATCCTGGGCGATACGCCTATCGTCTCAAAAAATTCCGGCGTGACCGTCTGAACGTTCACGCTCTTGGGCTGCCCCGCGGGGAGAAATCGGGCATGAACCCCCGCAGAGAGAGGTGCATACGCCATCACATTCGAGAAGATCGGCCTGAGCCGCTCCCGCTCCTCGAACGTACTGGAATAGGCGTTAAACACAGGAATATTGCCGCCTATGCGTACTAACTGGTCTGAATGAGGAAAAGGGAGTGGCGCGAGCAATAGGGAGTACAAAGGGCTGAACAAGGCCGCGACACCGCCTATCCCCAGCGCTAGTAAGACGATTATCGCCAGCGCAACGCTTGGCATTCGCCGCCACGCGCGCCACGTTTGACGCACATCCATCCATAGCCGCTCCATGGCTTTCTTCCTCACCCTTTCCCCGGTTGTGTCGCGATCTTGATTGCTTGAATGGCTGACTCCACATCTGGCGAGGCCAGCATACCTTGCCGGTGCCAGATGAGCTTCCCTTTGGAGTTAAAAATCAGGACGCTGGGGGTCATCGTAAGCCGAAATCGTTTGGTCCACTCCATTGAGACATAAACCGCTTGTGGAGATCCTTTGGGGATGACACCTTCTTTCGCAATCTCCTCCGCCGCCTTTGGCACGAGAATTATCACAGGCCAGCCAGCACTCTCCATTTGAAGAGCGAGCTGATCCCACTCTAAATCTAAGGCACAGTAGCCGCACGATTTCGACGTATACCTTACCGCCCAGATTCCTTGAAATCTTGAAAGACACTTGAGCCTCTCTGCCGATGCCGTATAACCCTCAAAGGGGATCCCTGGTTCATTTCCTAAGCCGGGCCGACACAACGGATCCACAGCGAGTGAGTGAGTATTGTTGGCCAGAGATCTAGCATACAGAATCAGAATAGCGTCCGAGACGATCACCACTCCAAGCAAGGCAGCCACGATCCACTCCATCCAACGCCACATCATGGCCAAATGCTCCGAACAAGGCTTGCGGGCGTTTGCCCCAGATCGCGCCACCGTATGACGCGCGTCTCACTAGGAACATTTTTGTCCTTCACTACCATTATGAAGGCACCTTCCATATCGGCATTGATCAAGGCCTGCGAATCAATGATCTCGCCATACTCAATGATTGGAAATTCGCCCGATAATGGATTATTCCTCATTGCTTCCGCGCAAGCGCTGCCGTCGCAATACCCAACCAGGCAAATTCCAGACCCCTTTGGAATAAGACCTGACACTTCCTGCCAAAACCTTAGGTCTCTCCCAAGACTCGCATTACGCAAAAGGAATGCAATAATCCCATTGGTTCCGCGAACCTGTAAGGGATTGACGCGC
This sequence comes from Planctomycetales bacterium, assembly GCA_037445915.1. Classification (GTDB taxonomy): domain Bacteria; phylum 4484-113; class 4484-113; order 4484-113; family 4484-113; genus JBBIJQ01. The sequence continues at coordinate 1,752 of JBBIJQ010000069.1, read as the reverse complement.
TCGCCCCATACATCAATTCCTGATGCATCTGCGAAGCGCAATCTCTTATTGGTTTCAATTAATATTTGCTCCCGGGTCACGCGCGAAGGCGGTAGTCCGTCGATAAGCAACCAACCATAGACGCTGAGCAAGCCGATAAGAACAACCTCAACAGATACAACAAACACTTGGCGTTTCAAAGACACTCCTCGAAAGGCTGGGGATCTGATTTCTCTACCAGATCCCCATATCGACTGAAATAGCTGTGCGAGAAGTCGTTGGCGGCTGCCACTCCCGTATATGGCCTTGCTCAGCCAGGTCTGGCGTTGTTCGAACACCAGTCACCTAGCCACGTGAGCGGCATACTACAGCCCTCTTGTTTCACACTGCTGGGTACAGAGGGAAGGATCTTGCCATTCGATCATTCCCCTTCTTCCAAGTCAGCCTTGCAATCGTCTGTGTTAACCTGCAATCCATCGAACAAACCACGCGGTGTTACTCGGGATGCGAGGACAGCAGCCGCTCCAGCCTCTCCAGTCGAGCCTCGATCGCGGCGAGGCTGGCCGTGCGCGAACGAAAGAACCATGCGATGGTCGTGATGATGGCAAGAACGAGACAGACTGCGCCGATGACTCCCAACACCGGACTCATCAGATAGACTCGTGCCCAGAATGACTGATTCGGCTGCAGCCGCACGAGAAACTGTGCATAGAACATTCCCAGCCAGCCGACAGGCAACAGAACGGCGAAGCTCCACGCAAGAAAGGCGATGGTCCGAATCCGCTTTACAGCAGCCTTCTCCGTTTCAATGACATGCATCATTTCCGTGACCCTCCTTTCTCGTGTGCCGGCATCCTGGATGCCGTTCTGCTTCATGAGATCAACTCCGAACTCGTTCTTCGATTGCATGGTCCAACCTCTCCAGGGCCTGTTTGAGTGCGCGCTTCGCATAGTGAATGCGCGAGCGAATCGTCCCGAGGGAGCACCCGGTCACCGTAGCGATCTCCTCGTAGGACATCTCTTCGAGGAACCGCAGTGACAGAACTTCGCGGTGCGGCGCCGACAGACGGGCGAGCGCGGAATTAATACGCGCGGCATCGTCGGCGCCGAATTCATCGGGATCAGCTTGCGATCCGGGATCGAAGCCCGTCTCCTCCAGCAATACCTCGGGCGCCAGCTTCCTGAATCTCTGAACCGCCTGGTTGTGAGCGATCCGAAAAAGCCAGGTCCGAAAAGCGCCCGGGTTCTTGAGAGTCGAGACCTTCCGATAGACCTGCAGCCAGACGTTCTGCAGAAGGTCTTCGGAAGCATCCGCCTCGCCCGTCAGCCGTCGCAGGTAATAGAGCAACGAATCGTGGTAGCGAGTGAACAGCTGAGCGAAGGCCCGTTCGTCGCGCAGCTGGCATCGCAGCACCAGAAGCTCTTCTGCCGCCTTGTCCCGGACGCTGTCTCGAGTCGCCATGACCAGTGAAAGGACGCGATCTTCCCGGAAAAGTTCAAAGGGCCTCACGAAAAACTTTGGGTATTATGGCCGCGTCAGGACGAGAGTGCTCAACCTGATAATCCTCCTTGCCGTCGCCTGGACCTGGAGACAAAGCCGCTGCTTCCGAGTATCGCGTTTCTCATCATGAACAGCAACGTCAACAGCGGTACTTGGGTTTCTGAACAAAACCTGCGACATATTTCCTGTCTGAAAGTTACATCCTGCGACAGTGCCGAGCCTGGCTTCAGTATGGGGGGCCGCCGCATCGCACCGCACTATCGTTTCCCATA
>JBBIJQ010000068.1:0-9568 GCA_037445915.1 Planctomycetales bacterium | reverse complement strand
CCACCGCGAAGACATTGCTTTGCATAGCGCTGAAGAGGCAACGCGCGTGCGCGGGCTCATTGCGCAAATGAAGAATGAGCCGAATCTCATCGGGCTTGAAGGCGCGCGGCTCTCCGAACTTGACGGCGTGAAGCTCCACTTTGCGGAAGGATTCCTGCTGCTGCGCTTTTCGGGCACCGAGCCGCTGGTGCGCATATACTGCGAGCACCTTGACGAGGGAAGCGAAACGGCGCTGATAAAGCGCACGAAGGAATTCCTGGGGCTGGCGAGGGGTTAGCCAAGGAGCTTGGCGATTCCGGCAAGCGCGGAATGGTCGGTCATGTTCCACGCCAGCGGCGTTATTGCCGCATATCCCTGTTGTATCGCCATCACGTCTGTGTCTTCGCGCTCGTCTTCGTGCACGCGCTCGCCGGCGATCCAGTAAAACGGGCGGCCGCGCGGGTCGTGCATCTTCTGCACTATATCCCTGTAACCGCGAAAGCCGGTCTGGCACACGCGGATTCCCTTCAGCTCGCCGGGCGGCACGTCGGGCACGTTCATGTTCAGGAAGCGGCGGCCGTTGAACACTTCTTTGATGCGCGCGCAGTCAGGCTCGGGCCACGGCTGCGGCGGCGGCTCGTTGAAGAATATGCGCTCAATGACGAGCCTCAGCGCATGCGCGGCGGTTGCGAAGTTGCGCCCGGCCTGCGTGTCAAACGAGATACTGATAGCAGGGATGCCCAGTATCGCGCCTTCCATCGCGCCCGCGACCGTGCCTGAATAGGTTATGTCCTCTGCGAGGTTCTGGCCGTTGTTGATGCCCGACACGACGATGTGCGGCAGGCGCCCTTTCATGTACTCAAGCACGCCCAGCATCGTGCAGTCGGTGGGCGAGCCGGAGCATGAATTTGCTGCGCACCCTTGAGCACTGCTTTCCGGCCACGGGAATTCGGCGCGGCAGTCCACGCGCAGCGGCTTGTGCAGCGTTATTGCGTGGCTCACCGCGCTGCGGGGCGCTTCGGGCGCGATGATGGTCATCTCGCAAAGGGGAGCGAACGCGCGCGCGAGCTCCACGAGCCCAACGCCCGTGATGCCGTCGTCGTTTGTCGCGAACATGCGAAACCCGCTTACCGCCTTCGCCGCCATGCCGCAATTCTATCACGGCGCTGTGGCCAGCTTCCCCTTCTGCTAGAATACGGCGCGGATGGAGTCGCAATCAATCATGGTGCTGGCAACGACGGGCTCCTGGGGCGGAGCGGAGAACATAATCGCCCAGACCACTGCGCATTTCCACCGCCTCGGATACAGTGTCAAGCTTGGCATACTCACCGACGGCGACGGGATGCTGCTCCGCCAAGCCACGGGAAACAACGGCCTGGACACCTTTTCACTGCATGTGACGAAGCGAAGCCCTTGGCGGGCGATGGAGCTATTGCCGCTCATTGACGAAGAGCCGCCGGGGCTCATCATCGCGCACCTCTTCCACAGCTACATGACTGCGCGGCTGCTCGGCCGGATGATGCGCCGCATACCCGTTATCAGCGTCCACCACTCCAGCGGACAAGGGCCCGCGCGGAGCTTCCTGGACAAGCTGACGCTTGGGCTTACCGAGTATTACGTCACCGTAAGCGAAGACGGCGCGAAATATGCGCGGGAAGCGCTTGGGGTGCCGGGGCGCAAGCTGCGGACTATTCCAGCAGGGGTTGACGTGGAAAGGCTGTGCCGCCCGTCGGTTGCGCGCAGGGAAATGCGCCGCAGTTTCGGGTTTGCGGATAGCGATTTCGTTGTTGGGTGCGTCGCCCGTTTTCACCCGGTCAAGGACCATGCGACGCTTCTTGGCGCGTTCAAGATACTGCGCCAGCGCGTTCCCCATGCCAAACTGCTACTCGTAGGCAAGGGCGACGAGCTGCCGAGGATGCGCGCTCTCGCAGAGAAGATGGGGCTGCTGGGAGACGTCGTTTTCGCGGGGTTCAGGCGCGACCTACCGGAGCTTTACGCCGCGATGGATGCGGCGTGCCTGGCCAGCCTACGCGAAGGGACGCCGACTTCCATGCTGGAAGCGATGGCGGTGGGGCTTCCCATTGCCGCAACCAGCGCACCCGGCATAAGCGAGCTGCTGCGCCACCGAGGGAATGCGCTGCTTGCGCCGGTGGGCGATGAGGCGGGTATCGCAGGCGCGTTAGAGACCATTGCGACGCAGCCGGAACTCGCGCTGGCTATCGCCAATTCAGCGAAGGAGGAAGTTAAGGCTAACTTCTCGCTCGCGCGCTGCATGAAGCAATACCAGGAGCTAGTTGAAGACATCCTCGGCCCAGCCATCCCCTTGGAGTACTAGCCCTGCAATAAGCTAAAATAGCTTTGCGAGGAAGGACGCCGTTTCTATGGAACACACGCTTGGGCGCATGAACCACAACTGGCTGCTAGTCACGTTGGCAATGGCGGCGGCCGTGGCGTGCTCGCTCGCGCCGGAATTTGCGCTGGCGGCAGCCGGGGCGGCTATCGCACTTACGGTAATCGCGGCCTTGCTGCTCAACCACCGCCTCGCGTTCCTCGCCTTTGTTTTTTCCATTCCATTCGCCACGATGCAGATCATTCCCATCCCGGGAATGTCCAACCTCGCGTTTCTGATGATCGCGTTGTTGGGCTTTAGCCTGCTCGTGAACATACGGCGGCTGCCTGCGCTCTCATTGCGCGGGCTTGGGCTGAAACCATACCTATTCCTTGCGTTCCTGCTTGTGTCAACTGCGTCGCTGCTCATCGCGCAGAACCAGGCGAAGGCGCTGAAGTTCTACGCAATCGCAGTGATTATCTTCGGGCTCTACCTAATAAGCACCGCGATGTTGCGTGAGAAGGGGCTGATGGAGAAGGCGGCGGCGTGGTTTCTTGCCGGGACGTTCGCCAGCGGAATGTTCATCCTATACGACTTCGTTACCCAGTCCCTGGCGCAGGCATTCTACCGCGCCGGCGCGTCTGCTTCCGGCGGCATCAACATAACGATATGCTTCCTCGTCGCTATCCCGCTAGCGCTGGCTTTGCTTGAAGGGGAGAAGCGGGCGGAGGTGCGCGCGGCTTATTACACCATAGCAATTCTCTCGGCCGCGATAATCCTTTTCTCAGCAACACGCAGCGCATGGCTGGCGCTGGTAGTCTATTTGGCGTACGAGCTGTTCAAGCGGCCTGCGCGCGCGGTAATCGCCACGGCTATCATCGCCATCGTTGTTTTCGTTTTCATGCCTATCTTCATGCCCTTCGCGTTCAAGGCGTCTGCGCTTCGGGCCATCGCGGCGTTCAAGCCTGAATACCAGCCGCAGCAATACATCGGTTTTCGCGTGGAGAACTATTCGCTGGCGGCAAGGATGTTCGCCGATTACCCTCTCATCGGAGTCGGTATGAGCAACTTCCCGGAACACGCTGGGGCGGTAGGCCGTTCTGTCATACCGGTTGAGCTGATGCTCGACGCGCACAACACATATCTGGAAATTCTTACGAGCGGGGGCTTGCTGGGCGGCCTTCCTTTCCTGTTTGTATGGATAATCACACTTCTTGAGTTCGCGCTCGTTGCGGGAAGAGGGAACGCAATGCAGCGAAGGCTCGCCACGGGCTTGGGAATTGGATTCCTGCTGCTAATGATTCACGGGCTTTTCCACACGATATACCTGGTGTTGCTGCTTGCGCCGATGTTTGCTTTCGCAAGCTCGCTTAGAAGGGAAGTGTGCGAGCCCGAAGCGGGTGCGGCTAGAGCCGTATAACTTTGTCCGACTGCGCGACCCCGCCCAGGCCGTTTCGCGTATCCAGCACCAGCTGCGAATTCTCCACGACTTCATGCCAGTCGTAGTTAGAATGGTCAGTGATGATGACGACAAGGTCCTGCTCTTTGAGGAACTCCGGCGTCATGGGGATGCTGGCGAGACTGATTCCGTTGTATTCAAGCTTTGGAATATACGGATCGTTGTATGAGACATCCGCGCCATGGCCGGCGAGCATCTCAATTATTGGCAAGGCGGGTGATTCGCGGTCGTCGTCAATGTCGGGCTTATAGGCTACGCCCAGCGCAAGTATCTTTGCCCCGTTAATCGGAATGCGCCGCTTGTTCACCAGTTCAATTATCCTGTCAACGACATAGCGCGGCATTGATGAGTTGACCTGGTCGGCCAGATCTATGAAGCGCGCATGATAGTTGAGCTTACGCATCTTCCAGGAGAGGTAAAGCGGGTCTATCGGTATGCAATGCCCGCCTAGGCCGGGGCCGGGGTAGAAGGGCATAAAACCAAATGGCTTGGTCTTCGCAGCCTCAATAATCTCCCAGACGTCAACCCCAAGTTGGTGGCATATCAGCGCCATTTCGTTTATAGCGCCGATATTTATCGCGCGGAACGTGTTTTCCAGCAGCTTGACCATCTCAGCGGCTGTCGCGCTTTTCACCGGCACTATTTTCTCAATTGCCTGTGAGTAAAGCGCGGACGCCATCTCAGTGCAGGCAGGAGTAACGCCGCCGACTATCTTGGGAGTGTTGCGGGTTTGGTGTTCCTTGTTGCCGGGGTCCACCCTCTCAGGAGAGAAGGCAAGGTAGAAGTCCTGCCCTGCTTTCAATCCGCCCTTCTCAAGCAGTGGAAGCACTAGTTCCTGAGTCGTTCCCGGATAACTCGTGCTTTCAAGCACGATGAGAAAGTCTTTGTGCATCCTTGGGGTTATGCCGTTGAAGGCGGCGAGGATATAGGAAATGTCAGGCTCGCGCGACTTGCTAAGCGGGGTTGGAACGCAGATGGAAACCGCGTCCAGCCCGCTTATCACGCTATAATCAACAGTAGCGGATAGCTTGCCAGAGGCCACCAAGCGCGCAAGCCGCTCGTCGTCTATGTCGCTGATGTAATTCCTGCCGGCATTGACGCTTTCCACCTTGCTTACGGATGCTTCAATGCCAACTACCTTGTAGCCTACATCCGCGAATTCAACAGCGAGCGGCAAGCCTACATATCCTAGGCCGACAACACCAACCAACGCGGTGCGGTTATTCAGCTTTTCAACAAGCGACATTTTGAATAATTAATTTTAACAGAAACTGGTGACGCCTGCTGCGCCAGTTTGGCGCGTTTGTTGATAAGCCAGAAGAGCATCATGCAACGCCGTTGTTAGCCACAGCATAGTCTGCGTCTAGGCTTTGCAGCTCGGCCCCGGAATATAGAGTGCGGTTTTCAACGGCCGCGTCCTGGACAACTTCGCCGTCATGGAAGCGGATGACTCGTTTCGCATGATCAGCGACCCGCTGCTCATGCGTTACGACTATGATGGTAATGCCAGATGAACTCAGCCGCTGGAAGAGCTTCATAATCTCAGTTCCGCTCTTGCTGTCCAGGTTGCCGGTAGGCTCGTCGGCGAGGATGATGGATGGGCCGTTGACTATCGCGCGGGCTATTGCGACTTTTTGCTGTTGGCCGCCCGAAAGTTCGTTGCTCTTATGGCTCATCCGGTCGCCCAGCCCGACGGCGTGCAGCGCTTTCGCCGCCCTCTCGCGGCGGTTGCCGGGGCGCGGCGAATATATTAGAGGCAGTTCCACATTCTCCAGCGCAGTCGTTCGCGGCAGCAAATTGAAGGTCTGAAAAACAAAGCCGATGCGCTGGTTGCGCACCCGCGCCAGCTCAATGTCGGTCAGCTTAGTTACATCCTGGCCTTCCAGCAGGTATGTCCCATCGCTCGGCCTGTCCAGGCAACCCATTATGTTCATCACGGTGGACTTGCCGGAGCCGGAAGGCCCCATAATAGCGATGTACTCGTTAGTATCTATGGAAAAGGAGACTTTAAGCAGGGCATGCACTTTGTGCTTGCCCATGTCGTAAGTCTTAGTCACATTATTAAGTTCTATAAGTGCCATCCGCCAGCCTGCTAGATGCCGCCCGCCATAGCCATCATCTTGAGGTATGTCGTCTGGTAGTCCACCTGGGCGAAGAGGTGGGCCATTTGCGCCTCCAACAGCCTTTCCTGCGCTTGGATAACATCAAGCGTCGTCGCCAAGCCTACCCTATTGCGCTCGGCCTGAATGTCGTAGTTTTCCTGCGCGACCGTAACGCTGTTCTCCGCCAGCCCAACCTGCGAACCCTTGCTTTCCAGCTCGCGAAATAGGGCTTCCCAGTCTTTGCGGAGCTGCTGCTCGGACTGCGCTAATCCAACCATCGCCGTTTCCAGGTCTTGCTCTCCCTGGGCAAGGCGAGCTTTGTAGCTCCGCTTGCCCCAGGGCAATCTGTAGTTCAGCGAGAGGGTATAGCTCTCATCGCCGAAATCGCGCAGCGCGCCGCCGGCGGTTCCGTCGCTGCCCTGGCGCGTATAGCCCAGGTTCAGCCCAACATCCGGCTTGAGTTGGTTGCGCAAGTATCCCAAGCTCAGCCCGGCATCGCGCAGCTGAACTTCACGTTGCTTCAGCGATGCGTCTAAATTCCGGACGCGCGCCCAGTCGGCATCCATGTCAAGCGGTGTTTCCTTTGGCGAAAAGTCAATCTCGGAAACTACATCCAGTTTCTGGCTCACGCCGAGCAGCAAGGCGAGCTGGTCAAGCTGGTCAAGGTATGTTTTCTGGCCGGCTATCAGGCGGCTTTTTTGGGTAAGGACGTTGTTCTCAGCCTGGAGCACGTCCGCGCGGATCGCGAGCCCGACTTTATGCCGCTCGTAGTTGCGCTCAAGCAACTTCACTGCAAGCCCAAGGTTTAGCCGGCGAACTTCCAGCTCGCGCTTCTGCGCAACCAGGTTGTAATAGATTACGTATGCCTGGTAGCGGAGGCTTCGCATCGCATCATCATAAACAAGCTGCTGGTACGGGCGGCGGCTAAGCGCAGACTCAACCTGCCAGTAGTTAGCCGCTCGGCCCGCGCCCTTTCCCATCGGGTGGGACAGGACGATGCCCAGGCTGTTGCTATATGTATTCGGCACCACTGCCGCGCCCGCCCCAAATTGGTTAACATCGGCGCGCGTAAGCTCGTGGCGGATGCTGAAGGTATCGCCTGTGGGGAACTGTTCACTTAGGTCAATAGAGATGTAGTGGCTTTTGGATGAAGTAGAGAGCGCAGCGCCGCTGCGCTCGGAAGAGCTGGTCCCAAGCTGCGCCTGGAGCTGCGGGTCAAACGGCGCAAGGGCGAGGTTGAGGTCAAACTGCGACCGCTCAAACGCGGAACGCGCAAGGCGTGCTCCAAAGCTCTCCTGCGTCACCGCTTCCAGCGCTTCAGCTATCGTTAGCGGAAGGCGGCCTGAAAGGTCAAGTTGTGGTATCTCGTAAACGCTCAGGTCAAGCGAGTAGGCGGCCTCGCCGCCGGCGGGGGCGGCATCGGCAGGCTGCTGCGAAACAGTTTCGCCCTTTTCGCCCTTAAAGCTCCCGACTTCAACAGCGCCTTGCTCAGCGTGCGCGGAGAGACAAAGCGAAAGAACAAGCAAAAGCGAAAGTGTGATAGTCCGCTGCATTGGCATAAGTTATGATGCGCGAATAGCCGGAAAAGTTCACTAGCCTCCGCGGGATGTAACGTAATTGGCTGAGCTCAGCCTGCCAAGGAAACCGTCATAAATCGGCTTGAGCTGGTAGTTCATCAGCGCGTAAACCCCGCCTCCGAGTATGGCCGCCCAGATTATAAATATGACCGCCGCCTGGACACCGCTGACATCGCAGCCCTGGGCAATGCAGATGACCATGTATACCAGCGCGGCAATTAGGATAATGATACCCACCATGTCAACCGCAGCCGGAGATGCCATTGTTCCGGCGAAGGTGCTGCCCAGCATATGCATCATGAAGTAGCCGCCGACAAGCCCGGCGAGAACGAAGAAGTAGGCAAGGGTTGAAGCCATAACTTTCGCGCCGTACTGATTCCCGAAGAAGACCTTTGAGGTTCCCCAGAAAAGGATGCTCAGCACGACCCAGAGAACCAGCCAGATTGCGGGTATCCAGATTATGGCCGTCCATGCCAGGTCAAACACGTCGGTCATCCGGTTAATCCCTTCTTGCATGACGATAGGCTTGTAGGTTGCATTGGAGTAGCCTGCAAGGGCAGTGGAAACCTGGCCTTGCGCCCATGTGGCGAACGAACTCGCTATATACTCTTGCTTCAGCATTGCGAAGTAGGAGATGAAAAGCCCGCCCGTGAACACCTGGAGGATGCTGAAGAACAAGCTGTCGTCAGTTCCCATGTTGCGCAAGGCGTAGGTCGGGGCAGTGATCGCGTGAAACAAGTTCTTAAAGAACTGCAGCCCCATAACGATGAGGCATAGGACGATCGCGCCAAGCAGTATCCACTTAAGCGTCGCGTCCAAGTCGGTGCCCTGCAAAAGCAGGGCCTGGGGCATGCATAAGTGCGAAAGCGTCATCACCTACTCCCCGCTACTCGAGTTTCACATTAACAGTCTCATAGACGTCCACGCGCTTTATGCCGGAGTAGTTAACTACATAAACTCCGGCGGCCATATCGTGCAAGCCCATCGCTCGCGGATGTATGAACCCGATTATTATACTAAAGCCTAGCGAAAGCACCAATACCAGCGAATTTAGGGCGCAAGCGCCTATCCCGACGAAGTCGCCATAGACTGTGACCAATCGCATATTAAACCAGCTCATGCCCACTGTGCGGTTGGCGATGGCGAAGGATACGAAGAAGTACAAAAAGTCAAGGAAGAGGATAAGCGCGAGCGGGTGGTAGTGGAACACGGAGTCCGCGACTACCTTGACTCCCGCGATTACGCTGCCATTGCCGAGGTCTAGAACGCTGCGGACCGCGCCTTTGCTCAAGCCGTCCAGGAGTAGCGACAGCAATGTATAGGCGGCGATATACAGGAGCCGGGCGACAAAAATATCTACGGCGAAGCTGAGTATCCTATTTAGCGTGTTAGCCAGCCTGCCTTCAGCGCCCACACCGAATGCCGACGGGTTGAACTCCGGCGGAGCCTGTGGCAGAAAGTCGCCGCTGTGCTTGTAGGCTTGCTCTCCCATCTCTATAACTTCGTCTTCCGTCGGCGCGAAAAGCGCCTCTGCGCATGTCTTGCAGAGCAGTCGCCCGCGTTTGATGATGAGGCAATCGTTGCAATAGTAGGCGGCGCAGTTAGGGCATTGGCTGACGGCAGGGAATTCAGGATGCTTGCGGCAGTAGACGATGGTTTCCTCATCGGGCACTGCCGATATAGGGGCTTGCGCAGGCGCGGCGGCAGGCCGGGCGTGCTTTGTCTCTTCTTCCTCCAGCAACTCCTCGGGTGTTGTGAGGATGCGCCAGAGGTCAAACTCCTTCTTTTCGCCCTGGCCGCTGGGAGGTTTTCCCTGACTAGCCTGGTTACCGCCGTCTGGCCATTGCGAATCCATCGGTTTAAAGGGCTTTCAGCCTCTCCATAATTTGCGCCTTGGCGACTTCGTCAGTTTCTACTTTCAGGTAAGCCTCCCACTGCTTCTTCGCCTTGTGCTGCCACCCCAGCTTCTCAAAGGCAAGGGCAAGGTAGCGGTGCGCGGAGGTAAAGGTGGGATCTTGCTTTAAGGCGAGCTTCCACTGCTCGCTAGCGCGCAAGTAGTCGCCACGGTTGTAGTGGCTCATCCCCAAGTCAAAATACGCTTTTACAGACGGGTTGGTTTCAA
>JBBIJQ010000067.1:0-9589 GCA_037445915.1 Planctomycetales bacterium | reverse complement strand
ATGACGCCGTGGTCCCGGTCAAGCAAGGCTTTCACCAGCAATTCAAACGCCACGGCGTGGTCGGGTATCGGCTGCTCAACTGTGTGCTCTTTGCCGTTTGCGATGTGGTGAAAGATAGCGCTCTCAAAACCGATGCGCTCAACTAGCCCGCGCGAAATGAGCGATTCGCCGTCCATGTCATAGAGCCGGTATTTGAGGCTGCTGCTTCCGCTGTTGATTACGAGTATTAGCATAGATTACATTTATCCTGTTAGATGCCGATTGCCTGAAGGACTGTGATAGCTGCGACATTCACTATATCGTTGACGCTGCACCCCCGGCTGAGGTCGTTCACCGGCATGGCAAGCCCTTGGCTGATAGGCCCGACCGCCTCTGCGCCTGAAAGCGGCTGCACTAGCTTGTAGCCTATGTTGGCGGCGTCAAGGTCGGGGAATATCAGCACGTTGGCGCGCCCTGCCACAGAATCGCCAGGCGCCTTCTTCTGGCCGACGCTCTCCACTAGAGCTGCATCCGCTTGCATCTCGCCAGCCACTGAAAGATGCGGGGCGCGTTCTCGCACAAGCTTCACAGCCTCGCGCACTTTCAGCACGTCTTCATGGTCGCCCCCGCTTCCTAACGTTGAGAACGAGAGCATCGCCACGCGCGGCTCAAAGGCGCATAGGGCCTTAGCCGTTTGCGCGCTGCTAATTGCGATATCGGCAAGTTCGGACGCAGTCGGGTTGGGGTTGATGGCGCAGTCGCCGAACACCATCATCCCGTGCTCGCCCAGCTTGCAGTTGGGGACAATCACTACAAAACAACTGCTGACGATGCTGCATCCAGGCGCGGTGCCTATGCATTGGAACGCAGCGCGCAACACATCAGCCGTAGCATGCATCGCGCCTGCGACCATTCCGTCGGCTTTTCCCAAGCGCACCATCAGCGCGCCGCAAAAGAGCGGGTCGGCGACTACCTCGCGTGCCTGCTCTAGCGTCACTCCTTTCTTCGCCCGCAACTCGGCGTACTTCACGGCGAAAGCCTCAAAGTCAGCGTGCTTAGTAGGACTTACGATGCCAATGCCGTCCAAATTGACGCCTTCCCGCCCGGCAGTGCTCATAACTTCGCCCGGCTCTCCGACGATGCTTACTTTGGCGATGTTTTCGTCAACGATTATCCTTGCCGCTTGGTACATTCTGGGATCATCCCACTCAGGCAAGACAATGTGCTTTCCATGCCCGGCAGCACTGCGGCGCAAATCCTCAATAAAACCCATCTTTGGTGACCTCCGTTATGACCACGAAGCCGTGAAATACAGGGTTGAAGTATAACAGCTAGAAACGAAATTGTGCATAGTTTCACAAGTGCTTTGCCGCCAAAATTCCCGCGTGCAAGAGCGCGTTGGATGGGCAAATGCTAGAATAGGAACAGGCCCCGGTAGCTCAATGGACAGAGTGACTCTCTCCTAAAGAGTAGGTTGCAGGTTCGATTCCTGCTCGGGGCATTGAACTAAGCTGAGTCGCCCCCGAGCCTCCTCTCGCGCTACTTCAGGGCCTCTTTGGCTCTTCCATAGTCTCGGTCAAGGCGGATGCCCGCCTGGACTTCCGGAGGCAGGAGTGACTTGCCTTCCGTAATCAGCGAGACCACATTCATCCCCACGCCCGGCCCTAACATAAACCCCTGCCCGCACATTCCCACCGCCAGCGTCAGCCCTGGAATGGAATCAACGTTATCCATGATTATCAGGCCGTCAGGCGTCATCGGGTAGCATCCGCGCCAGACGCGGCGAATAAGGACATGCCGTAAGCGCGGAATTAGGGCGACCATTCGGCGCGCCAATATCGGCAAGAACTCACTCATGCTTTCGCGGTTAGTGCCCTTGAACAGCTCTTTGGGGGAGTAACAGAAGGTAATCGCGCCTTCCGCGCACTGGCCGAAATAGAAGTTAGTTGTCTTGCCTTCAGGCCCAGCTCGCAGGTCAACCACTAGAGGCTTGAGAAACTGCTCCAGCGGCATGGTAACGCCCGCCTCGTGGCTGTCCGGCTGAACGGGGATGTTAATGTCCAGCATCTCGCCGTGCTGCGCAGCTTCCGCGCCGTTCGCAAGGACGATATGCCCTGCGTGGTATTCGCGCTGAGGCGTGCGCACACCGATAAGGCGGCTGCCATCGCGGATATAGCCAACGACCGGCTCCATAAAGTGAAACTCAGCGCCTAGTTCGCAAGCAGCGCGCTGGTAGGCAACTGAAGACTTCAGCGGGCTAACTTGCCCGTCTTCCGGCGAGTATGTTCCTCCGCGCAGGCCTTCACGCTCCACGCCAGTGACAACTTCTGCAATGCTGTCCGCGCTTAACCAGTCTATGTTCAGCCCAAAGCTCTTCTGCTTAGGGAGAATACTTTTGAGGACCCCTTCAACCTGCTCGTCATAAACAGGGAAACAGTAACCGCCCGGCTTCCACCCAATGTCCATGCCATGCGTTTCCTTCCAAGCGCACATCTCCCGCAGAGACTCTTTGCAAAGCAAAATCTTCGCGGGGTCGGAGTGGGTCGCACGGACACCGCCTATGGCAGCTTTGGCATCGCCCTGGCCCACCGAGGAGCGCCCTTCCAGCGCAAGCACCTTGAGGCCTTTGGCTGCGAGATGGTACGCCGATGGAACGCCAACGCTCCCGCATCCAACGACAATTACATCGTATGAGCGCCCGGCCGTCATTTCCTGGTGTCTCCCGCAAGCGTTCCCAATGGGACTTCAGCGACCAATGGGCGGTTGGTGAAAGGCGTAACACTGCCCCCCCATCCCGCAGCGTATCGTCGCCTTAAGCTGGTTCAGGTCGCGCACGCCTTCGCGTATTTCAGCTACGATTTCACTGCGCCGCACGCGCTCGCAACGGCATACAATCGGATCTTCGCTTTCCGTCGGCTGCGCGTGCTCACCTTCAAACACTTCCCTCACCTGGAAGCCTGCGACTTTGTCTTTGTCGCTCGCTGGCACTTCAACCAGCACTAGCTTGCGCCGGTCAAGGTCGGCACGTTCTTTATAGGCGATTATTTTGCCCTTTCCGGTTGGGACGCCAAGTGAATCAACTGTGACTACTTCGCTACCCGGCGGGGAAACAGCGTCGTCAAACTCAAAGGGCATCATTAGCAGCGTCTTCTTGCCCGACGGGTCATAATCGTTGAAGACGAGCGTAATCGCGAGTCCGGGGCAGACCGCTACACAGCGGCCGCAGCCAATGCAGCCTTCCACGTATTCAGGAAGCGCCATGATTGAACCCGGCATCTTTATCAGGTTGCGCGGGCAAACTTCAGTGCAGGGGTTGCACGGAATCTCCTGGGTGCACCAGATCATCGGCACAACGCTTGCATTGGAGCAATCGGGCGGCGTGAACTCCGAAGTAATGCCAGGCTTGCTGCGCAGAATCTCCGCAAGCGGTTCCCAGTCTTCGGGTATGTCTTCGTCAATCCCCAGCGCGCGCAGCATCTTCCTCCCAACGATGCGCCCGCTGAATATGGCCGCCGATGCTTCGGCGATTTCATCCGCGTCGCCTGCAAGATACGTCGGAACGCCGTATAGCATCAGCTTGTCATACAGCTCATTTACCGGCGTAAGTCCTACGGCGATTAACAGCGTGTCCACGTCAAATTTGCGCCAGGTGCCGGGGATGGGGTTGAAGTTGTCGTCAATCTGCGCGATGGTGACGCTCTCAACTTTCCCGTCACCTTCGGCGCGCACGACTGTATGCGATGTCCAGACCGGCACGCCGAAGCGCACCAGCTTGTCCAGATGAACCTTGTATCCGCCGCAGTACGGCAGCGCTTCAACCAGCCCTAGCACGTCTATGCCAGCCTGTAAAGCGTGGTAAGCGGCGATGAGGCCAACGTTGCCGCCGCCGACAACGAACAGCTTTTCGGAGGCTAGAATGCGGTCGCGGTTAACCAGCGTCTGAAATGCGCCTGCGCCATAGACGCCGGGGAGGTCGCTGCCGGGAAACGCGAGGGCCTTCTCGCGCGCGCCGCAAGCGACCAGCACTATGTCCGGTGTGACCAGCCGGTACTCGCCGTTGCAGTTAATCCCGACTTTGCGATCGTAAAACGCGCCGACGGCTGTGGAATTGAGCCAGACATCAACCGACGGATGCCGCGCAATCTCATCGGCGAGGATGTAGCCTATTTTTGCCCCTCGCGTGCCGGCCCATCAATCCTTAACCGATCCGAAAAAGTAGTGTGTTTGCAGGCTCAGCTTTCCGCCAAGCTCAGGCTTGTCGTCAACAAGGATGCAGTTCACGCCATATCTGCCCAGCTCAATCGCCGCATTGATCCCGGCAGGGCCGCCGCCGATGATGAGCGCCTGAGTCTGATATTCCGGCGTTGGGCGAAACTCAGGCTTGCGGTTGTCTTCCGGCGGGACAGGGTCAGCTTCGCAGCTGCGGACATCCATCCCCGCCTCAACCGTGACCATGCACGACTTCACCGGCGAGCCGTTGAGCAGTACCATACATTGCGAGCACTGGCCGTTCACGCAGAAGATCCCTTGCGCGCTGCCGTCCCGGCTGTGGTGTCCGAAGATGCGTATTCCATTGGCAAACAGCGCGCTTGAGATGCATTCCCCTTCGCGGGCAAGTAGCTCAATACCGTTGTAAGTAAACGGCACAGTCGCCGGCCCGCAGGGGTCCAGTATCGGGTGGCGGCTTATGCGAAGCTGTTTCTTACCGCCCATCTTCGCCACTTCCTAGAAGAATGCATGCCAGGCTTGCAAACGTTACAGGCTCCACCCGCGACATCCTCCACGCGCCTTCGCGCAACAGCAGCTTGACTTGAAGGTACTCTGCGGGGCACTGGCAGAGAATGTAGCCCGCGCCTAGCGCGGTGGCTTCAGCCAAAGCCCGTGAATACCCCTGGCGCACTTCAAGTTTCAGCCGAAAAGCGAATGGGCCGTGAGCATGAATGTCGGTTGAGAGCGCACGCCACTCAACGCCTGGGAGTTCGGGCGGGTTGCAGCCAGCGGGATGAGCTACCTTTAGCGTATCTATTGGCTTAGCGGAAGCCGCAGCGAGCTTGAGCATGTATTCATCAAGGCTTATTACTTCCACGCCTTCCAGCCGTTCGCGAAGGCTCTTCGCTGATTCAGGGCAGAGCGTAACAACACGCTTAGCGCCTGATGAATTCAGCGAACCAACATCTGCGCCAAACGCCGCGTCCTCTCCCACACAGCCTGCACTTCCGCTAACGATGCTGCAAGAAACGCCTGCCGCGCCTAGCGAGTTTAACGCTCTTGCGGCGACTTCCCGCAACGCAAACTCGCCTGTAAGCGAAGCAACGAGATAATCAAGAACAGCGATGCGGTTTACATATAGCGCAGTGTCCGCGCCCTTCGTGGCGCGCAGGCCGCCCGACCAGAAACTCAAGTCAGGCGCGTTTCCGCTAGCGCAGAGCGCGCGCAGGCGCGACGCAAGCTCGTCGTAACCGGCTTCACTAAGCTCATACGGAAGCTGCCCTTCAATAACGCTTGCAGGATAACTCGCAGCGCAAATGCGCTCCAGCTCTTGAGACGCGCCAAACAGCCCTGGTGGAATCGAGGTTACTTCAATGCGCGCATCGCCAAGATGCATCAGTTGCGCGAGCTTTTGCGCAAACTCGGCGCGCTTCACAGCCTGCCGTTCTCCTTCGCCGAAATAGCAGCTCTCGGCATCGCGCGCCATCAGCACAACTTTGCGCGCCCCCGCGAGAACCGCCGCTAACATCATCGCCAAGCTTACGCGGCTGATGCAGGGCAGAACAATGACGTTGCCTTTAAGGGCTTCGGGGATAGGCGACCTGGGACAGGCGAAAACAACAACTCGCGCGCCTCTTCCAGCCATTCCGCGCACACGCAAAAGCGCTTCTGCTTCTTCGTGCGCCGGCATGCTTATCGCGCCTGTCGGGCAGACGGCGATGCAGCTTGCGCACCCCTGGCACGAGGCCTTGTCAATGAAAGATGTTAGACGGCCAGTGGCGAAAAGCTTAACCCTCGCCACATCAAAGTAGCATTTCTCCTCGCAAAGGCCGCAGGCGCGGCACTTGTCCGGGTCAACTACGCAGTAAGCCACCGGGAACTCCCGCCCCCAAATGATTGTGCGCGTATCCCCGCGCGTAAACGGGATGCATTGCGTCGGGCATATCAGCGCGCATGCCCCGCAGCCAACGCAATCATCTGTCGGCGAGTTGACCTCGCGTTCCGTCCCGCGCCCGGTATGGGCTAGCGCGCTTGTAGAGCGTTCCTCGCAAACGCGCACGCACATATCGCAAAGGATGCAGTGCGTAACTTCGGGGCGTTGCGCATAGGGCGTTTCAGCAATCCCGCCATAACGCTTCGCAATCGTGCGCACAAGTTCCGTTTCCGGGCAGCGCGCTAGCAGCATCCGAAGCAGCTCTGCACGGTTTTCCTTGACTTGCAGAGTGTTTGTATGGACTTCAAGCCCATCAGAGACCGGATAGTTGCAGGAGGTTACTAACTTGCGCCAGCCAGGCCAGTCAGGATGCGTCACCTCAACAATGCACAGCCGGCATGCGCCGTGTGGCTCCAGGGACGGGTAATCGCAAAGAGCTGGAATATCCAGCCCTAAGGCGCGGATAGCGGCAAGGATGTAGCTCCCATCCGCTGCTTCGACTGAGCGACCGTTTATCTTGAAAGCAACCATGAGTTAGTGAAACGCGTCACATTATAAACTGCCATACCCCGTAGGTTAAGACCTTTTAAGCTATTTTCCCATCTCGCCTTGAAGCTCCCAAAAATCCTGCTTTCGCCGAAGTTGCAGGTTTTCCCCCCAATGGTTTGTCAAGCAGCCTAGTTTCTGCTAAACTACTTAGGTATTCTCATTCTGTAAGGAGAGGGACCCATGAGACTTATCGGGACAATCCTCATTTGCCTGGCGTTGATGGCCAGCCCAGTATTCGCTCAGGCTCTGAGCGCCGGAGATTTCCGTCCGGCAATCCCGTCGCGCACGATGTTCTCGTACGACAAGTCGCTCTCATACTATCCGGGCCAGAAGATGCTTCTCTTCCAAGACGAGCAGTTCGGGTATAAGCTCTATACCTACATTCTGACGCGGAAGCTGGTCAAGGAGCACATCCAGAAAACCATTGACCAGTTCCAGATAAGCGACTCCTCAGAGATTGAATACCTAATCAACCAGTACTTGGATATGACGCCGCAAGACCGTGAAGTCCTCGTGCTGCTCTATTACAGCGCGCCTAATATCGCGAACCGCTACTACGTGAACCACTTGGAGCGGCTAGAGAACACTGTCTTTTTGGAGTACGGATCCAAGAAGGTGGAAAAGCATGTGCTCAAGGCGCGTGAGACTATGGTGAAGCAGCGCCGCGGCCTCCCCACCAAAGAAGAGATGGTTTTTGATTCCGGCACCCGGCCGGTTTTCATTGACATAGACAAGGATTACCTCTACTACCCTGAGAGGGTCGTCCTTGAAGACCAGGGATGGGACGCGCTGTCCAAGGCCTACCGCTGGGCATTCTCCTTCCGCTTCACCGATGAGGATATCGCCCGTATTGAAGACCTTATGCTCAGCGGGATACCTGTTGACTTCTCGCTGGTGCTGTCTGAGCCTGAGCTTTTCGCATACAGGGGAGTCAAGCCCCATATGACTTACCAGATCCTCAACCTGATTGACCCTGAGTTCGTTGAATTTATGATTGAGACCGAAGAGATGAAGCCGGTTGAAGACCCTGGCAAGGTTGTCCCCAAGCTATGGCTTAAGTAAGCCCGCTATCCAATCCTGAGTAACAAAAGGCGCCTCTTTTTCAAGAGGCGCCTTTACTTTAAGCCGCTAACGCGCAGATTTGCTAGAATCTCCTCCATCGGCTTTCCGGCAGCTTCATAGCCGGGGGCGGTACTGGAGAGTATATGTTGCGTATAACAGTTCGCGTGACTTTCATCATGTTAGCGCTAGCGGTTGCCCTCGCGCCAACTGCCTGCAAGCTTACGCCGGAGTCCCAGCGCACCGTTGAAGAAAAGGTGACCGTTCCCGGAATGGAGGAAGCCCTTATCGCCCGCGACCGCGCCATTGCGACAGCTGTGACAGTCGCCCTGCATGCGGATCCTGAAATAGCTCAAAACAAGCTGACCGTTGAGTGCCGCAACGCGAAAGTCATCCTTAAGGGAGTTGTGCCAACACAGAAAATTAAGGACCGAGCCGAAAAGCTTGCACGTGCGCAGGAATCAGTGAAAGACGTGCTAAACGAGTTGAAGGTTGACCCTTCGCTCGTTGATAAGAGATTCTTCTTGGAGGATACGGACGAGAATCCCGCGCCGGAAAGCCCGCCCGCGCCGCTTGCGCCGCCTACGCCTAAAGAGCCATCCTTTCCTGATGACGACATAGGCGGATAACACAACTGAATGCGATTGGAGGTTTCTATGAAGAAGCTATCATTACTTGTTGTCTGCATCATGCTACTCGCGCTTTCTTTAGGCTGCAACAAGGCTGAGCCTGTAGAAGACGACAACCCCCTGCCTACTTCCACCGGCCTTGGCCAGCCAGCGACACCGGCGGAGCATGGCACTGTGCCAGCAACTCCTGATGGGAGCGGGACGATTCCGCCCGCTGGGAGCGAAAGCCCAATTGCGCCTGAACAGGGCGCTTCTTCAACTCCGCAGAAGCGCGATACTACGAACCTGCCTACGGGCGTGAAGCAAGGAGCGCAACTGCCGACCTTCACTTTCCCATTGCTTGCCGGTGGCGAAGGCAACATTGAAGACTACATCGGCAAGCCGCTGATGCTGAACTTCTGGGGAATTGACTGCCCTCCGTGCAAAGAAGAGCTTCCTGAATTCGTGAAGTATTACGATAAATATAAAGGCGAAGGCCTGGAAATCGTCTCACTGAATATAGACTCCACGCCCGAAGAACAGAAAGCGTTCCTGAAGACGCAGCCGATGCCTTGGGTAACCGGCTATGACAAGGACGGGCTGTTCAAGAAGTGGGGCTACCGGGGAATCCCGACGACCATCTTTGTGGATCCCACTGGCACCGTCATTGAGATTCGCTTGGGCGGGATGACGTTGAACGACTTGGAGGCAATTAAGCCCCGGTTGTTTGGCGAAGCGGCGAAGTAGCTATCTAGGCCAAGAAACTGCCCTGTCAATTCTACGCAAGCCTGCGCGTTAGCCGTGAAATAAGGCCAAGCGCGAGCGCGACCGCCGCGACTGCAGCCAGCACAGCAAACGACAGCTGAACCAGCCCAACAAAGCTGGTCGCGCCTGCCTCAAATGCGCGTAGCCACGAATGCGCAAGCGCTGGATAAGAACTTGCTGTAAGCCGCGCTACTTCGTCAGCATACAGTGAAGCCAATTGTGCTGGGTCTCCGCCTCCGACTTTGACAAGCGTGCCGGGCGAGTCCCTCGTAAAGAGGAAAAAGGCACCAACTGCTGCGGCTGTCGTGATGGCGAACCCCTGGAGGGATGCAGCCGCATCCCAGAAACCGTGCGTCAGCCTGCCAAGCACTAGGACGCCGGCAGCAAGAGTCATCATTACCGCCGCAGAAAGCAGCAGCAACCCAACGCCTGCTACGGAAATAATGAGCCCGTAGCCGGCCACCTTGGCGAAGAGCGCAAGATACGC
>JBBIJQ010000066.1:0-9800 GCA_037445915.1 Planctomycetales bacterium | reverse complement strand
TATTACACATTCTATTTGTCGGAGTGACTCCCGAAGATGTAACAGTTATCGGAGGCATCGTGGAGGACGGCTCGATGGCAGGAAGTCTTCTATTCTATTGGTAACCGGACATCAGCCCGGGATTCTCAGCCCGGGCATTTCAATATTGAATGGGGTGTTACGATGAAAACGTTCTGGATTGCGATTACGGTAATCGCGTGCTTCCTCCTGCTCGTTGGCGGGTGCGGTCAGCACTCTCACAAGACGTCCAGCGAACTTAGGACACAATCTCAGACGAAGAGCACGGCGCCAAGTAGCCTGGAAAGCATCCTTGCTGAAATTGACGGCTACCAGCCGCCCCGAGGCGTTCGCCTTCTCTGCTATAATCCAGGTTGCGTGACGGAGCTGAACTGTTGCTGTATGGCTAGCGGCAGCGATGCCGCGCCAGGCGGCGCAAGTGGACATAAACGAGCGGCAAGACAGGGACCAGCTCTTTGGCCCGCGCGTAAAACACACTTGGTTATGAGGGAAACACTATGAGAGTAGCAATCATCGGCGGCGCCGGAAGGGTCGGCGCGACAACCGCTTTCCACCTCTTTGCTTCGCGCCTCGTGAGCAGGATTGTGCTCATTGACGTCGTAGAGGATGTCGTCCGGGGCGAGCGCGAAGACCTTATCCAGTGCACATCCGTCATTGACGCTTGCGATATCCGCGCAGCCACTAAGATGGAAGCCGTCGCAGGGAACGACATCGTCATTATCACAGCCGGCAGCCGCCGCCAGCCCGACCAGTCGCGCCTGGACTTAATGCGGACGAACGTGGGCATCCTTGACGAGGCGATTGATGTCATCAAGGAAGTCAACCCGGAATGCATCATCATCACCGTAACCAACCCGGTTGACGTGCTCAACTTGCGCGCGTTCAAGCGCAGCGGGTTCCCCCGCGAGCGCGTTATCGGTTTAGGCAACCTTGTTGACACGGTGCGCTTCCGCTCCTACCTCGCCGAGCGCTTCGGCTGGTATCCGCGCGACGTGTTTGCATTCCTTTGCGGCGAGCACGGCGATAGCATGGTGCCTATCTGGAGCCAGGCCAGCTATGCAGGAGTGCGGTTTGACAAGCTGGAGGGGTTTGATTATTCGGGTTTGGAAGAGATTTACCAGAAAATCCGCAAGACCGGCGCTGAAATGATCCGCTTGAAAGGAGGGGCCTCATGGGCGGTAGCCGCCGCGACTACCGAGCTTGTGCGCGCTATCGCGCAAGACGAAAGGCGGCCGCTGGCTGTATCAGCCATCCCCGGCGGCGCATACGGAATTAATATTGAGAGCAGCATAAGCTTGCCGATAATCATCGGCCGCCGGGGCATCATCGGCTTCCTGCAAGCGGAATTCTCGCCTGAGGAAATTGAAGGCCTGCACAACTCTGCGCGGATAGTGCTGGAATCCTACAAGCAGCTAGAAGGATAGAGCATAAACAGCCTTTGCCCAGGTATTAACTGCCATCATTGCGGCTTAGCGCAGCTAGCCGTCCGGAGGCTTTAGCTGCGCATCAATGCTAAAATGAAGCCTATCTCTCGCCAGGAGGAATTGATGTTCAAACCTGCCCGCTTTGCGTCGCTTGTGCTTGCCGCGCTCATAGGATTTACATTCCAGGCTAACGCCTTGCCTCAAACCTATGAGTCCACGCTCTCCAACGGCTTGCGCGTCATAATGATTCCCGACAGCAGGGCGGAGATGGTCGCCTCTTATGTCATCGTTAACGCGGCAGTGCGCTACGAGACGCCGGAGATAAACGGGGTAACCCACCTGCTTGAGCATATGCTCTTCAACGGGACTGAGAAGCTTACGCAGGAGCAGCTCTACGCCGAAACCGACCGCTTAGGCGCGTTCAATAACGCCTTTACGCGAAAAGATTTCACGGCGTTTATGATGCTCGCGCCGACGTTCACCTTCGCGGACGCATTCGCGCTGCAGGCCGACATGCTCCTGCGCTCCACGCTCCCGCCGGAAAAGCTTGAGAAAGAGCGCGGCATCATCATTGAGGAAATTAACCAGGGCATGGGAAGCCCTGATCAGGCTGTGTCCGACGCATGGCAGCGCATCCTTTGGGCAGGCACGCCGTACGAGATGACCGTCCTGGGGCCGAAGAAGGTCATTGCTTCCATCAGCCGCGATGAAGTCCTCAAATACTACAAGTCGCATTACGCGCCTAACGGGATGACTATCCTCTTGCTTGGCGACTTTGTTCCGCAGGAAATGATGCGGCTCATTGATGCGAGTTACGGCGATGCCATGCCCCAAAGCCCGCCTAAGTCCGGGGCCGCGTTCAGGCCCGCCAAGCAGGGAATGAGCGTGCAATACTTCAGCGGCATTGCCCCCAGCGTCAACTTTGCTGTCACACTTCCAGAGCGGTCGCCTGAATCCGAGGTTGCGCTCGCGTTTGGAAGAGAGCTGCTTAGCGAGCGGCTTAGCAAGTCTCTCACCGAGCGCGCAAGCCATGAGGTTCAAGTCTCGGTGAGCGAGGACTGTTACGCTGAAGGCGGATATCTGGTCGGGAGCTTCGCCGCGCAGGACGAGAAGGAAGCAAGAATGCTTGCGCACGCGCTTCCTGCCGCGCTAGCCGCCGCAACTACAGAACCCAGCCCGGAATGGCTGGCGCGGAAGAAACGCGAGCTGATCTCTCGCGAGTTCAAAGATTACGATAACTTCTTTTTCTTCGGGATGGCTAAAGCGCCGTTTATAGCGCAAAGCAATTGGGAACTAGCGCGCAACATGGCTGGCCTTATCGGGAGCATGACATCGGCCCAAATCAGCGCTGAGCTTTCCCGTTTGAACATGGGCAGCCGGACCACCATCCTTCTCGCCCTGCCCTATCCTGAAGCTAAGGCGGGAGGAAGGGCTGAAGCTACGGAGAAGCGCGTGGTGCTTGCCAATGGGCTGACCCTGCTCGTGAAGTCAGACCCGCGCAGCGAAGTTTTCGGCGCGTCGGTTATTTTCCGTAACCGCAGCTTTGCTGAACCAGCGGGAAGGTGCGGGCTGGCAGATATCTGGCAGCGCGTGCTTGTGCAAGGGCCGGCGGGGATGAGCAAAGACGATTTTGCGAATAAGCTCGCCGACCTCGGGCTGACGATGGATTTCGTTGATAACCCTTACATCCCAATGGACGATGTGTACCTTTCAGGGCGATACAGCTACATCAAGGCTGAAGGGCTTGACGAGTGCTGGCGCGACAATATCGCGCTCCTGGCCGGCATAATAAACTTGACGACGCTGCTCTTGGCGAAGCCAAGCGTAGCTTGATGCAGGTGTTGGGGATGAAATCCGCAAGCACGCGCGAGCGCGCGCGCGCGCTGTTTCTTGGCGGCATCTTAGGCGATTCGCCGCTGGCGAAGCCTGTGGAAGGCATCGCAAAGGAAGCAAGCCAGGTCACGCTGGATGAGCTGAAGGCTTTCGCGGCCAGCTACTCAAGCGGCGGGAATGTCATTGTGAGCATCGCCACAAGCGCGCCGTTGGATGAAGTTGTGCGCGCAGCGACTGATGCTTTTATCGCTATACCCGCCGGGCTTGCCGTAACCTCAGACGCTCCCAAGCCGCAACAATCCACTGATGCGCTTGAGGGCGATGGCGCACCGCAGGCTGCCATCTACTTTGGCTACGCCTTTGACGGCCTGCAAAGCGCAGACCGCGCAGCATTGATAATCCTTGGGGGAATCATCAGCGACCGCGCCGCGTTTGTTATCCGCGAACAGCAAGGGCTGGCATACTCTGTCGGCGCTGGATTTGACAACTTCGGCGAGGTTGGCTGGTTTTCCCTGATGATGGGCACTGGCCCGGAGAATATTGACAAGGCGAAGGAAAGCATCCGCACCACATTAGGCTTGCTTACGACTGCAGAGATAACCTCCGATGAAGTTGAGCGCGGCGTGAACAGCCTCGTCGGAAGGCGTATCATGCGCCGCATAACACGCAAGAACCAGGCGTTCTTTGCCGCAACCTCCGAGCTAAATGGCGAAGTTGATTCAGCGCTAGACAAGGCCATTAAGCGCGTGACCGTCGCGGATGTTGAACGCGTGCGGACGATGTACTTTCACCCCGAGCTAGGGACTTTCAAAATTGTGAAATAAGATGGAGAAGCGCTTGAAATACACTAGCCTATTTGCTGCGCTTGCGGCTGGAATTTTCGCTTGGATATTCCCGATGCCTGCCAGCGCAGAAACCACAAGCGCCAAGGTTTCCAGCGAGCGCGGGTTGATTACCTTCCACAGCCTCACAGTGAAACTAGACATAGTGGCGCACACTATTGATGCTACCGACAATATCAGCCTGGCTGGTAAAGGCGATAGGGTACTCACCTTCGCCTTGAACAAGAACTTAGCCCTAAGCGCTGAAGACAGCTCTGGCAAGACGATGGAAGTGCAGCCCGGCTCAACTGATGGGCTGCCGGAACACCTTGCAGCCTACACCTTGCGGATTCCTGCGGGCATAAATGAGGTTACAATCGCCTACAAGGGCGCCATCTACGACCCGATAAAGGTTGAGCAGTCGCTGGCGCATGTGCGCGGAGGAGACACCTACGGCATCATCGGCGAAGAAGGCGTATACCTTGACGGCGGGAGCGGCTGGTATCCCATTGAGGAAGCAATGCTGGCAGGGTTTGAACTAAACGCATCAGCGCCTCAACCCATGCTGCTTGTCGCGCAGGGGGATTTACTCGGCCGCGAGTCCGCAGGCGGGTTCAACAGCTCGCTATGGCGCAGCGATATCCCCCAGGACGGGCTTACTCTTGTTGGCGGGGAGTATAAGGTTCAATCGCGCAAAGTCGGGGAGGTTACGCTTTCCACCTATCTATTCCCAAGACACGAGCAGTTCGCGGGAAGGCTGATTGACGCTACCGAACGCTATCTTAAGTTCTACACCAACTTGCTCGGCGACTTTCCCTACAACCGCTTTGATATCGTGGAGAACTTTTTCCAGACTGGATACGGAATGCCTGGCTACACCCTCCTTGGCGATGCGGTGCTGGATATGTTAGGGCGCGGCGGATATGATGTAACTGGCCCATCCGGCGTCGCCCACGAACTAATGCACAACTGGTGGGGCAACTACGTATTCTATGACGCCAGCCAAGGCAATTGGTGCGAAGGGCTTACTACCTATTTGACCAACTACTTTTGGGTAGAAGCAAACGGAAGCCCGGAAGATGCGCTGGACTGGCGCAAGCGAACGAGCGTGCGTTTCAGCCTTTACGCGCCGCCGGGCAAGGCATACCCCTTGCGCCAATTCAAGTGGAAAGAAAAAGAGGTTGACGATGCAGTCGGCTATGGGAAGTGCGCGATGTTTTTCCACTACGTTCGTAGGCTTGTGGGCGACGGAGTTTTTTTCGCCGCGCTTAGGAAGGTAATTGCGGAGCAAGGCGGCGGCTTTGCTGTGTGGGCGGACTTTGAGAAGGCATTTGAAGAGGAATCTGGCCAAGACTTGACGGCTGTCTTTGCGGAATGGCTTGACTCCCCCGGCGCGCCTGTGTTCATCGCGGGCGCTGAGCGCGATGGCAGCAGCGCTGTCTTCACCATTACGCAGCAAGAGCCTTACTGGGCTGTGAAGGCCGATTTTACAGGCGTGGACGGCGAAGGGCAGTTGAAGGCAGACGGCGCAGTGAAGCTCGCTTCTTCTCCTGTGGCGAAGGTTATAGTCAGTTCCGGCGGAGGCGATATGCCCTTCCCGGCTGGATTGACCTACGAGCTTGATCCTGAATGGCACTTGCTGCGCTACATACCTCCCGCTGCGCTTGAGCCTTGCCTTAATGCGGTGTTGAACGAAAGGGGCGCGGTTATCGTCTATCCTTCCGGCACGGATGAAGTGGCAGTTGAGCTGCTAAAGCTCGCTGACACTATCCGCAGCTCGGGTAACGAGGTGCAGGTCATCGCGGATACGGAATTCAGGGAAAGCATGCTGGCAGGCCAATCGGTGATGCTTCTGGGCGGGCCGCATGTGAACCGAGCCTGGGATAAGATTGGAGATGCGCTGCCTCCTTCAGAGTTCACGGCAAGCTCAAATTCATTTTCCTTCCGCCGCACTGTATATGCAGCGCCGGAAGATAGCATCGTGGCCACTTTCGCCAACCGTGACAGCCCGGGGCATTTCATCGCCGTTTACCATGGGAACTCAGTCGCGGCGCTAGCACGTGCAAGGTATATCTTCTTTTATGGTTGGGAAAGCTACTTAATTTTCCGCGCCGGACAAGTCGTTAGCAGGGGAATGTCCCCTGCTGCGGCTAATCCTTGGCGGGCTGAGCTTCCCGCAGTAAGTTAATGAGGTATTTGATATGGCTAAACGAAAAGTCGCTTACAGCCTGGTCATCCCGCTGGTTTTGCTCATTGGGTTTTTCCTGGGCACTGGCGTGGGAACTACTTTGTACGCGCAGGAGTCTGGCGGGAGGGCCGGCGTAGCTTCTGCCAAGCAGGGAACGTCCAATCCTGCCCCGGTCGCCCAGCTTGCCAATGGCACCGGGCTAGAAACCAACTTCGTAACCCAGGTCTTTGAGCAAGCGGGGCCGGCAGTTGTTTACGTTACCACGCAGGTTCAAGGTTTTGACTTTTTCATGGGCCCGACGATACGTGAAGGGATGGGCAGCGGCTTTATCGTTGACGCCCAGGGGCTAATCCTCACGAATTACCACGTTATTCAGGGCGCGAGCTCTATAACCGTAGTGCTTGCTAACGGCAAAGAGCTTACGGCAAAAGTCGTCGGCTCTGATATTTCCACCGACCTTGCCGTGCTTCGGGTGTCTCCCGGCAGCGAGAATTTGCCCGTAGTAAAGCTTGGCGACAGCTCAAAGCTGCGCGTAGGCGACTGGGTCATCGCCATCGGCAACCCATACGGATTCAACCGCACCGTGACTTTTGGCGTCGTTTCATCCAACGAGCGCAGCATCCGCGCCGCCGACCAGCGCACCATTGCCAATGTCATTCAAACTGACGCCGCAATCAACCCCGGCAACTCAGGCGGCCCGCTGCTAAACGCCAGCGGCGAAGTTGTCGCCATTAACTCTGCCATCCTCTCCAAGAGCGGCGGGAGTGAAGGCATCGGGCTTTCCATTCCCATCAACGTCGCTAAAGGCATAATGGACGATCTGCTCAAATACGGCCGCGTCCTCCGGGCGTGGATGGGGATTGAAGTTGTGGAGATTTCCCCCCGCTTTGCTGCAAGGTATAACTTGCCGGTAAAAGAAGGGCTGCTCGTCCGCGAAGTTTACAAAGACTCGCCTGCGGCAAAGACGGGCATCCTCCCGCCGGTAGAGAAGCCAAATGTCGGCGTAGTGCTGGACATCATCACTAAGGTTGATGGCAAGGCGGTGAAGGACTACACAACCCTCATTGACGTTGTGCGCTCCAAGCCGGTGGACGGCAAAATTGAGCTTGGGCTGGTGCACATTGAGGGCGGGCAGGTTTCCGAGAAGACGGTTACCGTCCATCTAGCTCCGCTGCCTGAAAACGCTCCTATAACAGGTGCGATCTAGCGATGCCGCGCTATGAGGTATCAGTCGGCGCGCAGGCGGAATGCGCATTGCGCATTGAAAGCGCATCGCCGCCCGACTGCGGCCTGCACGGGCGCACCTACCACCTTGTCGCCTGCTTCGCCGGAGACAAGCTGAATGCGCATGGCTACTTGGCGGATGAACGCGAACTTCGGGCGATGTTATGCGAAGTCGCTACCGAGCTTGACCACAAGTTCCTTAACGAGCTGCCGCAGTTCCAGGCCGTGAATCCAAGCGCCGAAAACATCGCGCGTTGGGTCGCTGAAGAGCTGCTAAAGAAGCTGCCGGCTTCCAGCGGCATCAAGCTATCTTGGGTTGAGGCCGCCATCCACCGCGACGCTGCGGCCAGGTATATTCTGTAACTTATGCTCCCGCAGAAACTGGCACGAGGCTATACTAGAAGTACAGGTTCGGGATAAGGTCTTCTTCTTCCTCTATCGCGAGCTGGGCGCTCAGGAGGCTTGCCAATTGCATGCGGTAAACTACCGGCTGGCGCTGCTCAAAGCGGGACCGTTCGGCGCGGATGTCCTGGAAAATCGCATTCACACCGTGGGCGTATCCGTTCGGCCTGCGCGAGCCTGGCCGGTTATACCGCGCCAGAGCCAGCAAGTAGCTCCCCGCACCGCGCTCATAGCGCTTATAAAGCGCAACGCCGGCTTGGATGTTGCCCTCGGGGTCAAAGAGCATCTCCCTGCTTATAGTAAGGTCCTCTACCCGCTTGCCCGCCCAAAACGGCATTATCTGGGAGTAACCTATTTCGTTTGAGCCGCCGCGCACGACATTCCCTTGAGACCGGTCTTTGCCAGGGCGGTAGTGACGGCCCCGGCTCTCTTTGAGCACCCGCGCTAGCTGGACCATTGGGTCGGTGCTATAACGGGCGGAATATGTAAGCAGCCAGGTCGCAAGGGGGGAAGCATCCCCTACTGGGAGCCCCCACTTCCTGGTCAGGTAGTGCACGATGAATGCGTGGTCGTTAGCGCTAAAGGGAAGGCTAGCGGTCGCCTGGACAGCGGTCGCGGCCTCTCTTTCAGCTTCCGCAGCCTCAGCCTTGAGGAGGCTTTGGCTAACCACACAAGTAAGTACTAAAACCAGCGCCAGCAAGCTAGCCAGCACCGCAATGCGTGAAACAAGTTGCGTCATAAACCCAAACTCCTGGCGCAGGGGCCGATGCCCCTGCCCTCTTGAAAGCAAAATGCCCCTACTGGGGCACACGAGCATTATAGCCCATCGCCAAACCAAACGCAAACCGCCCAGTCAAGCCCCTGCTCCAACAGATAGGGAACACCGCCATCGGCAAGCCGCGTGCGTCAGACAGGCTTGGGATTTGATGTAGGGCGCGGACTTGTACCGCGCCTCTGGGTTCTGCTGTAGGGCGAGGACCTGTGCCCCGCCGCTCTTCTCCGGAAACCAGACGGCGGCCCACGGGTGGCCGCTCTACAGCCAGACTCAGAGCCAGGCTACCCTCCTTCGCTGAAGCTACGGCGGGCAAGAAGCCCGGCGTACGGTTCTTGTTAACTATGTCTGGGCTTGCCACTTGCCCTGCCCCATACCGGTCCCGGCGGTGGTAGAATCCTGGCCATGCCTAAGCTTCACAAGCGGGTCTCATATCTGGTAATCGCCCTCAGCCTTTCCATTACCCTGGCGCTGGCATCGGCGCTTGCGCTGGCGTCATGCGACATCATCAAGGGCGGGGAGCTGGCGAAACCGCCTGAGCTGGACTTCGCTGACGTCATGACGTGGGACAGCGCGAAGGTGCAGTCCGCGTTTGGCGCGCCGTCGTTCATCGTGCGCACGCAGCGCGGCGACAACCTCTACTACTCCACCGGCGAGCAGCAGCCGACGCAGGTCATGGAGCCCCAGGACTTCGCCCAGCAGTTCCCCTCCGGCGACCCGCGCATCCTCCCGTTCGCCATAATCGTGCTCTACGACGGCAGCCAGCCCATTAGCCTGTTCGTGCGCAAGGCGTATGAAGACCCCGCCCAGCGCATCGGCTTCCTCGGCAAGCGCCTGAACGCCCTGCGCAAGCCCGAGGTGGGCAACCTTGTGGGCGAGCCGGACGGCACCGGATGGAGCGGCGTGGGCAAGAAGGAGTTCCGCTATGACTGGAAGTTCGGGAAGGGCGAAGGCCCGCTGCCCAAGCTGCCCTTCAAATACGCGCTGCAAGTCACCTTTGACGGCGACAGCCCCCTCGTCACCAGCGTGCTTGCGTCAAAGCAATAAGCGATGTTTAGGCGAGCGGGTGATGCGGCTAGTAGCCGTGGATTCCCGCAATCTGCTTAACTTCGGTTATG
>JBBIJQ010000065.1:0-10490 GCA_037445915.1 Planctomycetales bacterium | reverse complement strand
GAACGAATACGCGCGCAAGGGAAGCAAGGGAAACGAGGCCAATCCCCTCGTGCATTTCGCCTACGAGCCAGGCTCGGTAACAAAGCCGCTTATCGCGACGGCCGCGCTAGACCGGGGATGGATCAACGCTGAACAGCGCTTTAACTGCTACCCTACCCTTACAATCGGCAAATACACAATCTACGAAGCCGAACACGACAAGAACCCAGCCGGCTACGGCAATATCCCTATTGAAAACATAATCATCCACAGCTCCAACGTTGGCATGGCGCAGGTCGGGGAGGAGCTGCGCCAGCACAAGCTATCAGACATCTTCAACACTTACGGCTTCTACGAGCGCACTGGCATTGAGCTTCCTTCGGAAGCCAAAGGCATCCGCCCCTGCGCTTACGATAACCTGGGACCTAGCGGAAAGTGGCCTGAAATAGTCACCGCCTGCGCTGCGTTTGGACAGGGAATAGCCATAACTCCGCTTCAGCTTATGCGCGCTTACTCGGCCATCGCCAACGGCGGGTGGCTGGTTAAGCCCAAGCTGGTAAAGTACACTGGCGCAACGGAGAAGGCCGCTAAAGTCGCCGGCGACTCCATTCCGTTAGCGGATGGCGAGTCGCTGGTCGGCGAAAACGCTGGCGCGCCGGCTCGCATCGTGGACAAGGACGCGGTGCGTATCCTCAGCGAAACCGAGACAGCGCGAATGAGGAAAATACTCCAGAAGGTAGTCAGCAGCGGAACCGGCAGGCTGGCCGCGCTTGACAACTACAACGCCGCTGGCAAGACTGGAACCGCGCAGGTGCCGGGGCGCGGGGGCTATGCGAAAGGGAAATACAACGCGACCTTCATAGGCTTCTTTCCTGCTAATGAGCCGAAGTACGTCATCTTAGCAGTGTTTGCGGAGCCGAAGGGAGCGTATTACGCCAGCTCAGTAGCAGCCCCTGCGTTCCACGATGTTGCCGAGCGCATAGCCATTGCCAAGAAAGTCCCGCCGGAGAAGCCTAATGAAGCTAATTGAACTGCTGGCCCATCTAGACTACACAGAGCTATCCGGCTGCAATGAAAACCTGATAGTCACCTCCGTCACTAACGACAGCCGGCAGGTCAGCCCTGGAACTATGTTCGTAGCTATCGCTGGCGCTAAGGCTGACGGCCACCATTTCGCGGCGAAGGCGGTTGAGAATGGAGCAGCCTGCGTCGTTCACGAAAAGGCGGTTGAAGTCCCCATTGGCGTATGCCGTGTGCGGGTGCGGGATACGCGCAAGGCTTATCCGTTGTTGGCTGCGCTCATATCGGGATTGCCAAGCGAGCGCCTGCGCATAATCGGAGTTACGGGCACAAACGGTAAGACGTCGTTCACCCTGTTGCTTGACTCTATCCTGCGCGCAGCAGGGCACTCGCCCGCGGTGCTGGGAACGCTTGGGGCGCGCTTGCCTATTGGCACATCGCATGAAGACCCGCTTGCGTTCACCGGGCGCGGCCTTACTACGCCTGACGCTGCGGACTTGCAGGCGATCATTCGCCGGTGCGCTGACTTAGGGGCAACGCATTTGGTGATGGAAGCGTCTTCGCACGCGATTGACCAGCGGCGGATGGACTATGTTCGCTTTCTTGGCCGCGTCTTCACTAACCTAACCCAGGACCACCTTGACTACCACCTGACTATGGAAGCGTATGCTGAGGTAAAGCGCGAGCTGTTCCGCCGCCGGGAGTTTGGAGAGCCAGAGTACGCAGTGCTCAACGCCGATAGCGGCTTTGGGCAAGGGATGTTGAGAGAGCTGGCTTATCCTGCCTTGAGTTACGGGCTAGGCGAGGAAGCGGCGCTCACCGCGCGCATTGCCAACCAAGACCTTACCGGCACATCCGCCGAAATAGTGCTGCACAGCGAAGCCTGCAAGCCTAAAACGCTGGCGGCTTTCCGCGCAGAAATCAAAACGCATCTCATCGGGGGTTTTAACATCTACAACATACTTGCGGCCGCAGGCGCCGCAATAATGGAGGGAGTAGGCGAGGAAGCGGTATCAGCGGGCGTTGAGGCGTTGAAAGTAATTCCCGGCCGGTTGCAGCGCGTGGAAAACCTGCGCGGCATCCACGTGTTCGTTGACTACGCGCACACCCCTGACGCTTTGACCAATGTCCTCACCGCGCTGCAGGAAGTATCGGGCGGCGGCAGGATTATCTGCGTCTTCGGCTGCGGCGGCGACCGCGACCATTCCAAGCGCCCGCTAATGGGGCGGGTTGTGGCGATGCTTGCAGACGCAATGATAATCACCACTGACAACCCGCGCGGCGAAGACCCGATGGCGATTATTAGCGATATTCTATCCGGCCTTCCTGCTGCCGGAAGTCAGCCGCGCTTAATTGAGCCTGACCGCCGCTTGGCGATTAAAGCTGCGTTGGAGGAAGCAAACGAAGGCGATGCCGTGCTCATTGCCGGCAAAGGGCATGAAGACTACCAGATACTTGCCGACTCCACCGAGCACTTCAGCGATGTTGAAGTTGCGCGCGAATTGCTGGCGTAACTTGCGCCCCTAGCATACACGGAGTATCATCATTATTATCCTGGGTTCCCAGGCTACTTACTTTTGAGTTCGGAGTTTAAAAATGGACGATACCTTCGCAGTGCGGGAAATACTTGCCCCGCTAGCGGGCAATGTTCTCTTTGGAAGCCCTGAAGCTCGCTTTGGAACATACTGCATTGACTCGCGCTACGCCTGTGAAGGCGTTCTCTTCGTTCCGCTTCTCGGCCAGCAGCGCGACGGCCATCAGTTCGTCTTAGACGCTCTGTCCCGCGGGGCGACAGTCTCCTTGCTTCGCACCGGCCACCACCTTGTTCCTGAAATACTCCGCGTGCTCAACGACTCCAAGGACTATGTAAGCGCGAAGCATGCGCAAGGAATCACTCTAGTAGATGTGCGCCATACGCTAGTCGCTCTCCAGAAGTTGGCTAGCTGGTACCGGCGGCGCTTCGAGGCGGTGAAAGTAGTCGGCATCACCGGCAGCGTCGGCAAAACTCAAACGAAGGAGATGCTTCTCACCCTGCTTAAGAATGGCAGCAAAGTGGTCGGCACAGACAAGAACTTCAACAACGAAATCGGTGTGCCCCTGACTCTCTCAAAGCTGTGCAGGGACACGCAATTTGCGGTCGTGGAAATGGCGATGCGCGGGCGCGGTGAAATTAGCTTGCTTTCCCGCATCGCGCAACCTGATACGGCCATGATAACTAACGCTCTGGGCAGCCATATTGGCAGGCTAGGCTCAGGCATTGAAATTGCTCGCGCTAAGTCTGAGATAGTTGACGGGATGAAGGCTGGCTCAAAGCTCTGGCTGAACCTGCGCGACCGCTACCTGCCCATCGTTCTACAGGAAATTGAAGCGAAGCAGGCGATTCAGCGCGGCCTGCAAGTTGCTTACTTTGATGCTGCTCCGGCGATGCCCCAGACAAGCCCTGCCCTGCTAATCCCTTCCGGCCCCGATGAGATTCCGGCTTGCAGCGGCCTGGAAAATGCGGAAGCGTCTATTTGGCTTAGCGAGGTTAAGCAGCTCGGCCTCAAAGGTTCCATGATAAAAGTGTGCACTAAAGAAGGCTGCGTTCCTGTGGAGCTAAAGGTTCTCGGGCGCGGCGCAACAGAGAACTTTCTGTGCGCATCCGCATTAGCGCTTGAAATGGGGCTTGAGCTTGGGGACCTGCCTGCCCGCGCCGCAGATGTGTTCCCAACGCCACAGCGGCTCGTGCCTTATAAATTGAAGCGGCACGTCACACTAATTGACGACAGCTATAACTCTAGCCCTGCGTCAACCCATGACGCGCTTGACCTGCTATCACATCTTGGCGAGGGAACAAAGCTTATTCTCGTCCTGGGCGATATGCTGGAACTGGGCAAGTTTGAAACGATGATGCACAAGCAGATAGCGGCGCATGTGTATAAGCTCCCCCCGTCGCTTGTAATCGGCATCGGCCCCCGGATGGCTGCGCTGCGCGAAGTTGAAGTGCCCGCAGGCTTTGAGCTTGTGTGGTTTCACGGCGTGGCGGAGGAAGACGAGAAAATGAAGCAGGGCTTTCCCGCTAGCATTCCAGAAGACGAGGATTACCTTTGCGCGGGGATGGTTGACGATTCAATAATCAGCCAGATTGCAGGACGCCTTCTTAAGGAAGTAGAGGCGGCTGACAAGCCAACGGTCATCTTAATAAAGGGTTCAAGGGCGCTTCATCTTGAGCGCCTTGTTCGCAGCTTGATGGCGCACTATGGTAAGGAGGCGAAGATGTTGTGATAGAGAAACTCTTCATCATTGCGTTTTCTACCCTCTTGGGGCTGATTATTCTCTATCCGCTTTACCGCCTGCTGCGGCGCGGCTTTATCCACAGCTTCCGCGAATGGGGGCCGAGGCACCATCTGCAAAAAGAGGCGGTGCCCACGGCAGGGGGATTGCTATTTATTATTTTGCTCGCGGCGGGAGTTGCCATCAGTTTCTATCTGCCTCCCGACCTAAGCAACTTAGCCCATTCCTCACTTCCTGGAGTTTTGCTTGTCCTCTTGGTAGCAACCGCTTTCAGCCTATTAGGCTTGGCGGACGACTTTATGAAGGTTGTCAAGCGCAGTTCGCGCGGCTTCCCCGCGCGATACAAGTTTGTGCTTCAAGTCATCTTTGCCCTGGTAGCGCTGTATTTCGCCTACAAGCTTCAACCGTCAGTGTACTTATTCACGGTCCCTGACCCGGTAACGATGCCGGCTTGGCTGTACTTCTCGCTGGGCACGGTCCTTCTCGTCGGGCTGGTTAATGCGTTTAACTTCACGGACGGTTTGGATGGTCTGGCATCTGGAATGGCGGTTATCAGCCTCGCCGCGTATGCAGCCCTTTTTACTTTAGCCTTGCAAGACGAAGCGCTCTACGGCCACAGTGCGCTGGCGTTCTTAAGCCTGGTGCTGGCAGGGGCGGTGCTCGCGCTGTTAATAGCTAACTTTAAGCCTGCGCTGATATACATGGGCGATACCGGAAGCTACTTTTTAGGCGCTTTCCTCGGCATCTCCGCGATTGTCGGCGGGTTTATGCTCTACCTCATCCCGCTCTCCATAGTTTACGGCCTGGAGCTTCTTAGCGTTGTTCTTCAAGTCTCCTACTTCAGGCTCACCAAGGGCAAGCGGTTGTTCAAGATGAGCCCGCTGCACCACCACTTAGAGCTCTCAGGAATGGGCGAACTTAGAGTAGTTCTTCTGTTCTGGGCAGCGCAACTGGTTGCCTGCACCGGCTGCGTAGTGTTCTTCATTCTTAACCGACAATGATTAATTTAGATGGTAAACGAATTGGCGTATTCGGCCTAGGCATTACAGGCCGCGCAGTAATTTCCTATCTGCTCAAGCACGGGGCTGAACCCCTCTGCGTTGACGAGCTTTCCAAGCCTGAAAAGCGCGAAGAACTGGAAGGCTTTGCAGCCGCGAGCGGAGTCTTTGCCTATATCGGCGATGTCCCGCTAAACGCGTTTAGCGGCTGCGAGCTAGTGATAGTTTCGCCGGGCGTTCCCCTAGCCCACCCGCTCCTTGAGCCAGTGCAGAATGCAGGCGTAGAGTGCATTTCGGAAATTGAGCTTGCTTATCGCCAGTCATCGGCGCGCTTGGTTGCCATCACTGGCAGCAACGGCAAGTCCACTACGACTGCGCTGCTTGACCACATCCTAAATGTGTTCCGCCCTTCCTTCGCCGTGGGCAACATTGGCAAGCCGTTTATTGACATTGTAGATAACCTGAAGCCTGATGATGTAGTGTGTTGCGAGGTGAGCAGCTACCAGCTTGAGGCTAGCCCGCTCCTGCACCCGCAAATAGCCATGTTTACGAACATCACGCCCGACCATTTAGAACGCCACCAGACCTTTGCCAACTACGCGGCAATGAAGCGCAGCATGATCAAAAATTCGGTCTCCGGCGATACGGTCATCTATAACGCTGAGGATGAGAACCTCCAGCCGGAAGCGTTTCCCAACCGCCCTGTCCTATTCCTGCCTTTCTCCAGCGGAGGGGAAACCGGCCCTCCAGGCGCGTATCTTGAGGACAGGGAACTGGTCATTGACGCAGGCGCGGCGCATGGCGGCGCGGTACGGCTTCCGCGCGAAACACTGCGCCTCCCTGGGCTGCACAACATTGAAAATGCGCTGGCTGCATCGCTCGCTGCCCGTTTGCTCGGCGCAAAGAAATCGCATCTGGAAACTGGCCTCTCCAGCTTTGAGGGCTTTGAGCACCGCATTGAATTTGTGCGCGAGCTGGATGGCGTCCGCTACTACAACGACAGCAAAGCGACCAACCCTGAAGCTACAATTACTGCGCTTAAGGCGTTTGACCAGCCCATTGTTCTCATCTTGGGCGGACGCGATAAGAAGACTGAGCTTGACGGGATGGTTGGACAGATCAACCGCCATTGCAGCCAAGTTATTCTCCTAGGGGAGGCCGCCAAGAGGTTTGAAGAAGCCCTACTCAGCATAGGCTTTAGCGCGATAACGCACGCGGATAGCTTCCAGTCCGCGGTCACTTATGCCCGCGAACTTGCGCAGCCTGGGCAAGCCGTGCTGCTCTCGCCGGCCTGCGCAAGCTTTGATATGTTTGAGAGCTTTGAAGAACGCGGGAGGCTTTTCAAAAAACTCGTGTTCGCTTTATAAGAGGTGGCGCTGCGTACCAGCAAGATGATGACGCAAAGCAGCCGACTCATTGACGAAAACCGCCGCAAGACCATTGAGGCGGGGAATAAGGTTGAAGTGCGGAAAGCCGCGCGAAGCCTCGCCGCCGCCACCGGCATGCTCATTATCCTGGGAGCGATGGCCCTGTTTTCGGCAACCTCCACCCCTCTTGCCTCACAGGGCGAGTTCCCATACTCGGCAATACTCAAGCATCTCGGATTCCTTGCGGCAGGCGCGATACTCGCTATGTTCGTTGCGGCTGCGCTTCCGAGATTGTCGGATAGCGCCGTCAAATACTTCATCTATTTGTTTTTCCTCATTAACGCAGCCCTGCTCGTTGCATGTTTTACGCCCCTTGGAGTGGAGATAAACGGCGCAAAGCGCTGGGTGAATCTCGCTGGCGTAGTATTCCAGCCATCGGAGTTCCTCAAGATTACCGTTGTCCTGCTAATCGCCGCTGTGCTCATAGAAGGCGGCCGGCGGGCATTCCGCAGCTTCCGCTCCGAGCGCGGGGATGTGTTCACGCTCAGGCGCGACCGCATCGTCCTGGCATGGGCGTATGCGGCGGTTTTGTTTAGCGTAGGTTTAGTCGCCATTCAGCCTGATTTAGGCACGTCGAGTATCATTCTAACAACTGCATTGGCTACGCTATTGCTAGCCGGAGTGCCGCTAAAAAGCCTGGGCAAGTTTTTCCTTGTGCTCATCTTGTTTGCGGCAGTCGGGCTGCTCGTATTCCCTAAGAAGTACCAATACGCTTTTGAGCGCGTCCGCACACACTTTTACCCCACGGAAGACGTGACCGGCGACGCTTACCAGATTACGCAGTCGTTGGGCGCAATTTCGCAGGCGGGCATACTTGGCCGTGGCTACATGCGCAGCCTGCAAAAGATGAACCGCCTCCCGCTGCATGACCGCGACTTCATCTTTGCCGTTTGGGTTGAGGAGACCGGCCTGGCCGGCGGGCTGGCAGTCATCAGCTTATTCCTCTACTTCGCATTCCTATGCCTGCGCGCAAGCATGCTGCTGCCGTACGGATTTGAAAGCGTTGCCGTTGTCGGGCTTGGCTTTAACCTTGCTTTGCAGGCGGTTATTAACATCTCAACGAATGTAGGCGCGCTGCCTGTATCCGGAATGACCTTGCCGTTCTTTAGCAGCGGGGGAACCTCCGCCATCGTGAGCATGCTGATATTCGGAATTATTATGGGGCTTATCCAGCGAAAGCTTCCACGCGCCCAAAAGCGCTCCTAAGCTGCAAATAGGGGATTAAGCGGCTATAATTGTGGCTGCGGAAATGGAGTTCCGCAAGTTTGCGCGCGGGATGCGCGGTTTGTTGCCTGATGGTACTTACCAAAAAAATTAAGCGGATTCACTTCGTAGGAGTCGGAGGCGCAGGCGTGTCAGCCCTGGCGCGCCTCATGCTTGACATGGGCTACGAAGTCAGCGGCTCCGATGTCTTTCAGAGCGAAGTGACAGATGAGCTAAAGGAGCACGGCGCAATCATCTTTAGCGGCCACGACCCCCGCCAAGTCCGCAAGGCCAACTTGGTCATCATCTCCACCGCTATCCCGCAAAACAACCCTGAAGTTGTAGCGGCCAAAGAGCTCGGACTGCCAGTGCTGTCCCGGATAGACTTCCTCTCCTACCTTGCGCGCAAGAAGCACGCCATCTCCATTTCCGGAAGCCACGGTAAGTCCAGCACCAGCGCTATGATTTCGGTGATTTTCTACTACGCCGACATGGACCCGACCATCGTGCTTGGTGGCCGCGTCCGCCACCTATTCGGCAGCT
Source organism: Planctomycetales bacterium (assembly GCA_037445915.1). Taxonomy (GTDB): domain Bacteria; phylum 4484-113; class 4484-113; order 4484-113; family 4484-113; genus JBBIJQ01. The sequence continues at coordinate 2,047 of JBBIJQ010000065.1, read as the reverse complement.
CGCGGCTAGGCAAAAGCAATTACTTCATCTGCGAAGGCGACGAGAGCAACAACTCCATCCTCATGTTTGCGCCGAAAGTTGCGGTCGTAACCAACATTGACGACGACCACCTTGACTTCCACAAGAGCCTGGAGAACTTGCGCAACAGCTTCTTGGCGTTCATGAACAGCGAGCATCCCGGCGGAGTCTGCGTCATTTGCGCCGACGACCCGGTGCTGCGGGAGCTTCAGCCGCAAATAACGCGGCCGATAACAACATACGGTTTTGCCGAGGATGCCGACTTCAGGGCGGTTGACGTTGAGTACGGGCCTGACTACTCGCGTTTCACCGTGGTAAACAAGTTATCTAGAGAACTCGGCCGCATTTCGCTTAGGCTGCCTGGCATCTACAACATCCGCAACTCGCTCGCCGCGATTGCGGTTTCAAGCCTTTGCGGCATCGACTTCGGCAAGTCCGCTTTCGGGCTGGAGAACTTTCCCGGCGTTGTGCGGCGCTTTGACCGCATATTGGAGCGCGATGATATCCTCATTGTTGACGATTACGCGCACCACCCCAGCGAAATCTCCGCGCTGCTGGACGCTGTATCGGGGTTCAAGAACCGCAGGGTGCGCGTGGTCTTCCAGCCGCACCGCTTCACTCGCAGCCAGAGGCTAGCGGCGCGGTTTCCCGACTCTTTTGTGAACGCAGATGAAATCATCCTCGCAGATATCTACTCCGCGCTGGAGAAGCCGATTGAAGGCATCACTACCGAGTACCTTTACAGCTTCTTTGAACGGACCTACCCTCCAGGCAAAGTGAAGGTAATCCTCCGCAACGAAGAGATACTCACTTACCTCAAGAAAACACTCGCCAGCGGCGACATCGTCCTGACAGTAGGCGCAGGCGACATTTATAACGTCGCGATTGACCTTGCCGCATTCCTCCGCGACAAGAAGCTCCCCTACCCAGCTCATCTGCGTTCTTTGGCCGAAGGAACTGAGATTGAGCGCGCTGGCTTGTTTGAGACGAAGCAGGAAGTTGAATACTGATCGTCAAATGGACGTTAACCTGCGCGGGTATTGCACCTGGCGGATTGGCGGCATAGCTTCCGAAGTCATTTTCCCGCGCTCCCCAAGGGAATTTTCCGAAACGGTCGGCTCGTTAAACGATCAAGGGCGCGCTTTCCATGTCCTTGGGCGTGGGAGCAATGTGCTGTTCAGCAAAGATGGAGTCGCAGAACCGCTTATTTATACTGCGCGCATTGCCAGATGCGCCTTGCTGCGCGAACTGCCAGGTGAAAAAGAGCTTTTCGGGAGCACGATACCCGAAGAGGACAAGAGCAGGTGCGTGTATGTTGAGGCGGGCGCGCCAATCTCAAAGCTTACATCTTTTACTGCGGAGCTTGGATTGAGCGGCGTTGAGAGTTTAGCGGGAATACCGGGTAGTGTTGGCGGCGCCGTCGCAATGAACGCGCAGGGTTTCATGGAAGCGCTGAAGAATGATGCCTGGTTGGTTGAGGTATCGCCCAATGACGGCGGCATTTCGGTGGTTCCCGCCTCAAAGCATACAATGGGCTACCGGCGCTGCGGGCTGATGGGAAATTACGTGATAGCAGTGTTACTGCGGCTTAAGCCTGACTCCCCTGATGACACCCGCGCGCGAGTGAGAGAAACGATAAAGCGAAAGCAGCAAATGCAACCTCTTGAAACGCCAAGCGCAGGCTGCGTCTTCCTCAACCCTGCCGGCGAGTATGCCGGCGCGCTGCTTGACCGCGCAGGGATGAAGGGAAAGAGATGCGGCGGCGCCGTTTACTCCGACAAGCACGCGAACTTCATTTTGAATAGCGGCGGGGCTTCCAGCGATGACGTACTGGAGCTAATGGTGCTGGGCAAGCGCTCGGTGAAAGAAGCCTTCGGTCGCTGCCTCGTTCCTGAAATCAAGTTTATTGGAAAGTTCTCAAGCGAGACGCTTGCATTCCTGCACCAAAGCTGGGAGGGCGACGATGGCCGGCAGTGAAAGCGAATTATCTCCGCATATAGGCGCTGGGGAGTTGCGGCAGTTCAGGGCG
>JBBIJQ010000064.1:0-10690 GCA_037445915.1 Planctomycetales bacterium | reverse complement strand
GCATAGGGTATAATCAGCGCGCATGTTTGATGGCGAAGGATGCACAAGCCCGGAGCGGAACATCGTGCTCACGGGATTCATGGGCGCCGGCAAGACGGAAGTAGGGCGAATCCTGGCCAGAAACATGCGCAGGCAGTTCACCGACACGGACATCCTCGCCGCCCGCGCTGCAAGGATGAGCATCTCAGCCATCTTTGAACGATTCGGCGAAGAGCGCTTCCGCGAACTTGAGCTTAGTGTGGCGCGCGAGCTGGCGATGCAGCGAAAGCTGGTCATCGCTACAGGTGGAGGCCTTCCTTTTAACGGGAAAGCCCTTGACGAACTGAAGGTTTTCGGGTTTATTGTATATCTTGAGTGGCCGTACGAGGCTCTTTGGGAAAGGATTTCCAAGACAAGCCGAATGCGGCCCCTAGTCCGGCAGTATGGGATGAATGGGCTACGTGAGCTTTTTGCTAAGCGGGAACAGCGCTACCGCGATGCCGAACTGGTTGTGAGCGCGAACGGATTGACGTCTAAAGCCATCGCAAGAGTGATATTACATGCCTTTAAAAGCTAGCGGAAAATCTGCTAACGTGCTTAGCGTTACGAGCACGATCACGAAGACTCAGGAAGTCATCGCCTCGCCACTTTCCAAGCTCACCATGAAAGTGATAGAGGCTGCCGCGCCAAATGCTGCCAAGGTGCTCGGCGGGCGAGTTCCCGTGCTCCTGATAGACAAGCGCGTCCATTCTCTTTGGGCTGAAGCCGTAAACGCCGCGCCGTTTCTCGCCGACACGCAGCAATTGCTGCTCCCCATCGGGGAAGCGTCAAAGACGCTGCCGACGGTTGAGACCACGCTGCGTTCGCTGGCGAGAATGGGCGCTACGCGCAACGACAACTACATCGCCGCCATCGGCGGCGGCAGCCTGCTTGATACCGCAGGCTTCATCGCCAGCGTGTTCCACCGAGGGCTGCCGATAGTGCATTTTCCCACGACGCTGCTCGCGATGATGGATGCGACTCTTGGCGGGAAGAACGGCGTGAATTTCCTGGGCAACAAGAATCAGGTCGGCTCGTTCTACCTGCCTTCCCTCACAGTGTTGGACTTCGCGTTCATGGACACGCTCGGGGAAGAGCACCTGCGCAACGGCCTGATAGAAGCGGTAAAAATGGCGTTCCTCGCCGGGCCGAAGGAACTTGACGCCCTTACCGGCAATATCCCAAAAGTCTTGGACGGGGACAAGGAAGCAACCGAGAAATCTGTGCAACAGGCACTGCGAATTAAGTCCTCATACATCAGCGACGACATGTACGACCATGGCAAGCGCCAGCACCTAAACTTCGGCCACACCGCAGGCCATTCCATAGAAGCGAATTACGGCGGGCGCGTCGCGCACGGCGATGCCGTAGCAAGCGGGATGCTCATTGCGCTGGAGATCTCGCGCGAACTTGGAATGCTGGCCAAAGGGACGGAAGTAGCGCTCGCTGACGCGCTCGCCGCATGCGGTTTCCAATTGCAGCAGGTAACCGACCCGACGCACTTGGCGCAATTACTTTGGGGAACCATCGGAACCGACAAGAAAGTCACGCAAGGCCGCGTTGTGTTCGTGCTTCCCCGCGCACCGGGGAAGGTTGAACTAGTGCAGGTTGGCATGGAAACCTTCACGGCCGCCGTGCTTCGCGTGTTCGAGTCCTAAGCGTGTGCTAAGATACGGCCTGTCATGGATTTAGGTGAACACCAGTGCCGTTACTCCCCACTGCTTGACGGGATGCTGAACCCCCGTGATTACCCGCTCGCTGGCAGGCACGATACTGCCCACTCTACGACCATCCAGGCCGGCGGCTTGTCCATCGGCGAAGGCGCGTTCACCATCATTGCAGGCCCATGCGCCATTGAAACCTACGAGCAAGTCCGAGAAGCCGCCAAGGCCGTTTCATCTGAAGGTTTGCACTTTATGCGCGGCGGCGCTTTCAAGCCGCGAACCTCCCCCTACTCTTTCCAGGGCTTGCGCCAGGAAGGGCTGGACATCATCGCGCGCGTGAAGGCGGAATACGGCATCCTCAGCGTGACTGAACTTATGTCCATTGACGAAATGGATGCGGTTAGCGCGGTAGCAGACATTATCCAGCTCGGCAGCCGCAACATGCAGAACTTCCCGCTGCTTCATGCCGCAGGTAAACAGGCAAAGCCCGTGCTGCTAAAGCGCGGTTTCGGCAACACTCTGCACGAGCTGGTCATGGCGGCGGAGCACGTGATGTCCGAAGGCAACACGCAAGTCATTCTCTGCGAGCGCGGCATCCGCACCTTTGACCCTGCACAGCGAAACACGCTTGACTTAATGGCTGTGCCTATCCTCAAGAGCGTGACGCACCTGCCGGTCATCATTGACCCCAGCCATTCCGTCGGCCGCCCGCAGTTTATTTGCGACGCGGTGAAGGCTGCTCTGGCCTTAGGCGCAGACGGCGCGCTGGTGGAGGTTCACCCCGAACCGTCAGCCGCGCTTTCCGATGGGAAGCAGTCGCTCACGATTGATGAATTTCACGCGTGCATGGTGGAAATCAGAAAGCTGGCAGCTGCGCTTGGAATGGACGCGCAATAAGAGCTAGAGTTTCAAGCATCTAGTAATTTCGCGCTCAAACTTGATGGGCTACCTTTGCTTACAAGCATATCGGGAAACGCCCTTGTCCCCTTTCTCAATAAGACATGAGCACTCCGCCGATGCGGTAAGTGCCAGGCCCGTAACCTACGCGTATATACTCACCGGGCTTGAAATGCTTACCCGTAAAAAAGAACGAATGTGCGTTAGGCTTATTACCGCCTGCGCCGAACAGAGGCACGGTTAGCTCCCAGCTATCGCCGCCGCCCAAGTAATACGGGTCCATCGTTGACTGATAGGGCTGAAGCTTCATGTAGTAACCGGTTAGCGGTGAATTCCATGCCGCCGGATTCACTTTGCCTGCAAACTCCAGCAATTCCTCTAGCGTAGGATACTCGGGATTGTGCGGGTTTTGCAGCCGGTAAGCCTGAACAGCGTGTGCGATTGTTGTTGCCAGCGAGCGTGCCCAGCATAACTGCCGCCATTCCTCATTGCTCTCAGAATAAGCTTTCAGCGTCTGCCATTCGTCCAGCGAGACCAGCCCTTTTTCCACATCTTCAGGCGTGACATCCGCCATTCGCCTGAAGCTGTGTGCTGCGGAAAGCGTGGTTTCTTTCAGCGCTTTTTGCCGCTGCTTATAGACTTCCGACCCGGGTAACGGGATTTGGACGCTGGCATCTACGGTTGAGAGTGTAAGCAGGCCGTCGGATTGCTCCCACTTTACTGCTGTTAGAGCCGGGAGAAAGAACAGGTATCCATTCTGTATGAGATCTTTCTCATCCGCAGGAGCAAGTCCTTCAACAGCAATGAACCTATCAACTTCCATCTTATAGACAGCCAGTTCAAGGCCGAGCAAACTTACATCTGAGCCAGTCCCGGATACCCTGATAGCATTGTCTTGCACATTTGCTGAAACAGAGACAGAGGCAGAGGCAGAGGCGGCTAAAAGCATGGTCGTAATCAAGACATGTATCGCTTGTTTTTTCACTATAGCACCTCTTCCAATCAACATGGGCATGTTTCAACCAGCCAGCTAAAGCCGTCGGGTTGATTCGGCAACCATTGGAAGCTATGTGGTCTTACGCACGGCGCAGCCGATGGCTGCCAAGTAACATAGTTCTCGCAACCCGGCCTTGTCTTAAGAACAGGCATTGGACTTCCCGAGCTGACGTATTCGCCACTGGCGCATTCAGCAATTAGATTTACGCACTCCCAGTGTATTATAAAGGTTGAGCAGCGGTCTGGCGCATTAGGGGCCCGCGTGAACTTAATGATGCAGGTTCTAACTTCGCCTGGTGGCAGCCAATCCTTTGTCTGGCCCGGCGATAAAGGCGAAGAACCGATGGCACAACAATATCCCATACTGATTACCTCTCCTTGAGGTAGCTAGCTCTATTATACCACATTTTAATGCCTTACTACAAGATTCTCCACAACTGAATATCTGTATTTGTTATGCGCGCTACTCGGGCTAACGCATGCTAAGCATCTCCTGCGCCAGCGCGACGTATGCTTGCGCGGCGGATGAGCCGGGCGCATACTGCACTACCGGCATACCGTATGACGGCGCTTCGGCTGCTCGGACGCTTCGGGGGATGACCGTCTTGAATACCGGCCCTGCGAAGTTATTGCGCAACTCGCTCTCAACGTCTTCGGCAAGCCTCGTGCGCTTGTCATGCATCGTCATCAATACGCCAAGTAGTTCCAGCTTCGGGTTGTGCTCGTTGCGCATCATCTCAATAAGCTGCACCATTCGCACTAACCCTGCCAGCGCGAAATACTCGGACTGCACAGGGATAATCAGCTTGTTTGCAGCTATGAGGCAGTTAACCGTTAGCAGCGACAGCGCGGGCGGAGCATCAAGGAAAATGTAATCCCAACCTCGGCTTACTCCAGCAATCACACGCTTAAGGAGGAACCTGCTCTCGCGGCCGGCAGGCGGGTTGATTTCAAAGCTCGTGAGCCCCTGCCCCGCTGGGATTATGTATAAGCCTTCCTGGCTGGTTGTGCGCAGCGCTTCGGCAAGGTCGCACTGCTCCATAAGCAGGTCGGTAATGGTAAGGATGCCTTCTGCTTCAGGAACGCCAAGCCCGTTAGAAGCATGCGCCTGCGGGTCCATGTCAATGAGCAGCACGCGCTTACCCGCCGCCGCAAGCGCGGCAGCTAGGTTAATGCACGTGGTGGTCTTCCCCACCCCGCCTTTCTGGTTAGCGATGGCGATACAAGTCATTTGACGGCAGCCTCCCACTTTATCCGGTAAACAAAGCCGCTGCGGGATGCGCCAGCGTAACCCCGAAGCTCTATGAGCCGCAAGCCCATGGGTAAACCTTCGCCAAAACCCATCGCCATCGCTTCGCTTAAGAACCCAAACATCTCTCCGCCGTTAACAAGCATCTTCGCCGCTATTTCGCCAAGTCGTTCGCAAGAGACAGAAGCGCGGGAGACCAATCGTGGCCATCCAAGTGCGGGATCCATGCGCAATGGGTCATCCTGGGCGACGGCCACATTCTTGATGCCGAGTGCGCCTACCGCGATAAGCAGGAAGCCTGCTTTGCGCGCGGAGCGCTCGTAGAGAACAAACTGAATGCCGGGAAGCGCTATGGCTAAAGGGATACCGGGGATACCTGAGCCACTGCCAAAGTCGGCCACATCTCCGCTTCCCGCTTTCAGCAACGGCTTCAGCGCAAGCGATTCCTCAACGAGGACTTCCCGGACTTCATCCACGGACTTAATCGCGGTTAGCCGTGCTACATCACGATAATGGAATATAAGCTCCGCATATTTAGCAAGCTTGGTCCTGGCGTCAGTATCCAAGCCTTCTATGACAGCTTTCAGGCTTATGGAAGCAGCTTTCGGGGAGCTTGTACCCATTCCGCGAGATAATATCACACGAAATGCGGGGTTGGGTGATAGAATTAGCCTATGCCATTTCCCTTGATGCCGCGCATCCAGAACGCCGGCTACCTTAGGGCGCTGGTCTGCCACTTCTACGCCCAAGGGATGCGCCCGGAAGACTACGCCGTGCTTGCGCGCCGCAGCGACCTTTCAGCGATGAAAGTGACCGAGCTGCTCAAGACCAAGAGCGCTTGCGCTGACGACCTCCGCATAGCCCAAGATAAGCTGGTTGCGGCCCTATCCGAGCGCCAACGCAACGAGGCCGACCTTCGCATTTTCCTTGCTGACAACTCCAAGCCTGAGCCGCGTAAAGTGTTATGGCTGTTCAATTCGCAGACTAAGGAGATGCGCGACTACGACAAGCACCTAAACTTGCTACAAGACAGGTTAGCGCGCTCCACAGCAAAGATGGAGGAAGTGCAGGCGTTCGCGAAGGTGAAGCAGGCTCTATCAGACCGCGCAATAAACGATTTTCATGCGCAGGAAATAGAACGCGATTCGCTTCGGGATGCCGCTGTCAGGGCGGGCATCTACCTGATGTTCCACCACCAGTCATCGGGAAGCTACGGCGAAGCGGTAAAAGCATTTGAGGATGCGCGCAATCGCGCGCGCGGAGATCGCAGACTCTATGTGTCTCGCGTGTTCGTTGAAGCGCTAACCGAGGGCTCGAATGCCGCGACATCATTGCTTCACGAATTCAACGATGCCTTTGCGGGCGGGACTGCGCCTGAGGCTGCACTAGCATTGGCGCTAATCAGGGCTGCATCAGACGTGAGGCTGACACCACGCGACTTGCCGCCTGTCACGCCGGAGAATTATTCTGCACCGGCTCACTTCGCTCTGCATTGTGTCCTTGCCGCATGGTATGGATTGGCTGCTGGAGGAAAGGCTGGCGACGGATACGACCTGTTCACTGAGCTTGCTCAAGGCTGGTTCTCAGGCACGTTCAGCGCAAAAGCCCTTTCATCCCCCCTGCAATGGCAAGCAGAACTGCCGCGCACCGAGCTTATGGCTGCCGCGCACTTGAAGTCTGGGCAGCCAAACGAGGTGCTTGGCATTTTTGGGATTGAGTTAGAGCGGCTGCAAACATCCTTGGCTAAACGCCGGGGTGAGGAACTTGTGAGGCTAACCTTTGGTCGAATCTCTGACGCGCGGCTGGGCTTCGGGCCTGTTTACAGCGAGATGGGCGAGCGATGCATCTGCCTGATGCTCCTTGCGCTACTTGAGACCGCGCCAAAGGAGTTTTGCGATATTGTTCGCCAGGAGCTTCGCGTTGCTAACTGCGGCAACATCTATGAACTCCTGCGTGCGCGCGAAGAAAGCCGTGAGCCGCGCTTCCGCCGCGTGCCTGAGGAGACTTATTGGGAAACCTAACAAATGCCGCCTTAGCCTTCTAAGGCCGCTTCAAGCTATAATTTCGTTTGCATCCCGGCGCTGGCACAACTGCCGCGCCAAGAGCACCAACAGGAGGAACAATGAAGGAACTCACTGACAGTTTCCTTAACGCTGCGGCTATGTCTGGCGTCCAATACGGCGACATCCGCATCATTAACGCCGAAACCGAGAGTATCGGGGTCAAGAACGGGCTGCTTGAAGAGATGGCGAAAACGTCCGAGGCCGGTTTTGGCGTGCGCGTGCTGCACAAAGGCTGCTGGGGATTCGCCAGTTCCCGCGACACCAGCGCGCAGGAAATCGCCCGCATAACGAAGCTTGCAGTGGAAATCGCGGAAGCTTCCGCGACGCTGAAAAAGCACGATGTGAACCTGGTTGAAGAGCCGCCGCACGTGGACGTCTGGAAAACGCCGGTGCAGGAAGACCCATTTGCCATAAGCATTGAGGACAAGCTCAAACTGCTTATATCCACCAATGAAACGATGAGCAAAGTCAGCGGAGTCACCAACGCGACTTCCAGCTTTGACGCTTTCCGCGAGCACCAACTCTTTGTCAACACGGAAGGCAGCAACATTGAGCAGACCATCATTGAGTGCGGAGCAGGTCTGGAAGCAGTCGCAGTGGGCGGCAACGAGATGCAGCGGCGGTGCTACCCCAACTCCTTCCGTGGGCAGTTCCACACCGCTGGCTATGAGTGCATCCGCAAATACGACCTGCCCGGCAACGCCGAACGCATCGCCACCGAAGCGGTGCAGCTCCTCTCCGCCGACGAGTGCCCAAGCATCACGACTACGCTCATCCTGGACGGCCCGCAGCTCGCGCTGCAAGTGCATGAAAGCATTGGCCATCCCATTGAGCTTGACCGCGTGATGGGAAGCGAAGCCGCATACGCTGGAATGAGCTTTGCAACGCTGGAGAAGAAGGGCAACTATAAGTACGGCTGCGACTTTATGCATGTTACAGCCGATGCGACTCTCCCCGGCGGCCTGGGCAGCTTTGGCTACGACGATGATGGCGTTCAGGCGCAGCGCGTGGATATCATCAAAGACGGGATATTCCTCAACTACTTAACCAACCGCGAATATGCGCGCATCTGCGGCGATACGCGTTCCAACGGAACGAACCGCGCCGACGGATGGAACCGCGTTCCAATAATTAGGATGACGAATATCAATTTGGAGCCCGGCTCAGGGACGCTGGAAGAGATGATCGCCGACACCAAAGAAGGCGTCTTTATGTCCACTAACCGGAGCTGGAGCATTGACGACCGCCGCCTGAACTTCCAGTTCGGCTGCGAAATCGCATGGGAAATCGTAAACGGCAAGCTCGGCAGGATGCTGCGCAACCCCAACTACACTGGAATAACGCCCGTGTTCTGGAGCAGCCTTGACCGCATCTGCGGGCCTGAGGAGTGGGTCATTTGGGGAACGCCGAACTGCGGCAAAGGCCAGCCTGGCCAGACCGCCCACGTCGCCCACGGCACTGCCCCTTCGCGGTTCCGCAATGTCCAGGTTGGTATCCGAGGATAAAGGAGATAGCTAATGTCATACAAAGACTTCTATATGACCTCTGAAAACGCGAAGAAACTCGCGGCTGATGTTATGGAAATGGCGCAGGATGCTTTGAAGCAAAGTCGGGCAGATGAAACCGAACTCGTGATCTATGCCACTGATTCAGCGCTAACGCGCTTTGCCAACAGCGAGATTCACCAGAACAACTTTGAGCGCAACGCATCGGTAACTGTCCGCGCCGCCAAGGGCAAGCGCGTGGCAAAGGCGACCGGCAATGTCCTTACGAAAGAGGGCTTGCGCCAGGCTGTCTCTGATGCTTGCGCTCTCGCTGATGTCGCGGCGGAGGATGATAACTGGGCGGGGCTTCCCGAAGGTAAGTTTGAATACCCTATCAAAGTTGATTACCACGAGAATACGGCAATGGTAACCCCTGCCCAGCGCGCGGCCGCTTTAAAACATGTCTTTGATACTGCGGGCGCGAGCTACCAGGCTGCTGGAACTCTCTCCAATACCGTCGTTTCATTGGCCGTTGTGAACTCCCACGGCGTCAAGGCAATGTGCAACACGACGGCTGCGCAGATCACCGTCCTTTACACCGGCGAAGACAGCAGCGGATACCGCGAAGATTTCCAGCGCGACTTTAGCAAGCTTGATATCGCGAAATGCGCTGCCGGCGCGCTTGAAACCGCCGAAGCCAGCCGCAACCCAAGCGACGAGGTTGAAGTCGGCAAATACACTGCCATTCTTGAAGAAGAAGCCGTCGCCACGATGATGATGTATCTATCATGGCTCGGCTTTTCAGCCAAGTCCTACCACGACCAGGAAAGCTTCCTTGTCGGCAAGCTCGGCCAGAAAATAACCGGCGACAACATCACAATCTACGACGAAGCGGGAGACCCGCGCACGATGGGCATGCCTTTTGATGTTGAAGGCATGCCGAAGCAGAAGCTGATACTCATTGAGAACGGTGTCGCTCAAGGCTACGCCCATTCCTGGAAGACCGCGAAGAAAGAGGGCGTGAACTCCACGGGCCATTTCCTTGGCATTGAAGAGCCGCTGCCGGTGAACCTCGTCATGGCGCCGGGGACGAAAACTAAAGACGAGCTTATCGCCTCAACCGATTACGGCATCCTCATCAGCCGCTTCCACTACAGCAACGTCGTGAACCCGATGGAAACCGTCATTACGGGAATGACCCGCGATGGCACGTTCCTCATTGAAAACGGCAAGATTACCAAGGGCTTGAAAAACTTCCGCTACACGCAAAACATCCTTGCCGCGATGGCGAACAACGAAGGGATGACGAGCGCCCAGCGCTTCAGCTCCTCGTTCTTTGGCGGAGGGGCGGTTGTGCCAGTGATGAAGGTCAAGGACTTCAACCTGTCCGGCAAAACCAAGTTTTAACAGCTGCTTCCCAGCGCTTGGCTAACTGCCATGCGCACTTTATGATAGAGCAGCTTGCCATGTGCATTCACATGCGCATTGGCGGCGAAGAGGTCTCATCTATGAGGCTACAACATAGCCTGCGGGGAATCCTTGTTGCTGCGGCAGGTTTCGCCTGCGTCGCATTGGCTTTCCCTTCCTGCGGCCACCACGCTCGCCGTTCTGCTTCCATTTCCATTACACCTGCGACATACACGCTGCAAGACGCGCTTGCGGAGCTTGACGCATTGGAGAGGCCTGAAGGCGTGGATGAGAAGGCTTGGGATAACCTCAAAGGCGCTATGAAGTCTGCCTTATTTACGAACTACGAGCTACCATCTACCAAAATTGTGTCTATCCCCCATCCGGCGCGGCAAACAAGGTTAACGACCTGACCGCGACGCGCGAGACGAACGGGGACTTCACGCTGTCGTGGCATTACCGCAACCTAGGCGATTACGACCAAAACGGCGTAGTCGGCGTCAGCGACATAACGCCACTGGCGATGCACTACAACGAGACTTACGATGCCGAAACCGCGCCCGATTGAATTCAAGCCGTCATTGACGGCAGCGGAAACGGGAAGATAGGCGTGGAGGATGTGACGCAGCTTGCACAGTATTTCGGCAGCGAGCTTGCGCAGTATTCCATTCAGGGCGGCGACCAGCAGCAAGGCCCGTTCACGCAAACAACTACCGTGCAGCTTCCCGATGAAGGCAGAGGCAACGCGCGCCTGGCGTTCGCATACAACCTCGGCGACCAGCCTGCATACACATACTGGCGGGTCGTGCCGATGGACGGAGAGGGCGGCATAGGAGACGCAAGCAACGTCGTCGCGCTGAATGTTGAAGCGCCGGTGCGCGTGCTCGGCGTGACGCCCTTACAGGGCCTCGC
>JBBIJQ010000063.1:0-10944 GCA_037445915.1 Planctomycetales bacterium | reverse complement strand
CCATCGCCCGCGCCGAAGACCGCGAGCTGTTTAAGGACACGATGAACTCCATCGGGATGCCCATTCCCCCGAGCATTACCGCGAATACATTTGAGCAGGCGATGAGCTTCACCGAAACCCATGACTTTCCGCTGATTATCCGCCCAGGCTACACGCTAGGCGGCACTGGCGGCGGCATTGCCTACAACCTTGAAGAATTCCGCGATATCGTAACACGCGGCTTTGTGTATTCGCTGAACCACCAAGTGCTAATTGAAGAATGCGTAGTTGGATGGAAAGAGCTTGAGTATGAGGTAATGCGAGACGGGGCGGACAACTGCATAACGGTATGCAACATGGAGAACATTGACCCGATGGGCATCCATACGGGCGACTCAATCGTCGTTGCGCCATCGCTCACGCTTTCTGACCGCGAATACCAAATGTTGCGCAGCGCATCCTTGGCGATTATCCGCGCTCTAAAGATTGAGGGCGGATGCAATGTGCAGTATGCGCTGAGCCAGACCGACATGCGCTTTTATGTGATAGAGGTGAACCCGCGGGTATCGCGCAGCTCTGCGCTTGCGAGCAAAGCGACCGGCTATCCTATTGCCCGCGTCGCCGCCAAAATCGCGCTGGGTTTCCGATTGGACGAGATACCCAATATGGTTACCGGCCAGACGATGGCGAGCTTTGAGCCTGCGCTTGATTATGTAGTGATGAAGATCCCTAAGTGGCCGTTTGATAAGTTTTCTGATGCAGACCGCCGCTTGGGCACTCAGATGAAGAGTACCGGCGAAGTGATGGCTATAGACCGCACCTTCTCAGGCGCATTTTTAAAGGCGTTAGATAGCCTTGAAGTGAAGCTCTGGAGCTTTCACACTTGGCGTTTCCTCAAACTTAATGACGCTGAGCTGCTCTCTTATTTAAGCACGCCGACGGACGGGCGCATATTCGCCTTGTTTGAGGCACTGCACCGCGGCCACTCTGTTGAATACCTTGCCAAGCTGACGCACATCAGCCCTTACTTTCTTCGCCAGTTCTCAGACATGGTGAAGGCTGAGACAATGCTGAAGGGAGAAGGAGTGCTGAATATCTCGCGCGAGCAGATGGACTGGCTCAAGTCGCACGGCTTCTCGGACAAGCTGCTGTCGCGCATTGGGAAACTTGAAGAGGCTGAAGTAACCAAGCTGCGAGATGAAATCGGCCAGCCGCCTGTATTTAAAGCCGTGGACACATGCGCCAGCGAGTTCTCGGCCGAGACGCCTTATTTCTACAGCACGAAGGGTAGGGCGCATGATGCGAGGCCGCGTGAAAGCCGTGGGCGCGAAAAGGTTTTTGTCATCGGCAGCGGTCCTATCCGCATCGGGCAGGGCATTGAGTTTGATTACTGCAGCGTCCATGCGCTGATGGCGCTGTCTAAGTTGGGCTATGACGCAATAATCATCAACAACAATCCTGAGACTGTTTCCACCGATTTTGACATGAGCGATGGGCTTTACTTTGAGCCAATAACGCTGGAGAAAGTGCTGTCGGTCGTTGAACGGGAAAAGCCAAAAGGCGTTGTCGTACAGTTTGGCGGGCAGACTGCGATTAACATCGCCGGCGAGCTCGCGCGGGCAGGAGTGCCAATTCTGGGCACTACCGAAGAGGGCATAGATACGACCGAAGACCGCGAGAAGTTCGACGGCTTGATGGCACGGCTTAACATCCCCCGCCCGAAAGGCGGCACTGTCACCAATTACGCCAAAGCGATAGATGTTGCGGAGCGCATCGGCTTCCCTGTGCTGGTCCGCCCAAGCTACGTGCTTGGCGGACGCGCGATGGAAATTATCTATAACGCCGAAAGTCTTACCCGCTACATCAACGCTAACGAGTACGCGTTCCAGGGCCAGCCGCTGCTCATTGACAAGTACTACCGTGGCACCGAGCTTGAGGTTGACCTCATCAGCGACGGCGAAGACATCATCATCCCCGGCATTATGGAGCACATTGAGCGCGCTGGCATCCACAGCGGCGACAGCATGGCCGTTTACCCGCCTGTGTCGCTGAGCAAAGAGCAGCGCGAGCTCGTGCGCGAATACTCTGAACGTATCGCGCGGAGCATTTCTGCGCTTGGCATCATCAACATCCAATTTGTTCTTGACGAGCAGGGCGAGTTGTTTGTCATTGAAGTGAACCCTCGCGCGTCGCGGACGATACCGTTTCTGAGTAAAGTTACTGGCATACCGATGGTTTCTCTGGCGATACTCGCTATTACAGGGCGAACGTTTAAAGAGCTTGGGCTTCCAACCGGCTTGATGCCCGATGGCAAGCATTACGCCGTGAAAGCGCCGGTGTTCAGCTTCGCCAAGATGATCCAGGTTGATGTAGGTCTTGGCCCTGAGATGAAGAGCACCGGTGAAGTAATGGGAATTGCCGCGACATTTCCCCAAGCGCTCAAGAAGGCAATGATTGCCGCCAGCTTGCGCATTCCCGAGTTCCACGAACAACATACCAAGGCTATACCGCTTCTGTGCACCGTCGCAGACAAGGATAAGGAAGAAGCCCTCTACTTAATGCAGCGCTATGCGCAGCTGGGGTTTAGGCTGTTTGCGACGACTGGCACGGCTGCTTACTTTAAGCAGCACGGAATTGAAGCTATGCCAGTTTACAAGCTTACTGAAGGCCGGCCGAACATCATTGACCGCCTGCGCAACAGCGAGTTTAGGCTCATCATCAACACAATTTCTGATAACCGCACTGCCGAGATTGAAGCGCGTCTTATCCGAAGGGCAGCAGTTGAGAGCAATATACCTGTGCTTACTAGCCTTGATACTGCTAACGCGCTGCTGACGGCGCTTCAGACACCTCTGGAAGGGGATGAAGGTTTGCCGAGCGTAACCGAGTTGCATACGATCCCGCTAAAGTTCACTGACATTATCAACCACGCTCACATCAAGTCACCGTAAGGGTAGGCAGTCTAATCTTAGCTTCCTCTTTACGCCTTCAAGAAGTGTTTGAGCTTTTAGCTTATTTAAGCTTAAGCTATAAGTCGCATAATACTTATTATGTTACATAATGATTGTGCGATGCTAAATCCCTAAATCTAACGGGGTTACAAAGCAGGCTAATGCTAAAGTAGCCTTGAATGTAGTGATAATTCCATTATCGGGTTATCAGGTGGCTAATTCTCTTTGCACTAGTAGCTAATCTTGATTGTGACCCGATGAATGTTCTTCGGATCTTTAGGCTTAGTATCCTTTTCCTTTTTGTTACGCGCCCCAATACCATTTATGCTAATAGGCGGTTTAGCATCGCTAGGAGGCATTGTAGGCGCATCGTGAGCGTCTTTAGATGGCTCTTTAGGCATATCTTCTTCTGGCAGTTGTGTCATTTCAGCGGCCGACGGTAATGCAACTTCAGCCAGGATTTCCACGTATATTTTGCCATCCAAACCGCCGTAGGCGATACTGAACTCGTTTGGTGTAGATAAATTCATCGCCTGTGTATATCCCCGGCTTAGGAATAACGCGTTCACCGTGTCGCGGTAGGTCAAAACCCCTATGTCTATTAAAAACGATATAGTTACCGTTTGTATAGCTATGCCCGCCGTGCTTGTGCCGTAGGAAATCTTCGTTTCAACAGGGCCTTTTGCATCCTGCTTTAAGGCAGCCTGGAGAAATTCGGCCTCTTTCCGCGCCTTAGAAGCGCATCCCATAGAAACGAGAACAAACCCAACAAGGATAACCGTCGCTGTTGCTCTAAGTAACATGGTCTCATTGTCCCGCACAATCGCTAGTAGTTCAAGCAACCCCACTCCATCGTGTATTATATGAGCGCCCAGGAGGGAATAACCGTGAGCACATCTCTGATCATAGTCATCGTCGTCGTTCTCGTCATCTTAACGATTGTTGAAGTCATTGTGCTGACTTCCGCCGCTGGCAAAAGGAAAGGCCAAGCGAAAGCGCAGGCGAACGCTTCAAATCTTGCGCGCAAGCTCCTTGAAGATATTGAGTTCAACCGGCGCGAGCTTGCGATGCCAACCGGCGTCACTCAGCTTTCGCTAAAGCTGGATACTGCCGATGCTTTGTTAAGCAGCGCTGAATTCGCCGAGAAGGCAAGCTTCCAGACACTGGAGGCTATCAAGGCTTACCGGACTTATATCTCCGCCGTTGGCGCAAGCGCCATGGTCCAACGCACTGCAGGTGGTGCTCCACTGGTGATGTCGCGAGCGCTAGCGGAAGGCGGGCGCGAGAAGTTTGAGGAGATGTCGCGGTCAGCCGAAAGCGCTATCCAGGATTACTTCAGCGCAGGCGATTAGCCCTAGTCGCCCTTCTCCAAGCGGATTGAGTCCTCGTCAAAATGCTGAGTTGAGAACTCAAAGATTTCAGCGTCCTCAATGCCGGTAAACCGGTGAATTGTCCCGGGGGGTAGGTGAAGCGAATCGCCCGTTTCAAGAATGATAGTATTCGCCGTCCCATCGGGGTACTTCAGCTCCATCCGGACTCTACCCGATTGCACGTAAAACGTCTCTGTCTTCAGGTTGTGGTAGTGCAAGCTGCAGCGCTTGCCTTTTAGCAGCACAAGCTTCTTGCCGCAGTAAAGCTCGTCGTTATGTATCCATAATTCGCTTCCCCAACCCTTGGGGACGAAGTGCATTTTGTTATTAGACATTCGCGAATTATGCCACACTTCAATTTAGCGTAAAATAGTAGCGTGAAAAAGCTCGCACTTGTATTGCTGGTAGATGGTTCCGATGCCTCTCATTGGGGTCGGCGCAGGCAAGCCCCGAAATGCCCTCCCCCTACCCTAACCGAGGAGCAAACCGGGCTGTTTACCGAACGTTACAGCCAATCTGGCCGCAACCCGCAAGAAGACTACGATTTCATTGAACTAACAATCGCGGGCGACTTTGCCATCGGCCGCGTGATGAAGTTCCGCGTGCGCAAGCCATCATCGCGCACTTTTATTGGCAAGGGGCAGGTAGAAGAGATAGCATCGGCCATCAAGAACATTGAACCTTCCAGCGTAGTGACAAACGCGCCGCTCTCTCCCATCCACCAGCGCAACTTGGAGGAAGCCTGGGGAGTGCCTATCCTCACACGCGCTGACGTCATCTTTGAGATATTTGAGGCGAATGCGAAGACGAGTGAAGGGCGGCTTCAAGTGGAGCTGGCGCGCCTAAGCTATCAACTGCCGCGCGTGATTGGAGTTGGCAAAGACATGTCGCGCACTGGTGGCGATATGGGGACGCGCGGCGGCGGCGGAGAGCAGATAACGCGTATGACGAAAGACCGCATCCGCAAGCGGGTAACACGCCTTGAACAAGAGCTTGAACATGTAAGAAGCGTGCGCGAGTTGCGGCGCAGAAAGCGAGTCCGCAGCGGCGTCTTTACCGTAACCCTCATCGGCTACACTAACTCAGGCAAATCCTCTCTGATAAATGCCCTAACCAAAAGCGGCGAAGAAGTAGCGGAGCGTTACTTTACAACGCTGGATCCTGCCGCCCGTTATCTATACCTTGAAAGCGGCTTGAACGCTGTGATTTGCGACACAGTCGGCTTCCTTGACGACCTGCCGAAGTCTCTCATCAATGCGTTCCGCGCGACAATGGACGAAGTCGCCGATAGCAACTTGCTCCTGCATGTCGTTGACGCGTCGCAAGAAAACGTTGAGTTCAAGCTGAAAAGCGGGGCGAAAATACTTGAAGACTTCCGGCTTGGCGGCATCCCGCGCCTGGTCGTATTCAACAAGGCTGACTTAATAGGGGACGAAAGCCCGCTGATAGCCCTGCGGGAGCAGTTTCCTGATTCGGTTCTCGTCAGCGCGGTAACTGGAAAAGGGCTGGCTGATTTGATTGCGACTGTCAAGCGCTACGCCAAAGCTGCTGATATCTCGGTATCAACCTCATGACCAACAGCCGGTTAACGGTGCCGATTAAGGGCATGGACTGCGCAGCATGCGCTCGTTCCATAGAAGGAACGCTCACCTTATTAGCCGGAGTATCATCGGCAACAGCAGACCCTGTGAACGGCATGGCGCTTGTGGAAATCACCGAAGACTTTGATGCTGCTAAAGCCGTGCAAATGATACGCGCTTCTGGTTACGAGCCGGTTGTTGAGACATTAACCCTCGCCATTATAGGAATGACCTGCGCCGTATGCGTAAAGCATGTTACTCACGCCCTGGAGTCGTTTCCCTGGGTAATAAACGCATCCGTCAGCCTAGCGACTAACACGGCTTCGCTGAGCATCATTGGCGAGACGCTGGACATACGCGCAATCAACGAAGCGCTGGCGCGCGAGGGAGAATACTCGGCGAAGCTGGTCAGCGACAGCGCCGAGGACATTGAGCGCCAGGAACAAGCGAGGTTTCGCAGGGCAATTATCCGCCTATCAGTTAGCGTTGTGCTCGCAGCTAGCGTTGTGGCCATCGCGATGGGCGGAATGGCCTTCGGCGTGCACACAGCATCGGCGCGCTGGCTGGAGTTTATCCTCACCATCCCCGTCTACTTCTACGGTGGTTGGCCATTCTTGCGCGGAATGGTGATGAGCACGCGCCGTCTGCGCGCGGACATGAACACCCTGGTGGGCTTGGGCGCAAGCGCTGCTTTCTGGTTCAGCGCCGTGTCGCTGATATTCCCCGGCACCCTACCCGCTTCTATGTATGTGCACGGTGAATCGCCGCTCTACTTTGAGACCTGCGCGGCAATCATTGCGCTTATCCTCGTTGGCAAGACGATTGAGGAATGGACGAAAGGGAAGACATCTGGCAGCTTGCGCAAGCTTATGAAGCTGGCGCCGCCGAATGCGCGCGTAATGCGTAACGGAGTGGAAGTTGAAATCCCGATAGCAGAGATTGAGGTTGGCGACATCGTTGTGGTACGCCCCGGCGAGAAGATTGCGGCTGACGGCACGCTTGTTGATGGCAACTCGGCGCTAGACGAGAGCATGGTCACCGGCGAGCCGATACCTGTGGAGAAAGCGCCAGGCGACCGCGTGATAACCGGCACCGTCAACACCTACGGCGCGTTCACATTCAAGGCGGAGCAAGTCGGCTCGGAAACCGTTCTTTCGCAAGTCATCGCGCTAGTCAGGGAAGCGCAGGCGTCCAAAGCTCCTATTCAAGGGCTTGCAGACGCAATCTCTGCCTTTTTTGTTCCCGTCGTGCTGGTCATCGCATCGCTTTCATTCGTCGCCTGGATGATGTTTGGCCCGTCGCCCGCGTTGTCTCACGCCGTCATCGCCGCCATTAGCGTGCTCATTGTTTCGTGCCCGTGCGCGTTAGGGCTGGCGACTCCGGCCGCACTCGTAGTGGGTATCGGCAAAGCGGCGGAGGGCGGTATCCTTGTGCGCAATGGCGAAGCGCTAGAAATGGCAGGCAAAGCCGAAGTCGTCTTGCTGGATAAAACGGGCGTCATCACTGAGGGACGTCCCGAAGTGCGCGAGGCTATCCCACAAGCAGGCGTCACGGCATATGATTTGCTTAATATCGCCGCGTCATTAGAAGCCAATTCCGGGCATCCGCTCGCGCAGGCTGTCGTGCGCAAGGCGGCCGAACTGAAGCTGCCTAAGTCCGACATACATGATTTCGTGAGCTATGCCGGTCTTGGAGTATCGGGCGTCAATAATGGAGTTGAAGTTCTCGCAGGAAACGCGAAGTTCCTTAGCGAACGCGGCATCGCCCTACCCTTTGTCGCCGCAGGCACGCAGATATTTGTTGCGCGGGCAGGCAAGCTGCTGGGTACGATACTGCTGGAGGACCGCACGCGCGCCGACTCGCCGGATGCAATCGCAGATCTGAAGCGAATGGGTATGCACACCATAATAGTTACAGGCGATAACGCGGCTTCCGCGCAGCGCATCGTTGAGGAAGTGCGCGCCAATGAAGTATTCGCCGGGCTGATGCCAGCCGATAAAGCGGCGAAGGTCGCCGAAGTGAAGGCGCGGGGTAAGCGAGTGCTGATGATTGGCGATGGCATCAACGACGCGCCGGCGCTGACTGCAGCTGACATCGGCATCGCCGTTGGCCGCGGCACTGACATCGCCATCGAATCGGCGGGCATCGTGCTGCTGCGCAACTCGCTGGCCGACGCCGTGCGCGCTATCCGCATCTCACGCGCTACGCTAGCGGTTATCCGCCAGAACCTGTTCTGGGCGTTCGCCTACAACGTCGTGCTGATACCCATCGCCGCGGGTGTCCTCACGCTTTTTAACGGCCCGCAGATGCAGCCCATGCTCGCCGCACTGGCAATGGCATTCTCTTCGGTAACGGTTGTGGGGAATTCCCTTAGGCTTCGTCTGTTCAGGTTATAAGCAGTTCGCTACATCTCCAACTAGCTTGGATGCTCTTGCTTTATGATAGAGTTATCGGTGTCTTGGGGCGTAGCCAAGCGGTAAGGCAGGGGCCTTTGGAGCCTCCATCGAAGGTTCGAATCCTTCCGCCCCAGATAAGTTATTCGCCCTTGAGCTTCTTCAAGTAGCTTCCCAACTCTGAAAGTTCGGCCGAGCTTAACGGCGTTGGCTCGTGGCCGGCGGCGCGGCAAGTCAGCCAGATACTGGCAGCCTTGTTGAGCGTGTCCAGCGCGTCAAAGGCATCCAGCGGATTTTCACCCAGCGCCAGTGCGCCGTGGCGCGCCCACACGACGACTGGATGGCTGCGAAGGGCTTCCACCGTCGCCTCAGCAAGCGCTTCCGACCCGGGCATGATGTATGGGACAAGCCCTACCCCCCCGGGAAAAAATATCTTCACTTCGGCATGCGCCGCCCACAGCGCGTCGTTAAGCCACCCTTCCGGCTTTGTCTCGGCAACATGCGTCAGCGCGACCAACTCCGGTGGATGCGTATGGACAATCGTAGTGGCGGTGCTCTTCGTTTCTAGCAACATCTCGTGGATGAACAGATGCGACGCAAGCTCGGAAGTCGGCCTGCCCGACGCGTTGAACGCCGCCAGGACGCTGTATGCCTTGCCGCTGCCGTCAATACGCAGGAGCATGCAGCCGTCCGCAGTATCGTATGCGATGTCGCGCATGCGCGAGCCTGTGACGGTCGTTAGGATGACATGCCCCGCGAGCGCCGGATACGCCTTATGCAGCGCCATGCTTCGCACTGGCAACGGCAGTTCTTCGCTCGCTAGCCAGCCGGTCACATTTACCGAGATATTGCCGGCGTTGGCTTCAGCCCAGTGCTGCATCCAGATGTAGCCGGCCGCTTCGCCGATTTGCTCTAGTATGTCGGTTATCGCAGGTATCTCGTAGCTTTCACAGTCTTCAAGCATTACTTCATCCCCAGCTGTTCCTTGCACAAGCGCACGATGTCGGGGATTGTGTCAGCCACCGGCACACCCGCTTCTTGGAATGCGGTGATCTTGCTTTCAGCGGTTCCTTTGCCGCCGCTGACGATAGCGCCAGCGTGGCCCATGCGCTTGCCGGGAGGGGCGGTGCGGCCGCTTATGAAGGCAACGGCGGGCTTGGTCATCTCAGGAAGAAACTCGGCGGCCTCTTCTTCGTCGCTGCCGCCAATTTCACCTATGATGACGACGCATTCTGTCGCCGGATCGGCGTCGAAGTCCATTAGCAAGCTTAGGAAGCTTGTGCCAATGATGGGGTCGCCGCCGATGCCGATGCAGGTAGTCTGGCCTAGCCCTCCGTTTGAAAGCTGGTCAACGACTTCATAGGTTAGCGTGCCGCTGCGCGAAATGAGCCCGATAGGCCCTGGCTTGAAAATATGGTTGGGCATAATGCCAAGCTTGCACTCACCAACGCTAACCAAACCGGGGCAATTCGGGCCAATAAGCCGGGCTAACGTGTAATCCATGTAGGAGTAAACTTTCAACATATCATTCACAGGCACGCCATCGCTGATAGCGACTATAAGCCCTACTCCAGCAGAAGCAGCTTCCATAATCGCATCCGGCGCAAACTGCTTCGGCACAAAAATAACGCTAGCATCTGCGCCCGTCTGCAAAACAGCTTCTTCAACTGTGTGAAAAACTGGCGCGCGCCAGGCCGTGCCTGATGGAGACCATGTTGAACCGCCTTTGCCCGGAGTAACTCCGGCCACGACATTGGTTCCGAAGTCCATCATCCGCTGCGTATGGAATGTGCCTTCGGAGCCGGTAAGCCCCTGAATTAGAACTCTCGTGTGTATATCTGCAAGAATGGCCATTAGTGCTTGCCTCCAACCATTTCCACTATCTTTTTCGCGCCGGCCTCCGTGTTAGGTTCATACACAAGTGGCGTCCCTTCAAGCATCTGCCGCGCTTTATCCTCGTTTGTGCCTGTCATGCGAAGGACTATGGGCACTTTGCGCTGTAATTTCCCGTATGCCTTCAAGATGCCTTCCGCTACCGTATCGCAGCGAACGATGCCGCCAAATACATTAATAAAGATGCCTTCTACATCAGGGTCTTTGAGAATGAGTTCAAGCTCGCCTTCCACGACATCAGGGGTCGCCGCTCCGCCGATATCCAGGAAGTTGTTCGGTCTGCCGCCAGCGCGCGAAACGACATCCATTGTTGTCATTACCAGCCCAGCACCGTTGCCCATCACCCCGATGTTGCCGCCGGACAGATGGACGTAGGCAATTCCTTTGCGGCGCGCTTCCGCTTCTATTTCATCCATATCCGCGCCTATTTCCATGAGCTTTTCCAACTCAGGCTGGCGGTAGAGCGCATTATCGTCAATGTTAATCTTCGCATCCAACGCGACAACTTCACCGGACTTGGTGATGACAAGCGGGTTTATCTCCGTAAGGCTGGCATCAATAGCTATGTAACACGCATAAAGCTTGCGAATCATCGCCTTGATATCTTTAGCCTTGCTTGCGTCAACGCCGCTGCGGAAAACTGCCTGTGTTAGCTGAAACTCCTGCATCCCAATAAGGGGGTCAATAAGGACTTTTGCAATCTTCTCAGGCGTCTTCTCAGCGACTTCTTCTATGTCCACGCCGCCGGAAGCCGATAGTATCAAAACCAGCTTTCGCG
>JBBIJQ010000062.1:0-11709 GCA_037445915.1 Planctomycetales bacterium | reverse complement strand
CATTTGCGGTTTGTGCAAAAAGAAATATCCAAGGGGAATCTTCAATAGCGATTTGTTCAGCCTGCCAGTAGAGCAGCTTGCGTTTCTCTTTATCAAACTCAACACGCGCCTTCTCCACAAGTTCATCAAACTTTGGGTTCTTGTAGCGCGCCCAGTTATCCTGCCACCCAGCATTTTCACTTGCGAGGAGCTGCCAGAGAAAAGTGTCAGGGTCGGGATAGTCGGCTACCCACCCGCAACGGCCGATGAGAAAGTTACCGCCGCGCATCGTGTCCAGGAAAGTAGTCCATTCCAAGGTCTGGGGATCTACGTTGATGGAAATATCGCGCAGGAAATCAGCCATCTGCATAGCCATGTGTGGATACACAGAGAAGTTGTTGTAGTACATCGGCATCTTCGGAATGTACATGCCTTGCGGGTGACCAGACTCCTCAAGGAACTTGCGTGCCATGTCCACATTGTATGAGTATCGAGGCTCAACTTTATTCGCTGGGTTATACCATTCAGCCATCGCTGGAGGAATGATGCCGATGAAAGGCTGAAAGCGGCCTTCGAGTATTTCCTCAGCAATGTACTCGCGGTTAATAGCGTAGTTCAACGCTTGGCGCAGCATCTTCTTATTCGCAAATGTCCTGTCCATCCAAGGGTCCTTTTCCATGTTAATGACGTAGAACTGGATGGCGATAAGGTCTTTGCGGTGGAACTGATCCTTGTACTCAGGATCGCGGCTAAGCCTGCGAAGCGAGCCGACAGGGATGTTCGCAGCATCAAGTTCGCCGTTCTCGTAGGCATTTAGCTGCGTCGTAAGGTCTGGAATGACTTTGTAAAGCACTGCCTCAAGGTTTGGCTTGCCCTTGAAGTAACCTGGGAAGGACTTAAGCAGAATATACGAATCAGTTTTCCATTCCTCAAGCATGAATGGCCCACTGCCTACGGGATGGCGCGCGAAGTAGCCAGGCTGGTCTTTTGGCGCAGCTTCCACAACTTCGCGCGGGACCGCGGCAAAGTTGATCATTGCAAGCGAAGCCAAAAAGGGGCTATAGGGCTTAGATAGGTTGATCTCCAGCGTGTTTGGCTCAGGGGAAACTACGCCTTCAAGCTTGGCAGCTTTACCATCGCGGAAAGCCCCGTAGCCTACAACGTCGCGCAAAAGGGATGCGCGCTCTGAAACTTCCTTAGGGTCGGCCATGCGGTTGAAGGAGTAAACGAAGTCCTCCGCAGTTAGCTCGCGGCCGTTCTGAAACTTAACACCTTTGGCTAGGTAGAAACGCAGGGTTAGCTTGTCAGGGCTTACTTCCCAGCGTTCAGCAACATCAGGGACTAGTTTGAGGTCTTTATCATAGCGGACTAAGGTTGAAAACAACTGGCGGGCTACTGCAGCGCTCCGGACATCCGTAATGTGAATTGGGTCTAAGGTAGGGACATCAGAATCCAATGGCAAGCGCAGAGTCAGCCGTTCACTCGTCGCAACCGGCTTTTCAACGTGCACGTCTCTGTTGTTGCAGGAAAAGAATGCCGCTGCGCAAATCAAGAGCGCCAAGCTATGACACACTGTAAGCGCGAGCCAAAGCGGCATTGAACGAGAAAACTTAGGCTTAAAGGACATACTTAGATTATAACGCAGCTACCCAGTTAGGGCAGCCAATAGCTCTGTAAGATATCTTTCGCAGCTGTAGTGCGAAATGGAAAACGCGGATGCAATTTCAGCGCTCAATCGAGGGAGATCTCGCAGGGCATCTTCAATTTCTGAAGCCATAGCAATATAGTCTCTAGGGTTATGTATCTTAGCTACTCCCGGAAGATGAGATAATGGAGAGCCTGCAGAAACCAGCGCGGGAGTTCGAAATGCCAGCGCCTCAAGGACCGGATAGCCAAAACCCTCTACTAATGAAGGTAACAGAAGAAGGTCTGCGTGGCGATACAATGCGACTAAGTCGTCATCGCTGACGTGCCCGAGATGAACTATCTCAGGAAGCTGTGTGATCTGTTGAACAGACATCCCGTTAGGCAATGCTACTTGCGGGATAGGCTGCTGTTGCTTTAGGGAGGCCTTCGCTTTGCCTCCCACAAAAACAAGCCTATGGGGAAACATCCTCAACTTAGCCTCGCCAAACGCCTTGATTAGCGTTTCAATGTTTTTACGGGGGCCTGGAACGCCGACGTGCAGTATAAACGGCTGGGGCAGCGTGACTTCACCAATTTCAGTCTGGACTCGAATTAAGCTTTGCGGCCGGTATGGTGTAGCGCAGGCGGCTGCAAACTTAGGAGCCAGACAAGCCTCAACAAGCCGTAGCTTGTGCGCAAAGCAGGGAAACAACTCGGTCAGGGAATTCGCTACGCCAGGCGAACTAATTATCAGACAGCGCGCCTTCTGCAAGGCCGAACGCGCGCCAATCCCGTAAATGATGCGAGCCTTCGCGCCAAGCATCTTTGGGGAAGTGAAAGGCGTAGTGTCATGCACAACACAGAAACTTGGGACACTGGAAAGCTTGGGAAGCACGTAGTCAGGGTCAAGATAGGCGTCAAGGCCGATACGCCCGAACACACTCCCAACCTCTAACTGGTGCATTACGAAGCGCGGGGCTAAAGGCAGCCAGCTGTAGTGCAGATGTGTATTGGCGGAGAGTTCAAAATTGCCTGCAATTTCTGGAGACAGCTCATGGAGTATTCGGTTCAAGTCGCCCTTAGACGCCAAGAAAAGGTGAAGCTCGCCCTGAAAGTGTGTAAGAAGTGTCGCGCCAAGAATCCTCGCGTAACGGCCGATGCCGCCAGGAGTGTGGATAGCCAACATGGATACGCCTAGGCGCACCAGTGGATTCTAGCAGAGGAGCTAGTAGCCGACGAGAAGGTTCTGGCTAAAGCGCTTTAAAGCTGAAATAATGGAGAGCGCTGCCAGATAGCTGGTGCGAGGGTTGTGGGGAGATGGATTATTCGCAAGTTCAAAGCGAACAGAGCCTGCGTCGCCTTGGGCTTCTATTGTATGGATGTTTTGCGAAACGCGCGGATCACTTATGAGAGTGAAGGCGAGCTTGTCCAGGCCGACAGTAGCCAGCGCCAGCGTGATAGCGACGTTTACGTTCTTGGGATAAAGCTCAAATGCCGGCGCAGGCGGCCCCTCGTAAAGAACAACAGCCTCTTTATCGTCGCGGCCATATGCCGATGGATGCTTGCGGGTAGTGAGCTGAATGCTTCGCATCCCAGCTAAATTCATTGCAGCAAGAGCATCCAAGCCGCCGATAGCGCCGGAAGGAGCGATAATTTTCAGGTAACTTCCAGCAAGTTCGCGCTGATAGTCTTGGCTCAAGCGAAGCAACCCGCCTACGCTCATAACAAAGAGGTACTTCGTCGCCTCAACTTGCTGGGCGGCGAGTAGCGCTTTCTGAGCAAGCTCAGGAACGACAGTCATTTGCGCAGCTTCCACAATTACTTTGCTGCGCGCGGATAGCGTGTCCAAGTCAGCGTATTCCGGCTTCAATTCAGGAAAAGCTTCCTCGAACCCCTTAACATTGGACTCGTCTATATCGTTGATAAACGTCAAATTGTAAGGGAGCTCGTGCTCTATAATGCCCTTAGCCAAGAAATAGGCAATGTTTCCAAGACCAACTAACCCAAGCGTCAGATTAGGCATGTGAAGATATTAGCATCTGATAATGTAGAATATGCGAGGGAGATATCCTATTTTCAGCATATTCAAACGGGGTGAACTAATGCAGAGCTGTATGCGTAAGTATTGTTACGGCATATTCGCGATAGCAGCCGTGGCTATAAGCTTTACCAGCTCGTGTGCAGGCGGCAGAAGCTGCGAGCCAACGATAAGCGTCAATTCACATTCGCAACGCGGGCAAATGCTGGTTGACGCGCTTGCGCTGGAGATGGCGGCAAGAGGAGTTATCCCTGCGCGGGCAGTGAGCGTCCCCCCTGCTGGCGACTGTAACAGGCCGTCTAGCTTCCAGGCTATTCCAGATGGAGTGGGCGGATGGATGCTTAGCTGGCGTTATGTGAACCACGGAGACTATAACCTCGATGGAGCGGTTAATATCGCCGACATCACTCCAATCGCAGCGCATTTTGGCGAACCCAGTACGATTATCGGCGGCGATGGGACAGCAACCGTCGGCGTTGGAGACGTAACTCCAATTGCGCAACACTTTGCCACAGAGCTAGCAGGCTATATTGTTGAAGCAGCCCCATTGGAGGCTGGCCCATTTGAAGAAATCGGGCGAGTTCACTTTGCCGAGTTAAAGGACGTTGGAGGATGGCCTTTCGGGCAGCTTCCGCTTGCTGCTATAGATAATAGGTATTACCGCGTGACACCATACGATGCCGAAGAGACGCGAGGCATATCTTCTAGCGTCTATACGCCTTCGCTAAGCGCTCCAGTGATAACCGCGGTTCGCCCTCTCACCTGCGGCAAAGGAGTAGCGGCAGTTTTTCAGGCTGATGTCACTGGCGAAGGCTTGAAGTCCTATCGCTGGAGTTTTGGAGAGTTTGCCCTTCCAAATGCCAGCGAAGATGAACACCCATCGGTCATTTTCACGCAGGCGGGCGAGTTTCACTGTTCACTAACGGTTAACACGGCGTTTGGCTTCGACCAACTTGATTTTACAGTAATAGTAGTTGAATCCGGCGATGCCCCATTCATAACCCGCGTTCAGCCGAAGTCCGCGCTCGTAGGGGTACCTGTAGTGTTTGGCGCGGTAGTAGGCGGGCAAGAACCGCTTGCCTACTCATGGAGTTTTCAAGCCGGAGTACCTTCAACAAGCACTGAAACTAGCCCTGAAGTTACTTTTGTTCAACCTGGGAGCCATGAGGTATCGCTGACAGTAGCGAACGCGATTGATTCAGCGGTCTATACGCTCTACCTTGACGCAGTTCAAGGCCTGGAATTGGATTTAGTGGCTATCCGATTGAAGATTGAAGGGACGAAGAATACTCTATCCAGCAGCATTTACTATGGCAGGAACCTATTCGCAATGCCGCTTTCCGGCAACGCTCAAGGCGAAGGCGAAATTGGATCTGATATCCACGGATACCTTGAGGGCATTTCTTATACCTACCTGCCGGAAGATCAGATGTACGGCTTTGATGATGCTCCGCCGTCAGGAAAGGCCGTAGCCTATAACGCTACGCTAGAGTACTTGAGGTCTTCGTTAGAGTGGTCAATTGCGCTGAACGGCTATACAGAACCTGAGCTAATCACGCACAACCCGGGTGAATTGCCCGGGGAACTACTTGGCACGATAGGCATGGTTATAGGGCTTTACACGGTGCAAGCCGAACTTCCAGCAGGCGTCTTTGGCCTTTCCCAACCGATGCAAGTAGTCATTGACATGGATTTCAAAGACGCAGGCGGGTTAGGAGGCTAGCTTAGTCGCTTCAGCGCCTCAGCGCAACGCTTTGTGATTTCCGATGAGCCAATTAGTTCTGCCAACTCAAAGAAACCAGGGCTGAACCGATCGCCTGTGATAGCGACGCGTATCGGCTGGATTACGTCCTTTAGCTTTAGCCCCTTGTTGTCGGCATAACTTCGCGTGTAAGTTTCAATGCTCCCGGCCGTAAAGTCATCAATAGTCTTGTATCCAAGCGGAACTTCGCGCAACACGCCTTGCGCGACTTCATTGCCTGCCATAAGCTTTGACCAGGCTTCTTCATTGTAAGTTTCAGGGGCGCGGAAGAAGTACCACGCAAGCTCTTCGATCTCGGCAAAGTGAGTAACTCGGTCTTTGAATAGAAGCACTACCTTGGCGATGTAATCGTCTCGCCGAACCTTGCGCCACTCCTTCGGCACAAAGTCAAAAATACGGCGCAGGTAATCATCGTCACTTAGCTCACGCGTGTATCGTCCGTTCAGCCAAAACAGCTTTTCGGTGTTAAAAGCGCCCGCTGATTTGCCCACACCATCAATGCTAAAGGCAGCGACCATTTCTTCCAAGCTAAATATCTCGCGGTCATCCTTCGGGGCCCAGCCTATGAGCAGCAGGAAGTTTGTCAGCGCTTCCGGGAGAATGCCAATCTCGCGGTAAGCGGTGACGCTAGTAGCCCCATGGCGTTTGGATAGGCGGGCGCGGTCCATCCCGAGAATTAGCGGCACATGCGCAAAGCGCGGCGGCTGCCAGCCCAGCTTTCCATAAATGAGGATTTGCCTCGGAGTGTTGCTGAGGTGGTCTTCCCCGCGAATGACATGGGTTATGTTCATCGTCGCATCATCAACCACGCATGCGAAGTTATAAACTGGCCCGCCGGAAGATTTCACGATAATGAAGTCGCCGATTTCGTTGGTGTTGAAACGAGTCTCGCCGCGTATCTGGTCTTCTATGACAATGTCCTTATCAGGCTCAGTCTTGAGGCGAATTGGCAGATTAGGATTACCCGCAAGGAGCTTGAGCTGCTCTGAGAGGGAACGGTCGCGGCAGCGCGCATCAAACTTGGCCTTTTGAGGCGCGGGCGTTTCATCTGAGAACTGCGCCTCGTCTTCCTTCTGACAGGTGCAGATGAATGCGTTCCCTTCTTTGAGAAGGCGGTCGGCGAACTTCAAGTGGAGCTCTTTGCGCTCGCTTTGGAAGTATGGCCCAAAATCCCCACCGACTTCAGGCCCCTCATCCCACTTGAGTCCCAACCAGCCAAGCCCGTCAAGGATGGCGCTGGTGCTTTCTTCGGTGGAGCGAGCTTCGTCTGTATCCTCGATCCTGAGAATGAACGTGCCGCCGCGCGAACGCGCTAACAGCCAGTTGAATAACGCTGTCCTTGCGCCGCCCGTGTGCAAGTATCCTGTTGGGGAGGGCGCAAACCGCACACGAATAGTAGACGGCGTAATTTCGTTGTGGTTTGAGTTATCATCCATGACGCGAGTATTCTAGCAGCAAGCCTTCAGCTTATGCGCCCAAAACGGCGGTCACGCCGCTGATAGGCTACTATCGCCTCGCAAAGGTCTTCTTCGGCGAAGTCAGGCCATAGCCTAGGCGTGAAGTAAAGCTCGGCATAAGCTAGCCGCCAGAGCATAAAGTTGGATATTCGCATCTCGCCGCTAGTCCGGATGAGCAAGTCCGCGTCAGGAAGCTCAGGGTGGTACAGCTTCTCTGCAATGTGCGACATAGAGATATTCTCCGGACGAATTCTCCCCGCCGCAACATCCTCTGCCAGGTTTCGCGCAGCACGCGCTATCTCCTGCCGGCCGCTATACATCACACACATATTCAGCGTAAGGCGCGAGTTGGCTGATGTAGCTTCAACAGTGTCCCGAAACTTGCGCGAAAGCTCATCCGGCATAACTGCCAAGTCTCCGCTAGTGATAAAGCGAACGCCTTCTGCCTTGAGCCGAGCAGTCTCCGTTTCCAGCGCCTGGTCAAAGAGGCGGAACAGCTCGTTCACCTCTTCCGCCGGCCTGTCTATGTTTTCAGTTGAGAAGGCAAACAGGCTTAGCACTTTTACGTTGAGAGAAATACACGCATCAACTGTTGTGCGAATTGCCTTAATTGCGCAGCGATGGCCTTCGGTGCGCGTAAGCCCGCGCTGTTTCGCCCAGCGCCCGTTACCATCCATGATAATGGCGATGTGCTGAGGGATGCCTTCGCGCTTGATCAAAGCTTTGAAGCCTTCAAGCTTGTTTACGGAGGTAGGTTCGCTCTCCATCGGCTAATAGTATATCAGGATGATACTTAGTGGGGCGTACGCAAAACCCTAACCGCTAGTTCTGCCACATATGCATTTCGTAATCAGCGGTAGGAACTTTTATGGCGATAGCGGAAGCTGATGGAAGCGATTCCATCAGCTTCCCGTCATATATCAGCTCAACTTTAAAATACGCCCACTCGCCATGAGGGAGCCCAAGGGAAGCAAACGAAATTGAAAGTTCCAGAATATCGTCCACTGCGCAATCCATATGCTCTTCCATCTTCAGGAATGAGCACTCACTTTGGGGGATATAGACGAAGTGGGGCAGCTGCACGCCAGGGCGTAGTGCAATTGTCATGCTGCTCTGGACAGGCTCGCTGAACCTGATGATAAGCGCATAATTAGGGTGCAAATCGCGCGCCGCGCGAACAAAGTCCACTCGCAGATGAAGCACTGTACTTGTGTAGCCGTAATAAACTCCCGCGAGAATAGATGGCGTCGATTTGGCCATCGCGCTAAAGCCATTCTCCACCCTTAGCCTGCCGGCTTGCTCCCACTCGTAAAAACCGGTGACGCGACCGTCTATTAGAGGCTTCACTACATCCGTAGGCATGCTCTGTTCTGGAAACTGTTGTTTGCGGATAACTGGGACAGCAAGCTCATCTGGGACTTCTTGGTTTAGCAGGCGGTAAACAGAAACGAGGTAACTGCGAAACAAGGCGTCAAAAAATTGCTCGTCAGCCGCGTGCGCAGTTTCGCCATACCACCAGAACCAGTCAGAGCCTTCCGCAGCAAGCAAGTTTAGATACGCTTCCATCCTCGTTCCTGGAGCGTAGTCTGGGTGCTGGTCAAGGAAGTCCGAATAGAACTTGCGGGTTTCCCGCAGCAGCTCCCAGGCGCGGTTCTTTTCCTCATCACCGCACCAGATGCGGAAGTTGGCGTTAATCCAGGAGCCTGGGAAGATGCACGGCAAGTGTTCAATTTGCTCAGCAGGAATTGAGTTTAGCGCTTGGGAAATAGTCTGCGTTTCCAAGCCCGGCTCGCTATCAACCGCTTCAAACAGCCTGCGGAGAAATTCTTCCCCGAAGGCAGGGAAATACGGCCACGGATTCTCGCCATCAATAACAACCGTTATAATAGGCGGAGCATTTCCGGGGAAGTCGCGGATGCGCGCGCGGAGGCGTTCCATAAAGTCTTTCACACCATCTACTGCGCTCATATCTTTGTAGCGGAAAGAAAGCGCATCCGAAAGGTCTGTGTCGCGGAAAAGCACGTTCACAGGCCCGTGCGGAGTTTCAAAGACCCAAGGCTGGAGATGGCGCGTGCCAATGTGCGAAACTTCCAAACTAAATTTCAGAATGCTGGCGTCGGTAACTACGAATTTCACTCCAGCTTGCGCATACAGGCCTAAAGCTGCTTCCGAGATTGAGCCTTCAGGGGGCCACATCCCTGCAGGCCTTACCCCAAGGCTGCTGGCAATGTACTCGCGCCCCATCTCAATCTGCAAGTCGGCGTCTTCTGGAAAGCGGAAAGGAGGGGATATCAAGTCGTGATGAGGCAAGCCGGGCTTCGCCGACTCTGAATCAACAACTAGCGGAATGATAGGATGGAAGTAAGGGCTGGTAATTAGCTCGTATTTTGAGCCACTCGCTCCCTGCTCCAGCATTCCAAACACGCGATGAACGAACTCCGTGTGCTTCTCAAGCACGCGGGGCTTGTCTTCTTCTGAATAGTGCATTTCACGGGCGATTAGCTCGCTAATTACAGGGTCCTTCCTAGCCGTAAAGCCGCACCAGGCAAGGTTGAATAGCACCTGCAAGTCGCGGAAGTCATCAACGCGGAAAAGCCTGCGCGGCATCTCGGCGTTGAGAATCGGCTTACTGCTGCCGCGCTTGAGGAATAGCTCCCAGAGGCGTGGTAAAGCGCGTATCTGTGTATCGGCATATGCGTTAAAGAAATGCTTGAGGAGAAACTCCTGTTCGTCATCGCTTAGCTGGCCTGCATCACGCATTACCAGTTCAGTTTGAATCTCGTAAGGGCTACTTTGATAATCTATTAGCTGTTGCAAGAGAATCGGTGTGATGTTTACGGTCGTCCGCAGCCTGTCATCTTCGCTAAGCAGCGTTAGCAGGTCTAAATAGCCGCTAGAAGCGTGCAGGCGCACCCAAGGGAGCAAATACCAACCGGTCTCAGGGCTTTTGTAGTTAGGCTGGTGCAAGTGCCATACGAAAAGGAGCTTTGCGCGCGAGTCTTTCATCTGGGCCTTAATCGGCTTCAAGCACCAAGTTATGAAGGTACTTTGCGGCTTCTTCAGGAGGCGTAGGGTTTATATAGAATCCTGTGCCCCACTCAAAACCCGCGGTTTTCGTCAGCCTCGGAAACAGTTCAAAGTGCCAATGATAATGCGCATGTCCAAGCGGGAACTGCTCTTCCGCAGCTGTAGGCGTGGGAAGCGTGTGAAGGACAAAGTTGTAATTCACATTACCAAGTGCGGCATACCACTTACGCAGGATAAGCTTTAGCACTTGTGCGAGATCCAGCAGTTCTTGTGGTGTGACATTGGGAGAATCCAAATCTCAAAGGGGAACATTCCAGCGAATGGCGAAATAGCGAC
Source organism: Planctomycetales bacterium (assembly GCA_037445915.1). GTDB lineage: Bacteria > 4484-113 > 4484-113 > 4484-113 > 4484-113 > JBBIJQ01. The sequence goes on along the minus strand of JBBIJQ010000062.1, from coordinate 1,484 downwards.
GAAGCTATCGTTCTGGTAAACGAGTAAGTCTTCAGTCATCATGATTTGGTCAATCATGTCGCAGAAAATGCACCGTTTCTTGAAGTTCCAGTGGTCGCGGCTGCCTTGCAGTTCCTCAATGACCCGTTTCGGCACTATTGGAGTAGCAATTATCTGGCAGTGGGAATGCGAAAGCGATGCGCCAGCAGCTTTTCCCTGGTTCTTGAAGACTAACACGTACTCAAAGCGCTTGTCGCGGCTAAGGTCAATGATGCGCTGTTGCATGACGCGCAGTATCTTTGAGATGTATTCCGGGCTGTGCTGCTGAATTTGCTTGAAGTGGTCGTTAGTCTCAATAATCACTTCATGAGCGCCAATCCCGTTCATCTTATCAAACATACCGACGCCTTGGCGGTTCAAGCCCCCTTCAATCCGCAGGGCAGGGAACTTATTGGAAGTCACCCGAATATCCCATCCTGGAGTGTTCGGGGCTGTTTCTAGAGGCCTTACAGCCAAAACTTCAGGTGGAGTTGCTTCTTCGTGGCCAGGGCAAAATGGGCATTTTGCAGGATCGCCAGGATCATCTAGCTCGTCGGGCACAAAGTCAGAAGGGCGTTTTGCTCTCTCCGTAGCGATAATGACCCAGCGGGAAATAACAGGATCTTTGCGAAGTTCAGGCATGGGTTTAGATTATATCAGGTGATTAGTAATCCGTTAGCAGATATCCAAGCAGTGCGCACGCCTAAAACGCTAGCGAAGGAACTGTGTAATCCTGCATCAACGGGTTGGTTTCGTCCATAATCTGGCAATTGTTCTCGTAGCTCTTAATGACACCCTGGTCAACCAGTTTCTTAAGCTCATCGGAAAGCTGTTGCGCGATAACGCCGCTTCCAACTGTGCCTCCTACTTTGCAGTGAAGACCGGTCACGGTTATGTTTAAGTCTTCAAGCTGCCATCCTGGCTTGCCATCTAGCGCTTCTTTAACCTTTGCAAGCGCGACCGCATCAGGGGTTGGCTTAAGGAATTGGCACCCGGCTGCCATTAGCCAAAGTGTAGTTATTAGCACTAGAAACGCAAAACGGTAACACCTCATAGAAGCCCCAAATAGAAGAGTATTAGTATTCTAGCACGGAGCCAGCTTTCCAAGCGAAGTACCGAAGTGAACTGCTGCTAGTGCTAGAATATGCCGAGAGTCATTCTAGGTAAGGAGCTTCGGCTTGAATATACATGAATATCAGGCGAAGGAAATCTTCGCCAGTTACGGGATTCCTGTCCCGCTGGGCAAAGTCGCATTCACGCCTGACGAGGCGGCAGTAATTGCGCAAGAGCTCGGCGGGAACGTCGTCGTCAAAGCCCAGGTTCATGTTGGCGGCAGGGGCAAGGCTGGTGGCGTTAAGCTTGCTGCTAATCCTCAGGATGCGCGCGAAAAGGCTTCACGGATACTGGGGATGGATATCAAAGGCCTGAAAGTGCAGAAAGTTCTTGTTACGCAGGCTGTTGATATT
>JBBIJQ010000061.1:0-11716 GCA_037445915.1 Planctomycetales bacterium | reverse complement strand
CGACAAGGTTAAGGTAACCATCACCGGCGCTATCAAGCCCGACCCCAATGGTGACAAGCCCAAGATCGAGCCGCTGCCCCAAAAAAAGCACCTCACAATAAGCATTAACGACCGCACGCGCTTCTTCCACGGCGGCGAAAAGGCCTCCATCCGCGACTTCAAGAGAGGCGAGGCTGTCGTCATCATCGTCCCTCGCAAGGGCAAAGACGGCGGCGAACCTACGCTCATGCTCATGGCTGACAAGAAGTCCGCGCAGAAGCTGCGCGAACTCATGCGCGGCATAATTGACCGGCGCTCCAAAGACCGCCAAGGGAACAATGACCGGCCGATGCGCAAGGGCAGAAACTAAGGCTGATTGGCCTTAGCACAGCTACACACCCCTCAAGGAGGAGCCTGCCCAAGGGCGGGCTCCTCTCATTTGGTGCGCAGCGCATCCAGCCAGCACTTGCGCGAATCCCTTTCTTACAGGCTTATGCGAGCCCTTGCGCTGTGCTAGAATCACATTATTCCCAACAGGAGGCGACGCAGATGGCCAGCCTTAACAAGGTCATCCTTATAGGAAATGTGGGCCAGGCCCCGGAAGTTCGGTATTCGCAGACCGGCGCGCCCATCGCCCGCTTCACCCTCGCAACCAACGAGCGTTTCAAGAATCGCACCGGCGAGCAGCAGGAACGCACGGAATGGCACAATGTCGTCGCCTTCGGCCAGCTTGCCGAGCGCATTAAAGAGTATGTCGGCAAGGGCAAGCAGGTCTATGTTGAGGGGCGCATCCAAGCCTCAAGCTGGACTGACGCCAACGGCATCAAGCACACGCGCACAGAAATAATGGCGCAGCAGGTGCTGTTTCTCGGCCAGCGCGGAACCGGCGGCGCAGGCGCAGGCGGCGGTGGCGAATATCCGCAGGGCGCGCGCAAACAGCCGCCCGCGCAGGACGGAAAGGACCGCGAGGTTATTGATTTGGGCGTTGACGACGATTTCAGCGTGAACGATCTCGGTCCCGCTGTGGAGATGGACGACTTCTCCCTTACGCCGGGGGATAGGGACGGAAATAGGGATTAGGGTTCGGATTCCAGGATCCAGGCGGGCGATTAAGTGCCGACTACGCGCGATGAAAGTTGCCCCTGTTTGTGAACCACGGGGAAATCGGGGTAGAATATGAGCGCTAGTGAAAAAAGCGCAAACCTGCCGCGTAGGCATGTCCACATTGGTGGACTACTCATATCCGCTAGAGCACTTGCTTGAGCGGATGAAGTTTGCGGGCTTTGACGCGGTTGCCTTCGGCCACAAAACCACGCACTTCCCCTTCTTTGACCTGCGCCGCGTCGCCGAAGTCGGCGAGATTTGCGAACGGCTGGGGCTATTCGTCGATTATGTCCACACTCCTATTGACTTGTCGCTTGACCTCAGCAGCGAGAATAAGTATGTCCGCACATCAACGGTTGAGATTTGCAAGGCCGCTGTGGACGCAGTTTGGAAGCTGAAGGGGCGCGCGGTGGTGGCCCACCTGACAAATAAGGAAGAGATGAACGAGAGTGAGATGGAGGCGCGCATCCCACTAGCGCTGGAAGCCATCAAGGTGCTTGGCGACTACGCCACCGAGCGCGGCGTGATTTTCTGCCTGGAGAACCTGCCGTACCCCTTCGCCTACCACCGGATACTTGAGCGCGTGCTGGAGCGCTACGAGGGCAACAGCGTTTACCTTTGCCTTGACACCTGCCACATTAGCATGGGCAACACCAATCCGTTTGAATACATTGAGCGCAATGTGGGGCGCATAAAGACGACGCATTTGTCGGACAACTTCGGCGATCGCGACCTGCACCTCGTCCCCTACACTGGCACATTTGACTTTGACCGCCTGGCGAAGCTTCTCGGCGAGAACGGGTATGACGGGAATGTGATGCTGGAGAACAGCCGAGAAGCCGCATTGAAGCGCTTCCAGACGCTGCAGCACGTCCACCGCGAGCCAAAGGTCCTGGAGATTGACGACTACTTGATGAAGTCGTTCCTTGCCGCCAAGCGCTTCCAGCTTGGTATCCTTGAAGCGCGCCACATGAAAGCGCAGGGTGCGTAAGCCTACTTCAGCACGAACGCTACCGGTATCTTCCGCTCGCCACCGTAAGACACATTCATCGGCGCGCCGTTTAGCACAAACTCGCTGCTCCCGCCGCCGTCAAGGTTCAGCGCGTCAACCGCGCCCAGCTTGAGCATATACTCTGCCAGGGCGGCTAGGGACATTCCTGCGATGCCCGCTTCCTTGCTCTCGCGCACTACGGCGATGATGAGCATGTCGTTCTTGTCCACGCCGACAGCGGTGCGGGCGCGCACAGAGGTTGCAATGTCCGCCGGCACTTCGTCTTCTTTACTTGTGATGTTAACAGCGCCGTTTTGGACCAGCATCGGCGCAGCGCAAACTGCGAAGCGCGCATTGACCGCCGACTTGGACGGGTCGGAGAGCTTCCACTTAAAGGTGACTTCCTTCGCGCCGCTCATCGGGTTTGCTTCCGGCGAGAGGTTCACCGCGATGAAGCTGTCGGCAAAGCCCTCTTTTTGTATCTCCGCAAGGCTCAGCGGGGTTAGGCTGCCCATGGCTACAAGGCGGTAGTAGATAGCGTCGGGGGAGAGCTTTGCAGCAGGGAAGGCGGGGGTATAGGCTACGACCATTCCAGGCGATGCTGGCTGGTTAAATCCCTGCACGCGCAGGCGCTTGCCGTCGGCCTCCAGCCAAACTTCCAGCCCCGGCCGGTAGATGCGGGGACGCCCAGAGTCGTCAACAACGAGCGCGGCGCGGCCTGGCTTGGAGGGAAGGGTGGCAAGCTTACCGCCGGAAACGACGAGGCTTACCGGCGTGCCACTCTTCGTGTCAAAGTACGCGGTATTGACTACTAGCGCAGCCCCTTCCAGCCGCGCAAGTTCGGTTAGCACCATTGAGCGTGCGCCATGTTTTGACGTTAGCGCCATTGACGCGCGGGTGAGCAAGACATCAGGCGGGATGCGGGTGTAGTAAACCTCGCGGTATGAGCTGCCGTTGCTGGAGGCTTCGCAGGTTGCGGTGACTCCCGGCACGAGGGGAAGCTCAATGCGCTCGGTGAAAGCCTTGGGGAAGCTCACTGCGAGCACAGCGCCTTCACGCCGCACTAGGTAAGGCCATTTGCCCGCCAGCGTGATTGTGACTGCATAGTTTTCCGCGCCTTGGTATGGCGCAATGCTGCGGATGGGGTAGGCGGCCTGGGGCAGCGCGAGGTTTGAAATGGCCTTGGTGCCAAACAGCACCAGTTCCAGCCGCGTCCTGTCGCCGGATAGCCTCGCTTCATAGCGCGGCAACGTGTCAAAGGAAAAGCGCAGCGTTGTATAGTCGCCGCTGCCGTCCAGCGTTGCCGCGCGCAATGACGCTGCGTGCGCTTGCGTGCCGAATGCTGCCAGCGCCAGCGCGGCGGCGAGAACTAGCGTAACAACTGTGAGTGTTTTCATGTTTATCAAGTGATAGGACTGCTCACTTCGGCTTAACCACAGCCTCCGCATCCAACTTCCATGCGCCGCGCACAATTGCTCCACAGCAATCCCACTGGCGGACAAACAGAATTACGCCTAGCAATATGTAAAGCGCGCTATATCCGTAATGGAATGGGGCGATAGCGCTGTGATAGCCGAGTTCTTCCATTACTATTGTGCCTATGAGCTGAGTGAAGAACAGGAAGGCGAGAGTCACAGCCTCTGAGAGGTTAAAGCGGAAGTTAAGAATCACAGCCAGCGCATAGAAGCTTTGGGAAGCGGTGAGAAAAAGTTCTTCAATCTGGCGGGCGTCAAGGTGCATATGGAAGACGAAAGCGCCGTTATGGTAGATGTTCCCTAACAGGAATACGAGCGGCACGGCTCCCACGAGCAGGCTCCATTGGTTGACCTTGGCCGAGACAAGCCCGCCTAAGCCCATTGAAGGCAAGCCCCGCAGCACGAGAAGGATAGTAACAACAATTTCGGGGCTTTCGGACGCGAGCGGAGCCAGCCACTGCACCAAAAAGAATTCGTCAATGCCGATTATCGTACCGCTTGTTATGAGGCTTTCCGCAAAGGGCTTCGCCGACGCAAGAATAGCCCCGCCACTGAATAGAAAGAGTCCAGTGGTCATCATGCGCCGAAAAGCTGCTGGGTATTTAGCTATTTCTGCAGGAAGGCCTTCAAGTTCTGGTGTTTCTATCTTTGCCCGGGAAGCGCGGTATGTGTATGCCGCAAACAGCGCAAAGAGGATTACCGCATCCCAAACGTCAAGGGTGCCCTTTATCGGGATGAGAAAGCAGTATAGGGTCGCGGCGGCAAGCCAGAAGATATCAATAGCGCGCCGCTCTTCAAGCTGTATCTCAGTCTTCCTGAACTTGAAGTAGTAAACGAAAACCAGCAAAGGCCAGCCAAGTCCAATCAACAGCCTGTTCGCGCCGGTCATATTTGCCAGCGCGTAAGGCGCGTAGGTGGGATCGTGTGCCGCCGTCCATGCGAAGTACAGGTCAACTGCGTATTCAGGCAATACGGCTATCAGGGCAAGAAAGACGACTGCCAGGTTTTGGCTGATATCCACCTGGGCGACTTCTGCCGCCCAGCTAAGTATGAATGCGGCGGCGACTATGGCAGCCCCAAAAAGAACGATGCCTACGACGGGATTGGGGTGGATGCCGCCGAAGCGGGCTATCAGTGCGGGAACTGTAACGGCTACCGCAATCAACAGGTAAAAGTATTCTCTTTTCATTTATCCCTCATGCATTAAAACCAGATGTAGCGGGCGCAGAAGTGCGTGCGGCCTTTGCGAAGGTGGGACGGGCGGCAAATTCCGCCAGGAACGCCATTAAGTTTAAGGAAAGCCTCGCGGGCGGAGAAATGGGATGGTGCATATGTCGCTCGTTATAACTCGTGTTAATAGGTGTTAGTTAGATGGGCGCGGGCGATGCCGTTAGCTCTCGGCGGGCTTTTCCGGCACGTATTCTCTCACCAGCCCGTAAACCGCGAATAAGTAGTAGAACTTGGAAAGCGAACGCCTCAGCACGCGAACCATGTCGGGGTCCATCTTAGGGTCGCTTTGCATCATTTTAATTATGGTCTCCAGCTCCTTGAGCGCTTCGTCGGGCGATTGCGGGATGTTCTCAGCGTTAAGCTCGGGGAGCGTTGCCGGGTCAACCTGCCATAGCGGGCCGGTCGGCGAGTCGGGAAGGGCGAAGGGGCTGGTCTGCGTGAACTCCACGACGAGCATCTTGTGCACCGCGCCGGGGATCTTCCAGGTAATCGTCCCGGCCTCGTTAGACGCAGGCTCAATGGTCGCGCTCACGAACGAGAGGTTGGAGGGAACGTGCAGCGTAATGTCCACGTCAAGCGGGCTTTCTTCGTAGTAGAAGTCGGGCGTGACGAAGTATATCTTGCCCTCTTCGCTTTGGAGGTAAGAGCGCGTGGCGAAGTTCACGGAAAAGCCGAAGTTCTCCACGCGCACCGGGATGATGCCGCTTTCCTTGGCTGCGGAGAAGTAGGGGTAAACCCCTGTCTCCATCTTCATCCCTTTCCATGTCTCCAGGACTTCCACAATGCCGAGGTCAGACACGTTATAGGTAACCTTGGCCTGCGTGTTTGCGCTCCCCGCAGGGGCGTCCTGCGCGGCGGCGGTGAACGAAGCCAGCAATATGGCAACTGCGGCCAGAATGAGGCGCATCGTTGTTTTCATCGTTTCATCCTTGTATGGAGTGAGTGCGATTATATCATCGCGCCAACCCCCCGCGTTGTTTAGCAAGCGGGGAGGGGATTTTTGGAGGGGAGAATATCTTCCAACGCGGAGAGGGGGGGATTTGAACCCCCGATGCGGGGATACCGCATAACAGTTTTCGAGACTGCCGCCTTCAACCACTCGGCCACCTCTCCGTAGGGGCAAGTATTATAGCAAGAGGGCGCGTGGATTAGTGAGGGAGAACGCTGAAGAAGGGGTAAGGGATAAGGACAGAGTCCGGAGTCCAGAACGAAACTGAAGCTTGCCAGCCTGCGGCTGGTTCCACCTACCCGGCATCTAGCTAACCCCGTTTTGCCCTTATCGCGCGCAGGGCGGCGGCGAGGATGATAAAGTGCACCTCGTCAAACTCGCCTGTGCTGTCCACCACGGTGAAGCGCGCGTCATGCTGCGCCTCTTCAAGGAACAGCTCGCGCACGCGGCGGTGGAACTCCAAGCCCCGGCGCTCAAAGCGGTCAGCGCACCCCTGCGCCTTGCCCGCCTGGGCGCAGCGCGCAAGGCCTGCTTCCGCGCTTATGTCCAGTAGCAACACCGCATCAGGCTCGCATTCGCCCACCGCCCGCTTTGTAACTTCGCGCATGTATGCCGTATCAAGGCCGCCTGCGCCCTGGTAGGCGTAGCTGGAATGGTAGAAGCGGTCAATGATGACGACGCGGCCGGCAGCAAGCGCGGGGAGGAGAACGGTTCGCACGAGGTGTGCGCGCGCGGCCGAGAAGAGCAGGAATTCTTCAAGGGGATGCAGGTCTTCCTTGCTGTTCAGCAAGACGGTGCGGATGCGCTCGCCGAGGGGGGTGCCGCCGGGCTCGCGCGTGTGTAGGACGTCATAGCCGTTAGCTTTCAGTTCTGCAGCAAGCTTCCTAGCGTGCGTGCTTTTGCCGCAGCCTTCTCCGCCCTCAAAGCTCAGGAGGATTCCTGGGAGCGCCATCGCCGGAAGTTTATTCGTCCTTCTCTTTCTCGAAGAAGATGCCGTCTTTATACATCGCCGAGCCGGTCTCGTCTATCACGTAGCGTATCGCGGCGTTCCATAACTCCGACTGAGTGCGGATGCGGGAGGGGTAGATGTGCGGCTGCGTGGGCATGAAAGAATAATTGCGGAAGATGGTGCCATCCTTGGTCTCAACGATGCGGATGCCAGCTTGCACCAAAACTTCAGGTGAGGGAGTCGCACGGCCGGGCCAGGAACCGCCGGTTATCTGGTAGGTAAGAAAGGTCCCATCTATTATGGCGTCCACGTTGTATTTTTCGCCAAGGCGCTGGGCGTGGCGCAGGAGCACCGGCCCTTCGGGATAGCCGCTGTCCTCGGGCGTAATGAGGACGAACTGCGTATCCTTATACTTGTTGGCGAAACGGTCACGAAGGATCTTCGCGAAATCCCTGCCCGCGTCTTTGATGTTGGTCTCATTGCCAAACTCATAAACGCCTATGCGCACGAAGTGCGGCGCAGGCTTATCGTCTTTAACGGGCATCGTATCCGCTGTAACCGCCGCCGCGATAATGCACAAGACAACCAAAACTGCGGCAAGCATGGCCGCCGCCAAAGATACCCGAAGCTTCATAGCGCACCTCCATTAGGCACACTGCGATTCTAGCACTCCCCAGGGCTTCCCCCCCTTAATTCTTGAACAGAGAGATGGCCGTGAGCGAGACACTGGTCAAAATGCTCGCGATGTCACGCTTCGCGAGTTCGTCTTTCGTCGGAACGTATATCACATCGCCCGGGAACACAGGCGGAAGCTGTATTTGCTTCCCCCCGATATACTCGTCGGCGTTAACCATCACCGAATCGCGCATCATAAAAGCCCCGCCGGGCTTCCAGCTTCCGCGAACGATGAACAGCTTCTCGCGCTGCGCGTCACTCCTGCCTCCGCCCGCCGCGGCGATATAATCAAGGACGCTGAATTGCGAGTTATATTCAATGCGGCCCGCGTCGTTCACCGCGCCGATGACTGTCACCGACTGCTCGTATGGGATAACTTTGATGCGATCGCCGTTTTCCAGCGGGATAACAGGAGGCAAGTCTTGCGAGAAGTAATACTTGTCCAAATCAACGATTTGGAACGCCAGTGCGCCAGTTGCGTCCAATCTCTCTATAGTTGTGTTGCGTAGGTTGTTTTCGGGCGTAGCTTCGCCTGCTCGGCGCATCACTTCCACGAGCCCTTCGCCGGGAAGCACTTCATAGACTCCGGGGCGCGTCGTCCCGTAAACGCTCACCGACTTGCCTGGAAGCTGGAAGTAGATGATGTCGCCGTCGCGCAACAAGAAGTTCTTGCTCTTGAGTTCGCCGAGCGCAACGAAGTCGGTTGGGTCAACGACGGTGTCGCGCGCGCCGTAGCGCTGCACCAGCGCAAGCATGGCGTGTCTGTTATCCACAGAAGCACCAAGTTCCGCCTGAGTAGGCGTGGCGTTTTCTGCCTGTTCGCTGTTCACGCTCTCGCCGGTTTCGACAGCAGGCATTACCCGGCCGGCCGAAAAACTGCGATTGCCTGAAACTGATGTCTCACCGCCAAGGAAGAACGACGTGAAGCGGTAATGGTGGATCTGCCTGTATTGCCCCCAGCTCTTCAGCTTCAGGAGCTGGAGGAATTCAAGCATCGTCGTGCCCCCGCGCAATTGGTAAACGCCTGCGCGGTCAGTCGCGCCGAAGACGAATATCTTCACCATTGACAGCCTGTAGGGGCCAATGCTGACGGAAACCTGGTTGTAGTAAGGGGAAAGCTCAAGTTCAACGCGCGCGGCAGCTTCTTCAAATGTTAGCCCAAGCACCTGTATCCTGCCAGCTGGCGGGATAAGGATAAACCCGTTGCGGTCAACAGTCGCCTTGATTTCAGTAAGGCTAGGCGTATAAATAATCACAGTAAGGGCATCGCCCACGGAAAGCGGGTATGCTGGCATAAAATCTTCCATGCCGGGCATCGGCGCCTGGGACTCAAAGGTGAAGCTAACTTCGCCGTCGGCGCCGCCAGCGTCCCCCGCGTCCTGCGCGAGCGCGCACAGGCTTAGCGAAGCAAATGCCATTAGCAATATGAGTAGGAAGCGTTTCACTTGCACACCTCCCCGTCCAGCGTAACCGCAGTGTACGCGTCTTCGGTTTCCAGCGCGGATGGAACTAGAATGAAATGCAGCGCGCCCGCACGCGACAGTATCACTGCATTCGCGCGAAAGGCCTTGGCCGGCGTTCTGCCCGCTGCCGCGACAATCAAGCGCAACGGCGCTTTCGCCGCGGCTTCGGCATGCAATGGCGCTGTGACCAAATCGCCGGACACAACGAGCGTTAAGCCCGTGTTGTCGCCGCGCGCATCGGCGGTCGCCACATGCGCTTTGTGCCCCAGCGAATTGAGTTTATGCGCCGCAGCTTCCGCCAAGCGCTCGCCGAATCCGAATGCGAGGTCAACAATGGCGGCGGTGCCGCCTGCGGGGACTTCGCGTATCACCGCAGCAGCAAGCCTTTCAACCGCCACAGCTTCGGCATCCTTTCCCGGCCCTGCCAGCGCGATGCACTTGCCCGCGCCCAGCGAGTATGCATGGCGCAGGTTGCGCAGCTTGCCGTCGCCGTAATGGCGCAGCGCGACGTAAGCAAGCGCAAACAAGAAGCCTAAAAGAAGCCCCATCACGAAGTTCAGCTTCACCGAGGGCTTGAGTGGGAATTCAGGCGGGATGGCTTTGTCCAGCGCACGGAGGCTGGTGCTTTGCGACTCCACAAGCACAGCGACTTCCTGGCGCTTGCTAACGAGGAAGATGTACAGGTTCTCGTAAACGGTGCGGTCGCGCATGAGCGTCGTCAGGTCGCGCTCCTTGCCGGGGATGGCAAGCATCTGCCCTTCGTAACCGCCGAGGACTTTGCCGAGCGAGGACTGGCGGCTTTCCAGCGTGCGCTTGCGGTTGCGCAGGTTTTCCATGATGGACGACTTCGTCTCACTTATCTGCGCATCAATCGCCTTGACGCTCGGGTGTTCCGTCGTCATTTCCTGCATCAGCTTCGCGCGCTCGCCCGCCAGCGTTGCCAGCTGCTGCATAATCGCGACCTGCACCGCGTCCTGCTGGAGCGTAGTGCTGTAAAGAAGGAAGTCCTCGGTGCGTCCGTTCTTAAGGCGCGCGAGGAGCATGTCAGCGTCTTTCAATTCCATCGCGATTTGCTCAGATTCCAGCTTGCGCGATGCATAGCTTTGGATAAGCGCTTTGCTTTCCTCGGTGATTTCCACCGTGGCGTTGGCGCGCTTGTATTTACTTAAATCCTCTTCGGAAGTGGCCAGTCCGCGCTTCATTATCTCAATCTGCGCGTCCAAGTACGCCACTTTCTCATCTCCCACCACGCGCTTGTAATCTTCGCTGTCGTCGGTGAACGCCTTCACCAGCGCGTTCAGGTAATCAGCGCCGCGAAACTGGTCGCGCCAAGTAAGCACCACCGCAAGCACGCCAGAACTCAGTCCCAACTCATATACGCCAGTGCGTTCGGAGAGTAGCCGGTTGGCTTCGCGCAGGGAAACTATCCGCAGGCCGAAGGTGCGTCCTGCAGGCGCATGCGCTTCTCTAAGGGTAAACGAAAGCCCATCTTGTTCATACTTGCCGCCGGGCTCCACAGACTGCTCACTTCCACCGGGCGCGCGGATAGCAAGCCCGCCGGAATCAGTGACTTTCGCGATGAGCACCCGGTGCGACCAAACATCCGGCACGACAGCATCGCCAAGCTTCAAGTATTCAACGCCTATGTCCGGCGCGCCGGGAATCTTGTTCCAGCACCACCTGAACGCGCGGCCCCAAGGGGTTCCCCATGCGCGGTTCACCGTCTGTATCTGCATCGCTTCGGATGCGATGGCTTTTTCGCGCAGAAAGCGCGAGCGCAGCACTTGCGCCTGCGTGCTGCTGCCGGTGCTTGGAAGCTGCACGCCGGTCGCGGAGGACATCATCGAGAGCAGGCTTGAGTCGTAGCCGCCGGTTACTTGCAAGGTTGCATTCAGCCGCCACTCCTGGGGCAGGCTAATCGTGATGATGAAGACCACAAGCGTTGTGAATATGGCGAACCACACGAGAAACTTAAGGTTGCGCCGGACCAGCAGCGCCAGCTCTCGTGCGTTATCATCAAGGAAGGAGAATCTGCTACCCATAAACCTCCCGTGCGAAGTTTAAGCTTACACGCTGCATTATCCCTAGTCAAGGAATTGAGGGAGTTACGGAGTTATAAGCTGGTAGCCGGAAGAAGCGATGTGGTAGATGGTAGATGAGAGATAAAAGGAAATTCAGAGCATGTGTTTGGCAGCGAAGAACTTGCGAATATAATTCGCTGGTGTATTGACACGGGCGTATGGTGATGCTAGACTAACTGTCCGCCCGAAGATTCGGGCGCAGTGCGGGTTTACCGCACGGCGAACATTGAAAGTTGTGGATTGGGTACGGACGACTAATTAATTTCCGCATGAGCTTTCCTGTTCCCTTCGGGGATACAGGAGATCCGTTAACAAACTTAAATAGAGTTTGATCCTGGCTCAGGATGAACGCTGGCGGTACGTCTGACGCATGTAAGTCGAACGGGATCCAGAGCTTCGGCTCTGGTGAGAGTGGCGAACGGCTGAGTAACACGTAGGAACCTACCCCCCGGATTGGGATAATTCGCCGAAAGGCGGACTAATACCGAATAATACCTTCGGGTTGAAAACTCCGGTGCCGGGGGAGGGGCCTGCGGACTATTAGCTAGTTGGTGGGGTAACGGCCTACCAAGGCGATGATGGTTAGGTGGTCTGAGAGGACGATCACCCAGACTGGGACTGAGACACGGCCCAGACTCCTACGGGAGGCAGCAGTCGGGAATTTTGCTCAATGGGCGAAAGCCTGAAGCAGCAACGCCGCGTGAGGGATGAAGGCCTTCGGGTTGTAAACCTCTTTTCTCAGGGACGATGATGACGGTACCTGAGGAATAAGCCACGGCTAACTACGTGCCAGCAGCCGCGGTAATACGTAGGTGGCGAG
>JBBIJQ010000060.1:0-11797 GCA_037445915.1 Planctomycetales bacterium | reverse complement strand
CAGTGAAAGTGGCTGGAGCTTCGGTAAAGCTCTTCCATGGAGAACCTGGGCCGAATAACCCGCCTATCCGCACAACGAGTAGCGGCGAAAACGGTTATTACGCTTTCCCTGAACTATTGCCCAGCGGCGACAAGCCATATTTCGTGTTTGCGTCAAAGGTGATTGAAGGCATTGAACACACAGGATTGGCGCAAGTATTCCTCGCCCAAGGCGAAACTAAGGTTGTGAACGTGCTTATCTTCCCGCAAGGGCCGCCACCGACTACTGGTTCCATCCATGGGCTAATCACGAGGAATAACCCTGAAGATCCGATTCTTCCCCCCATTATTGTTCCAGGCGCGCTGGTTAAGCTATACCTTGGCGATCCTGAAGGCAAAGAGCCAATAGCGGTTACAGAAAGTAACGCTCAAGGGCAGTACGCCTTCCTGAACTTGCAGCCCTCAAGGGATGTTCCCTATGTTGTTGTGGCTTCCAAGATGATTCAAGAGGTGATTTTCAAAGGCGTTAGAGACACCTTCCTTGACGCTGGCCAAAACAAAGAGCTGCATGTAATGATTTCGCCTCTCGTGTAACTATTCGTAGTTTCGTAACAGGCAGGGGCCCGCGAAAGCGGGCCTCTGCCTGATTTAACGCCCGAAGCGCGACTCATTTGCTGGTGATATGCTAGAATAGCCTTGAGTTGATTACTTTCTAGAGGGGTATTACCAATGAAAGAGGATGGGCGCATCATTGCATTCAGCGCCGGCGTTTTGTTTCTGCGCCTAGCGCTTGGAATCGTGCTAACTGCCCGTGGCGCTTTAATCCTGTTCAACTGGTGGACAGGCCAAGGGATGGGCGCCTACTCAAATTACCTTGAGTTGAGCGGGCTGAACTTCCTGGTAAACGCGGATATCTGGGCATGGATTATCGGGCTAGTGCAGTTCGTTGGAGGAATCCTGCTGCTGTTTGGCCTTTTGACCAGGCTTAGCGCGCTACTGAACATTATCGTACTGCTCCTGCTCATGGGCGTTACAGAATGGGGTTCAGGCTACTTTATCGTCTTGTACGGAATGAGCGCTACCGGCTCGGTTGATTTCCAGGGCGGCGTAGAATACTCGCTCCTTATGGCAGGGGCTTGTTTCGCGCTATTCTTAACCGGAGCAGGCAAGTATTCTCTTGACTCGGGATTTGGGTGCAAGAAGAAACAGGAACCCAAGGCCGAACAAAAGACGGGCGAGTAAGCTGCTCCGACAAGCGCTGATTATGGATAGCGGGCCGCAAGCTCGGCGACCATAAGTGCGTTGAGCTTGTGCCCGCTTTTTATGCCCACAAAGTGGGCGCGAACACGCTTTCCAAGCACGAACAGGTCTCCCAACATGTCCAGTACTTTGTGGCGCGAGAGTTCGCCGGGCATGCGCAGCTCAGGGGTATGCCCACGGCGGATAACCAGACCCAGTTTTTCATCGGTAGAGCGAATCTTCCCTGCGTCTAACGCAGCGCGAGCTTCTTCTTCCAATATGAAGGTCCTGGCCGGCAGAAGCGAAGCAAGCAAGTCATCAGAATCAGGCCGGACCAAGGCGAAGCTGCAGCCTATCTCTGGGCTCTGTTCATAGTTCAGTAAATACTCAACGATAAGCTCCTCAGAGGGTAGAGCGATTATAGATGCTCCATCGCCGCCATAAACAACGACAGGCTTTCGTAGGATAAGTTCTTTCACCGGCTCAGCCTGCTCTTCTAGCCCGGCTTCAAGCATTGCCTTTGCCCAGGGTAATGAGCTTCCATCGCAGGTGGGCAGCTCAGGTCCATTCAACGCGACTTGCATGTTACTAACGCCTAGGGCGAAGCAAGCTGAAAGCAGGTGTTCTACGACTATTACCTTGGTTTCGCCCTGCTGTAGAGTCGTGCAGTGTTCCACTGAGACCTGCGAGCGCGGATGGACTGGTATTTCAGGATTCCCTTTAATATCAGTGCGGATAAAGCGCACGCCGCTTCCAGGGGCAGAGGGCCTCATTTCTACATGAACGGGCTGGTCGCAGATGAAACCGCTTCCATCAATGGAGCATTCGCGCTTAATTGTCTTCTGATACAACATAGGGGCTACACTACTTTAGCACAGGTATTGCACGTAATAGTGGTATAATGGGATTGGCCGCTTGGAGCCCAAGGGACCGAGACGGTGTGCAAAAGCTGATGTGCTATTGCTAGCGGCGAAGCCGCCCCGTCCTGACTTCCCAACAACTCCAGCTGCTTGTTGATACCATGGCATTTAACAAGATACATGAATTACGGCGCAAGAAGGAGCGCGGTGAGCCAATTGTTTCGGTCACCGCATATGACTTGTTCACGGCACGGCTAGCACAAAAAGCCAGTGTTGATTTCGTGCTGGTTGGCGACTCGCTTGGCAATGTAATCCAAGGGCACGATACAACGGTGCCGGTCAAGCTGGCCGACATTATCTACCACACTAGAATCGTCGCAAGGCTTTTGAGTGACACCTTGGTCATAGGCGACATGCCCTTTGGCACTTTCAAGGTATGCGCAGGAGAGACTGTGCATAACGCCCTCCAGCTTTTTCAGGAAACAGGCTGCGGAGCTGTCAAAATGGAAGGGGCTGACGAGACCAACCTGGAAGCTATACCCAAGCTGGTAAAGCTAGGCATTCCAGTAATGGGACACCTTGGACTGCTGCCCCAGCGAGTCCATGCCACTGGTGGCTACTACATCCAGGGGCGCAGCGCGCGCTCGCGCAGCCGCCTACTCTCTGAGGCTAAGGCTATAGAAGAGGCTGGCGCGTTTGCGGTCGTTTTAGAGTGCGTAGAAGGTCATACAGCCCAAATCATAACTGAAGCCCTGAAAGTGCCTACTATCGGCATTGGCAGCGGCCCGTATACTGACGGCCAAATACTTGTAATCCATGATGCGCTTGGGATGCAGGCTCATTACATGCCCAGCTTCGCGAGAAAATTTGCTCATCTGTTTGAGGAAGGCCTCAAAGGGCTGCGGGGGTACGTGGATGCAGTCCGTAATCATGAATTCCCTGGGGCGGCCGAATACACGTTGGTTCCGCAACAGGCTGAATCAGCAGATACCTGCGCTGAAGAGGTCAAGCCTGCCTGATATGGAGCTAATCAAGTCAATTAAGGAATTCCGCAAGGCTAGGCGATTGTGCTGCAAGGCTGCGGCTGAAGCTGCTTCACGAAGCCCTTTAGTCGGTTTCGTCCCAACGATGGGTAACTTGCACAATGGGCACTTATCGCTGATGAAGCTGATGAATCAAGAATGCGATGTCCGCTTAGCGTCTATTTTCGTGAACCCCGCGCAGTTTGGGCCTTCCGAAGACTACGAGAATTATCCGCGAACGCTTGAAGCAGACTTAAGTAAGTGCGAAGAAGCAGGAGTGGACTTAGTCTTTGCGCCGGATGCAGGCGAGATTTACCTTCCAGGCCGTAGCACGCAAGTAACTGTAAGCGGGCTTGTGGAAGGCTATTGCGGCATTGTGAGGCCAGGGCATTTTGACGGGGTGGCGCTTGTTGTCGCAAAGCTCTTCAATCTTGCGCAGCCGGACCGCGCCTACTTCGGGCAGAAAGACTACCAGCAATTTAGGGTCATAGAGAGGATGGCGAGAGACCTAAATTTCCCTTTGGAGATGGTAATGTGCCCGACTGTAAGGGAAGAAAGCGGGCTTGCAATGTCGTCGCGGAACTCGTATTTAACCCCTAGCCAGCGCTATGCCGCCAGAACTATTTTCGCGGGGCTAAAAGCACTTGAGGAGGCGTTTCAAGCAGGCGAAAGAGGGGCAGAAATCCTTAAAGCATGGGGGCGCACGCAGCTAGACGAGCAAGTGCGCCTAGAGTATTTGGATATTGTTGACGGGCAGACGCTGCAACCGCTCTCAACAGCGGCTGAAGGAGATGTAGTGCTAGTCGCGGCGAGGGTAGGCGCGACGCGCTTGATTGATAACATTATTCTTAAAGCGGGAGGCCAAGATTGTTAGTTAGGCTCTTAAAATCCAAGCTTCACGCAGTAACCGTGACCGAGGCAAATCTTGATTACATGGGGAGTATCACTATCTCCAGGGAAATCCTAGAGGCTTCAGGCATGCTGCCCTTTGAGGAAGTCCACTGTTCCAATTTTCGGAACGGCGAGAGGTGGACGACTTATATTATTTCTACTCATAAGCCTGGCGTAATTGGCCTGAACGGGCCGACTGCGCACTTGGGTAAGGTAGGGGACAGGATAATCGTGATGGCATACGCCGCAATGGGTGAAGGAGACGCGAAGTTTCACCAGCCTAAGATACTTGTGTTTGGTGAAGGTAATCAAGTCGTGCAACGATCCATTGTGTAGGCTAAAAGGACTAGGTGGGTCGATTATTGCTTGACAACCACAAATCTGCGGCCGATGACTGCAATACATCGTAGAATCTGTTAGAATCACATTGCGCAACGCAACTAGCGCAGTTCTCTGAAAGGAGGAACCCATCGGTGAAGGTAACCGTCAAGGGCAAGAACTTTGATGTATCTGAGCGCTTGAGAGATTATGGGGAGCGCAAGCTGAGCAAGCTGGAGAAACACTTTAACCACATTATCTCCGCAGACTTGGAGTTTGCTGACGAGGCTGGCGGAAAGAAGCAAAACGCCCGCAAGGTTGAGGTAACCCTGAACACTTCCGGCCAGATTGTCAGGGCGGAAGAGCAAGGCGGGTCATTTTATGCAGGCATTGATTCAGTGGTGGATAAGCTTGAGCGGCAGCTCAAAAAGTTCAAGATGCGGCGGATTGAAAACCGCCGAGGCGACGGGGGAGAAGCGTATTCGGAAATTCCCGTCCCGCAAGCGGACGAAAGCCACCACATCATCCGCGTCAAGAAATTTGGACTGAAGCCGATGAGCCCGGAAGAGGCGGTTATGCAGCTAGACCTCTCGGGCCACGACTTTTTTGTTTTCCGAAACTCGCGCTCGGACGGCGTTGCAGTCGTTTACCGGCGCAAGTTTGGCGGCTACGGCCTTCTAGTGCCTGATGAAGGCGATTTAGAGTAGGCTAAGGGTGTGACCTCGTTTTGAAGGCCTACAGCTTGAGGCGCGTCGCCGCTTCAGTGAGTGCTTTCGTGGTAGAATAAATGGATTGGACTATTACGTTTCTTTCGGGAGAAACCGAATGAAGAGGCTTGGCTATTTGGCGCTGATATTAGTGGCATTGGCACTCGCGGGTTGCACCGCTGGCAGCCAGTCGCCAACCCAACCCAGCTTGGCTGATAACGGCCGAGCATCTGCGTTTGTTCTTAGTGACGCGGGCAGCCTTTATGAAGGAACTGGAACCGCATTTACAGCAGAACAGCGCTTTGATGC
Source organism: Planctomycetales bacterium (assembly GCA_037445915.1). Lineage (GTDB taxonomy): Bacteria > 4484-113 > 4484-113 > 4484-113 > 4484-113 > JBBIJQ01. The sequence continues at coordinate 6,473 of JBBIJQ010000060.1, read as the reverse complement.
AATGACAGGCCAGACGCTAGTGTCCGTACGCGCGACTGGCGCTAACGGGCTTAAGTCAGCGGCTCTGACTCTCGGATACCCAGCTGAGTCATTGAGCTTGGTTAAGGCCGACTATGCCGGCGGGCTTGGCGAGGATGTCGTCAGCGCTATTATCGCTCGTAGCCCTGAAGTGCATCTTGGGGCGGCGATTATTAACCTTGGTAAGCGCAAAGGCATGAGCGGCGAGTGCGAGCTTTTCACGCTTGTTTTTGAGCCTGGTGTGGACACGCCTTTTAAGGTTTCAGCAAAAGCCCCAGGCACTTTTGCTAATGCCGTTACTATCACGGGCACAATCAATGTCCAGAACCAGGTCACGCTTCGCTGGTCTGAATTGAACCGCGGAGACGGCAACAATGACGGCAAGGTAACCATCGCGGACATAACCCCGCTGGCAAGGAACTTTAACGACTCCACAACTGACGGCCAGGGAGACCTAGCTGACGTCCTTGCCGACTATGATAACAATGGCACTGTCGGCATCACAGACTTATCATCGTTGGCGATGAACTTTAACAACGAGTTGAAAGGCTACGATGTCCAGACCGGTACGATGTCCACCGGCCCGTTCACACGTATTCCTAACAGTGGCACGCCCGCCGACCCGACTGTTCTGCGCACCGACATCAACCCTAATCCGCAGCCGGACAACGGACCGCTGCAATACGTCTACACAACTCAGCCAATAGACGGCATCGTTTACTTCCGCGTCATTCCGAAGGACCCGCAAGGCAACGAAGGAGTTGGCTCTGAATCTAACGTGCTGATGATGCAGTCGCTGGCGAACATTCTTTCACTTACAATTGAGCCACCCGCTGGCGAGGACTCGTGGCTTGTCCTTACTGAGGAAGTGGTAGACATGGTTGTCGGGAATGAGCAACCGTTTGCCAAGAACACGATTCAGCTCTCTGCGATGGGTATGGTTGAAGGCGAGACAAACCCGGTTGATGTAACCAACTCTGTGGAGTGGTCGCTTGAATCAGGCAGCACTTTCGCCACAATCGGCAATACTAAAGATACGAATAAGGGCTTACTCACTGCTAGCGACCTTGGCGTCGTAAGCGTTTTAGTCCGCAAGTCAGACGACTTCACCGTTTCCGCCAGTATCCAGATTCCTGTTTATGCAATAAGGAACATCACGCTTCGCGTAGTCGGGCAGACAACACCGGCTGATGTTAGCGTCGCTAAGGGAACGCCGGTAATTCTTGAAGCAATCGGCATCTTTGACGATAACGATGCCGACAACGCTGATACTAAAGAGATTACCATAACACCATTTGTAAGCTGGGCCATCGGCCGGCCGCTGATAGCCCCTGGTCCGCCTCCGGTGTACGAAGCCGGCGCGTTTAATGTGTATACCCAAACGGGCACTCTTGTCACTACAGACGCAGGGCTGCAACCCGGCTTTAAGGCTTTCATTACTGTGGTTTTCCCGCCTGAGGCAGTAACGCCTACTATAGGCGAAGGCTACCGCGCTAACAGTAATATGCTCACGGTAACGCTAGAGTAGGCATTGCTTATAAAAATGCGCCCATCCGGCGGAATTACGGGTGCGCTCTACAATAAGCCGCTTCTGCGGTTGCTGGAGTTCGCGCAGTTCCTCGCACTAGGCGGCGCGGGATACATCTACCTTGTCCAGTCATTCTCCAAGCTAGGCATGCAAGGCCTACTGGACGCGCTTGCCATTTACTCCTTTATAATAGCCGCCTATTTGCTTGTGCTAGTTGCTGAAGTCGTGGACGCGCATTACCTCAGAGCGCTAGGCGCGTTTGGGCTGCTGGTAGGCTGCTTGGTAGGCGGGTATTTCATCTTCTTGCGAGATGCTCCCCACTTAGAACCAGCCCCGATGGGGCTTGCTCTAGTAATGTTCATCCTTAGTTTGGCGCTTGTAATTGGTTACATCGCGCTAATCGTGGGACGGCTTACGCATGCAAAAGCTACATCCAAGCAGGTAGCCAAGGTTGCCGACGAGCGCGGAGCTGTGCCGTCCAGCACGGTTACCGAAGCGATGCGCAAAGGCCTTGAGATGATGAAGGCTGAACCTCATCCGGCCGTGTCAGCGCTAAACGAGTTCATGCTTGTTAGCGTTGGTGGCCCATATTTAGGAAAGCAGTTTCCCTTGAAGATGGGGACTAATGCCATAGGGCGCAGCGAAGGCGATATCTTGCTTGAAGAAGACAAGCAGGTTTCCCGCAAGCACTGCGTAATCATTTGGAATGACGATGGGCTTGCTGTCCGCGATCAAGGCAGTACAAACGGAACTTATGTCGGAGGACAGCGCGTTTCTGAAAGCAGCCTTGCTCCAGGCGACCTGCTAGTAGTAGGCGGAAGCACATTCAAGGTTACTTAAAAGCATCATAGCCGTTTAGGCGTGCGTTTTCCCTCCACAAGTTCGGGAAGTGAAGCTCCATAGACCGCGGCGAAATGCGGCAAGTAGTCTTCAGCTACGGCGCGACACTCCATTCCCTGCTGAGTCAGCTCTATAATGCTAGTCACTGGCCGCGATAAGCCGCACGGGTTTATCAGGTTGAAAGAATCCAGATCAGTCGTAACATTCAAGGCGAAGCCATGAAACGTGACCCATCGCTTGACCGCAATTCCTATTGCGGCGACTTTCGCATTCTGATGCCAGACGCCGGTGTACCCGTCTTCCCGATGCGTCTGCAAGCCATAAGCCGAAAGCAGCGAAATCAGGCTCTCCTCCAGCTTTCGCAAGTAATCAGCGACGCCAATATCCAATTCCTTCAAATTCAGGATTGGATAGCCAATTAGCTGGCCGGGACCATGGTATGTGACATCACCGCCACGCTCAATGCTGTGCAGAGCGACGCCTTTGAGCGCCAGCTGGTCGGGCGTGAAGTATATGTTAGAGCTGTTGCCGTGCCGCCCTACTGTTACTACTGGATCGTGTTCAAGGAGCAAAAGCGTTGATGGCGTTCTTCCCGCCACGACACACGCGTGCACCTCTTGCTGGTAATCCCAGCATTCTTTATAGGGCATCCGCCCAAGCCAGATAGCATTAACGTTAATCACGGCGCAAGATTATAGCGCGGGATGTGGGCGCGGGACAAAGGCAAATAGTATTGAAAAGGCGCGTTGCGAGTGGTATTCTCATTCCTGCAGCGTTTGGCGCTGCGACCAAGCAGAAACTACGGAGGAACAACGATGACTTACGTAATTACGAACAAGTGCGCGCTGCACAAAGAGTGCATTGATGTATGCCCGGTAACCGCAATCTCCATCCCAGACGGCAGCAGCATCGCCGTTATTGACCCTGATCTTTGCACCGATTGCGGGGAATGCGCGGAGGTTTGCCCGGCTGGTGCGGCGGTTTTGGAAGAAGACGCTTAATTACTACAAGAATTACTGAATAACCAGGCGGCGGAAACTGCCTCGCCGCCTGATCCGCAGTTGTATCACGTCGTGTACTGAAGCCTGCCAGGCAGGTGCTTAAGTTGTTCGGCGAAGACAGTGCTTAGGCCTATGTCGGCTAGTTTGAGTAGCTTAGCTACGTCATCCTCGCTAAAGTTCTCACGTTCGGCGGTGAAGCTAGTTTCCACTAGCCGGCCTGACGCCATTTTCACGACATTGCCGTCCATGCCGCATGTGCTGTCTTCTTGATATGCTAGATCAAGAAGAGGCTCCCCATTCATAAGGCCTACTGACACGGCGGCAAGCTGAGAGCGGAGTGGCGACTTCGCGAACCTGTGGCGTTCGGCATAAATCAACGAGGCAAGGCTTACGAATGCGCCGGTAATGGCAGCCGTGCGCGTCCCGCCATCTGCAATGAGAACGTCGCAGTCAAGCTTTATGGTCATCGTGGGCAGAAGCTGGAGGTGTAATGATGCCCGGAGCGCCCTGCCAATCGTTCGCTGGATTTCGCTTGTGCGCCCGCTTGGATCGCGCTCGCGCTGCTGGCGAGGGTAAGACGCCATCGGAAGCATGTTGTACTCCGCGGTGAGCCAGCCGTGCCCTGCTCCTAGAAGCCAGTAAGGCACGCGTTCTTCCAGGCTGGCGTAGCAGAGGACTTTCGTTTCCCCGTAGGAAATGAGCGTCCCGTGCTCGCGAAGATAGTTCGCTTGAATTGAAATAGGGCGCATCTCATCGGTGCGCCGGCCGTCAGTTCTCTTCATTGGCATAGAACCAGTATATCAGGAGTTAGCTTTCGCCGGATTCACAATGACTTGGCTGGATATCGGGCGAATGTCTATTCCCAGAAACAGCTTGGCAGTGTTAATGAACTGCCCATTCAAATCGCTGGCGAAGACGACGTCTGGGGCTGGCCCTTCCTGGCGGAGAAGGTTGTGATTGTGCAAGTAGGCTGCTAGCTCGGAAATTATCTCCACGGCCGGGTCTATCAAATGCACTCCTTCTAAATGGCTCTTGATAGAAGCTCCAAGGAATGGATAGTGTGTACAGCCATAAATGACAGTGTCCACGCCTGCGTTGCGTAAGGGGGCTGTGTATTCAGATACCGCAGCATCAACTTCAGCGCCGGAAAAAGCGCCACGCTCAACCAGCGGGACAAACTTCGGGCATGCGCTCTGAAAGACTGCCGTCTCAGGGCTGAAGCGCTGTATTGTCTTTACGTAGGAAGCGGTCTGCACAGTTGCGGCAGTCGCCAGAATCCCAATCCGATTGCTCTGTGTCACGTTGAGCGCGGCTGTAGCACCGTTGTAAATTAGCCCGAAGACTGGGACGGGTGATTCGGCGAAATCTGCTTCGGTCAATACGCTTGAGCTGACATTGCAGGCCACTGCAATAGCCTTAACGCGTTGCGTGGTCAGGAAAGCAATGATATTCTTCGCCCAAGCATGGATAAGCCCAGGCTGCTTATCGCCGTAAGGGATGTTGGCGGTGTCCCCGAAGTAAACAACACTCTCATTGGGGAGAATCTTCTTAAGCTGCCTAAAGACGGTAAAGCCGCCGACTCCAGAATCGAACATTCCGATTGGCAGGCTGCGGTCTAGCTCCTGACGAGGGTGGTTGAGAGGAGAAGTAGTCATACCTTAAGCTTACCTTTCAAGTTGCGCGATTCGCGCCGCAGTTCACGCTCGCGAATAGTCTTTCGCTTGTCGGCAGCCTTCTTCCCGCGAACAAGGGCGATTTCCACTTTCATCAAGCTGGCCTTGTTGTAGATGCGCAAAGGAATAATGGTCAGCCCGCGTGTGGTTACTTTTGAGTGCAAGCGGCGCAGTTCAGCGCGGTTCAGCAGCAGCTTGCGCTGCCTGGTAGGGGACAGGGCTGCGTGGGTGCCTGCCTGGGGGTATGGAGATATGTTGCAGTTTACGAGGAATAGCTCGCTGCCTACAAACCGGCAGAATGCTTCAGCCAAGGAAACCTTTCCTGCGCGCACGGACTTTACCTCGCAGCCATGGAGGGCTATGCCGGCTTCAAAGGCATCAAGTATCTCGTACTCATACCTGGCCTTGCGGTTGACGATATTGGTGCGCTCATTCGCCATTAGACTCTCGCGCCCGGACTGGGCGCCATAAAGCACAAATCCCGCCAGTATTGCTGGCGGGATGCTAATCTAGCACAATAAGTCGTTGGATGCAAAACGGCACGCGCGCGAGGGATAAATGCTATTTCTGTTTGGAAGACGCCTCTTGACGGGCTTTTAACTGGCTTTCCGCCAACGTCCGCTCATCAATAGTAGGGAGGGTAACCCGCCAGTTGAATGAAACCTTGTAGTTACTCTTATCCCGGGTGTGAACAACTGGGGCAGGTTGGCCGTTTATCCCCCAGGTTGCTGTGCCGAGCGAAAAGTAAGGTCCTTGCCCAAAGTTAAAGTCGTAATAGGCCGTGACCGTTATAACGTCAACATCAGGCCGCCGTTTATGCAGGTCAGCCATGGCAGCAACAATAGTCGCTTGCGCCTCTTCCATCGCTACACTTGAAGGTAGGCCAACGTCAAGGAAAGCGCTGCGTCCCTTCGGTTCCTCGTGGAAGGTTTCTTTATAGCCGGTCATAGGGACTTTAGCCAGTAGCGATATGCCGTAATCATCGAACCTTACAAAAGGAGTAGTAATGTAGGTGTAGAGGTAGCCTCCCGCAATGATTACTACCAGGGCTAAAGTCAAATAAAATAAGAGCGCACGAGCCGAGAATGACTCTAGGATACCCCCGCGTGTCAGTTGGTGTGGCATTTCACCTGCCTTCTTGAGTATTACCCACAATGGGCTTCACAGCGCAAGCGTTCCTCTCGGCGACCGTATAGGCGCGTTCATGTGAACGCCCTTCCAAAGCCTTCCGGCTTGCGACAGACGCGGCCCTTGCCGGATATGTAGATTATACACCAGAAATGCTGTGCTGCAATGCAGGCTGCCGATAAGGCTCTTCATCGTTTATAGTGGGAAGAGGGTTGGAGAGAGAGCATCATCCCGATGAAGTTGTGTTTGTTAGCATAGCCGCAAGCTTTGCGCCGGAGCAAGGCG
>JBBIJQ010000059.1:0-11797 GCA_037445915.1 Planctomycetales bacterium | reverse complement strand
ATAACACGCTGGTGATAATTAAGGAGAACTCCGTCCTGAACGTGAAAGAGCTTAAGGCGGAAGGCGGGGCTAAGGTAAAGACGGTGATGGGCGGCTTCCTATTCAACTTGCAGGAAGCGCTATCACCCGGCTCAACCTTTGAGGTTGAAACCCCGACTGCCCTGGCAGTAGTGCGCGGGACCAGGCTGGGCGTGGATGTTGCCATCGACGGCACGTCTGATTTTACTGGTTATGAAGGGAGCTTTGAAGTCATCGCACAGGGCGTTACGCAGGAAGTCAGCGCAGGCCAGCGAGTCGGCGTGAAGCCAGGCCAGCCGCCTAGCGGGCCGGAGATCACTGACGCGACGTGGGAGGGCGCTGGCGGCGAGGACGAAGCCGAGGTGCCCACTTACACCGAGCAGCAATACATCTCCCGCTTCAATGCTCTTGCGAACCGTTTTCGGCTGTTAGCCGTTCGCATGGACGAGTTTTACCAGGAATACGTTCGCTATGAAGCCGCAGGCGACACTGCGCGCGTTGAACTGCTTTACTTCAACCTACAACCGGTTATGGAGCAGTGCGACCAGCTTGACGAGGCAGCCGGCGAGCTTGTTGCTTCACTATCCGCCGACCTATCACTTGGCTGGATAGTAACAGGCGATGAACCCACACCCGGTACAGAAGAATCAGGAGCCGCCATTAGCGGGGATATTGTCACTTGCCGTGATTCCAGCGCGCGGATTCGCAGCCGCTACGAGACCATTGAACTTTCCCTTTCTGCGAAATACGATCCGCGCGAACTGCTGGACGACATTCGGGGTGTTATTGAGAGCCGTGACCCAGCGCGCGACATCCGCTACGGGAGCATTGACACAGACAATGACGGCGTGCCTGACGTAGTTGAATTGAGGCTCCAAGGCGAGATTAACGCCGAGGAGCCGATGATTGTGCTCATATCTCCGGATGACAACAAAGAGTACTTCTATCCGGATGACGACTCCATTTTCTTTGAATTTGAAGCGGCAGGCGAGGAGTACTTCGCAGGATTTGAGCTTCACTTGCGGGCTGGCGGGTATGAAATGGTGCGACAGTTCGTCGGCAACTCAATGGACCTCTCCATCCCTGAACTTGTGACCAGCGCTTCCAGCCCGTTCCTGGCCCTATTCAGCGAAGGCGCATCCGTTGAGTTCACCTGGTTCGTTCGCGGGATGTTTGACTTCCAGCAATGGGGCGCAGATACTAGCGAAAGCTACCACCAAACTTCCGCCGTCATCAACATTGATTCGGAAACCCGCTCGCTTAACCTCTTCTACCCGGCAGGGCAGATAGTTGATTTCGGGCTTGCCGTAATCGGTCCGACGCCGGTGATGCTTGGAGAGCCGATAAGGCTGCGAGTTGATGTTGACGAAGTCGCCATGCTCGCCCGCTGGGAGATAGTCATTAACTACGACCCCTCTTTGGTTGAGTTCAGCAGCGGAGTGCGTTTAGGAGTTACTAACCGCACGACGCTGTTCTTTGGTGATGACGGGCGCGGCAGGATGGCCATCTCCGGTGAGATTCCGTCCGGGACAAGCCCGTTATCAGGAAGTGGCGCGTTTGCCGAAATCTCGTTTATGGCGCAGGAGGCCGGCATAGCGCTGTTCAGTTTCTCTGAAATCCGGCTTTTTACTGCGTCCGGCCAGCGCATCGGCGCCACTGATGGCGGTGGCGCTGAGGTGGAAATTGCCTTTTCGATGAGTGAGTAATTGCCGGCGCAATTGCGTCGGCGCGATAGCTGATGTCTCTCAAGCGGCGACTGACGGCAGTTATATTCGCCTTCATCGGGCTGGCAATCGCTACATACATTCACAGCATCGGCGCGACCGATTACGCCGAGCTCTTTTTCAAGCGCACCGTATTCCACATTCGCGGCAAGCTGAGCCCTGCCCCGAATATCTTCATTGCCGGGATTGACGACAATTCCATCTCCCTCCTGCAGGAAGCAGGAGTCGCGTACCCCTTTCCGCGCACGCTGCATGCGGAGCTTATCAAGAAGCTCGCAAACGCAAGGGCGAAAATAGTCGTCTTTGACATCTTGTTTTCAACCGAGCCGTTTGAAGAAGCCGAAGACGAGGCTATGCGCGACGCCATCAACTACGCGAGGGAAAAAGGAACGTCGGTAATCCTTTCTTGCGCCCTTGTGGAAAGCAAGTTCTCGTCAGGCCTTGAAGCTGTCCAACAGTCGCTGGAACAGCCCACAGACGTGATAATGGAAGGGCATCCTCTATTGGCGGTCGTCAATACGGCGCAGAGGCTCTCCTACAAGGAGAAGGAATACGCGATCATAGAATCGGCTGGCGGCGAGACGCTTTATTCCCAGGCGGCGCAGGCATACCGCATACTGTCCGAAAGCGGCAGCAAGGCGATGGATGAGTTTCCCGGCACGCTTGGCATCTCAGATAATGGCGACTTCATCGTGAACTACATCGGGCCAGACGGCTCGGTGCCATCCGACCAGTTCATGCTCTTTTTCCCGGAGCTGGTTGAGAAGAGCTTTGGAGGCGGCACGCAGGCTATGGACTGGGGCAAGTTCAAGGACTCGGTGGTCTTCATAGGCAGCCGCGCCAAGGCCGACAACGACTATTTTATGACGCCTTTCGGGGAAATGTACGGCGTTGAGACCAATACGCAGGCATTGAATACGCTCCTCATAGGAAACGCCATCCGCACCGTTGACAGGTATCTGATAACGGTATTCGTGATACTGCTCGCGCTGCTGGCTTGGCTATTTACCGCCTTCCTGCGGCCGGTGCCGAGTTTCATCGCATTCACGGCTGTTTTAGTTGCCTATGAGGCAGCTATCGTCTGGGCGTTTATATTCCACAACTTACAGATGCCGTTTACTTACCCGAGCGCGACGCTGTTCTTCGCCTTCTTCTTTTCGTTGTCATTCCGCGTGCTTACTGAAGAGGCGGAGAAGCGTCGCATCCGCGCGACATTCAGCCGTTACATGGCGCCGGACATCGTGAAGGAAATCATTGATAACCCCGACTTAGCCGACCTCGGCGGTATTGACCGCGAAGTCGCGCTGCTGTTTACCGACATCCGGAACTACTCCACGATTTCCGAGAAGCTTGACCCGCACCAGACTGTTGAGTTCCTCAACCGCTACCTTACCGAGATTTCCGACATCATCATGCGCAACGGCGGCTTTGTGGACAAGTTTATGGGTGACGGCGTAATGGCGATATTCGGCGCGCCGGTCCTCCGCGGAAATCCTTGCGCCGACGCGGTGCGCTCAGCGCTGGAAATGGTGGAGATGCTGGTTGGCCATATGGACGGCATCGTCGCCGGGCTTCCAGTGCCGCATTTCCGCGTGGGCATCGGTATCCATTTCGGGCACGTCATTATGGGCAACGTCGGCTCGGCAAAGCGCATGGATTACACATGCATCGGCGACGTGGTGAACGTGGCGTCGCGTCTGGAAAGCGAAACTAAACATTTCGGCACTGCGATATTGATTAGCGGCGATGTGCAGGAAAAGCTAGGCGATGGGTTCATCCTTGAGCTTCTCGGCGAGACGGTGGTGAAGGGACGAACCGCGCCGGTAAAGGTTTATAAGGTGCTGCACGAGCGCGGCGTTGAGATGACCGACATCACGCAGTTCCTGCCGGGCGGCTCAATGTTCCCACAGCGAAGCGATGCGCCTATTCCGCCTCCGGATGCGGCTCAAGCGCGGCCTTAAGCTTCCCGCCTTCAAGCTGCACGCCTTCAGGCAGCGCTTCCGCTTTGAGTATCAGCTCGTCCACGTTTGCTGTCGCAAGCAAGTCTGCGCGCAGCTCCGCCAGGTCGTCAAGCGCCTGCACGTTTACTGCGCTTGCGTCGGTAAAGCCAATGGTCAGCGACTTTGCCTGCTTCTTGATTGAGATGTTCAAGTCGCTCTTCGCCTTGCGCACGAGCCCTAGCGCTTCAACAAGGACCACGCCCTTCCGCTCGCTCTCAAGCAGCAGCGCAGGCTCAAACTCGGCGGCGGATGGCCAGCGGCAGTTGTGGATGCTGTTGCATTCGCTGTTGGAGGCGAAATACCAGTGCCACACTTCTTCGGCGATGTGCGGCACGAACGGCGCGAAGAGCTTGAGCACTGCTTCCAGCGCTATGTATAGCGCAGCCTGAGCGCTCAGCTTCAGGCATTCCGCCTGCGCCGCGTCGCCGCCTTCCGCTACTTCGCCGTAAAGCCTGCCCTTGGACAGCTCAAGGTAGTTGTCGCAAAAATCGTTCCAGAAGAAGCGCTCAACCGCTGCCAGCGCTTCTGAATATTCGTATTTTTCCATCTCGGCGGTCGCCCGGCGAACCGTCTTCGCCAGCCGCCCAACGAGCCACTGGTCAACGATATGCGTAACCAACGGCGCTAGGTCGCGCCCGGCGGGATTGAAGCCGAGCAGGTGCGCGTGCGCGAACTTGCTGGCGTTATAAAGCTTCGTTACCAGCCGCTTCCCGCCCTCAAAAGACTTGCGCGGGTCGTGCAGGTCAATGAAAGTGTCCGCGCCGAGCTTCACGCCTGACGCCCAATGGCGCACGACGTCCGCCGAGAACTGCGTAATCATCGTGCGCGGGTTCACCGTGTCCGACTTGCTCTTGGAAATCTTCTTGCGCCCAGGGTCCTGCGCGTGCCCGCTAATCATCACATCGCGCCACGGCGTCTTGCCTTCGTGCAACAGCGCTTTGGCGATGGTGTAAAAAGCCCAGGTGCGTATGATGTCGTGCGCCTGCGGGCGTAGCGACATGGGGAATAGCTGCGCCATGCGGTCGCCCTCTTCGCGCCAGTGGCAGTTCACCTGCGGCGTCATAGAACTGGTCATCCACGTGTCAAAGACGTCGCGCTCACCCGCGATTTCGCTGCTGCCGCACTTGGGGCACTTGTCCACCGGCGGCTTGTCAGCGAGCGGGTTCACTGGCAGGTCTTCGTCGCGCGCGGGAATTGTCTCGCCGCACGCCGCGCAATACCATAGCGGGAACGGTACGCCGTAATAACGCTGGCGGCTTACGCACCAGTCCCACTTCAAGTTCTCAACCCAGTGGCGGAAGCGCACGCCCATGAATTCGGGAAACCAGCGGCATTGCGCGCCGGCCACAATAAGGGCTTCTTTCTTGTCCAGCAGGCGGATGAACCACTGGTTGGTGATTATGAACTCAAGCGGCGTCCCGCAGCGCTCATGGCAGTTGACCATGTGCTGGATGTCCCACGAGCGCGTGAGCAGTCCCTCAATGCGCAACGCTTCCACAATCGCCTTACGGCCTTCAATGAGCTTCATTCCCGCGAATTCTCCGGCAAGCTCGTTTAACCGCCCGCCCTCGTCAATGCAAACCTTAGTCTCCAGGCTGTAGCGCTGCCACCATTCTATGTCGGTCGTGTCGCCGAAGGTGCAGCACATGACGATGCCGGTTCCCTTTTCCGGGTCAACCGCCTCGTCAGGCATTACGGTCACTTCGGCGTTGAAGTGCGGCGTGCGAATCTTGCGCCCCATGTATTTCGCATAGCGCTCGTCATCGGGATGCGCGATTACCGCGACGCATGCGGGAAGCAGCTCGGGGCGCGTAGTGGCGATGTTCACCGGCGTGCCGTCGTCCAGCGTAAAGACGATTTCGTGGAACTGCGACGGGTGCTCCGCGTCCTCAATCTCAGCCTGCGCGATGGCGGTGCGGCACTGGGGGCACCAAAGAGACGGCGCTTCTTTGCGATAGACTTCGCCCTTGCGCAGGAGCTCAAGGAACGATCGCTGCGCGATGCGGCGGCAGCGCTCATTGATGGTCGTGTATTCTTCCGTCCAGTCGCAGGAGATGCCGACGGCCTGCCAAAGGTCTTTGAACTCGGCTTCCTGCTCCCGGCTCACTTCCAGGCAAAGGTCAATGAACTGCTCGCGCGGCATCTCAAACGCGCGCACCTTGCGCACACGCTCCACGAGCCGCTCCGTGGCTAGCCCGTTGTCGTCAAAGCCGAAGGGGTAGAACACTTCGTAGCCGCACATGCGCTTGTAGCGCACGACGATATCGGCGTGGGTATAGGAATAGACGTGCCCGATGTGCAGCGCGCCTGAGACGGTTGGCGGTGGCGTGTCCACCGAAAAAATGCGGTCGTGAGACGCCGCTTTGTTGAAGCGGAAAACTCCCTCGTCCTCCCAGAACTTCTGCCAGCGCGGCTCTGTCTCGGCGGCGCTGTAGTTCCTGGTCAGGTCTTCCACGGACGCAATGCGCTGTGGTTGTTGTTCGTTCATATGTGTTTAGCCGTCGGATGAGTATTGAGCAAGTAAGTCGTATGGCAGCGCTTCAACGATGCGCGCGCGGATTAACACGCCAGGCTCCAGCCCCGCCGGCGCGCCGCGCACTATAACCGTCCCGTTCACGTCGTATGCGTCGCGGTAGGTGCGGCCAATGTGGATACGCTTCCCCTGCACGTTCTTTCGCTCATCAACTAGCACAAGCTGCTCCGTTCCCACTAGCGCTTCATGCTTCGCCAGCGACACCTGCTGCTGCGCAAGCATCAGGCGCTCCTTGCGTTCAAGCGCCAGCTCGGGCGCGACCTTATCGCCCAGCGCGAAACTGAGCGAGCCGGGCATTTCGGAGTAGGTGAATACGCCGAGGCGGTCAATGTTGCCCTCTTCCACGAAGCGCAGCAGCTCTGCGAATTCATCTTCCGTTTCGCCGGGGAAGCCGACGATGACATTCGCGTTGATGCTGGCGCCGGGGAGCATCGCGCGCACATCCGCGAACAGCTTGCGCACCTGCGCCTGCGACTCTCCGCGCCGCATACGCTTGAGCGCGCTGTCGGCGATGTGTTGGATGGGTAAATCAAAGTAGGGTATGAGCTTATCCCTATTCCCAGCAAAAACGGCGAGCAGGGAAGGGCGCACCTTGGCAGGATACAAATACTGGACGCGAATCCAATACTCGCCTGGCAGCGCACACAACGCCTCCAGCAGTTCCTCAAGCGACGAGCCGGTGTCCTTGCCAAAGTCAGTGCTGTCCTGCGAAACGAGGTTCAGTTCTTTAACGCCTGACTTTAAAAGCGCCTGCGCCTCGTTCACAATATCCGCCACCGGCCGTGATATGTAGCGCCCGCGCAGGCTGGGGATGATGCAAAAAGCGCATTGCATGTCGCAGCCCTCGGCGATTTTCACATACGCCACCGAGCGCGGCGTGGTGAGCATGCGCGCTTCTTGCTCCGACACTCTTTGCAGCTTATCAGCGAACCACTCGCGCAGCAAGACTTGGAGCTGCCAGCCTTCGTTGGGCGCAAGCGCTGCGTCCACGCCCTCGGGGGGCTTGAGGTTCTCGTTGCGCAGGTAGGCGGGGTAGCATCCTGTGACGACGACGCGCGCGAGCTTGCCCTGGCGCTTCAGGCGCAGCGCCTGGGCGATTTCGCCCTCGCTTTCGGCAATGGCTTCGGCGAGGAAGCTGCAGGTGTTGATTACGGCGACATCCGCGTCTTCCAGGCGGGAAACGATGCTCACGCCTTCGGCAAACCCCGCGCCAAGCATAAGCTCCAGGTCGGCGGTGTTCTTCGGGCAGCCGAGCGCTACGGCTGCGATTGTAAGCCGCCCTTCTCCTAGCCTAGCCAGCGCGTCGTTTTCACCGTAAATCCGCATCTTGAACCCCTGATTTTAGCACAGGGGATGCGCATGTAGCTGGTGCAACTTGAGCGGCACTGAAGCTAGCCAGCCTCCGGCTGGTGCCGCCTACCTAGGAAATAATCAAAAAATCGGGCAGGCTGGACTTTCATCCCGCGCCTCCCCCAAGTGATATAATTACTTCCCGAGTGGAAGAGAGCCGGAAAGGCGCTCTGCCTGGAGGCGTGTCCACCGAGGAAAACGCGCTTTGGGCGGATCTCACGGTTGAAAACCGTGCCGCGCTCATTGAGCGCTACCAGCCGCTCGTTTACCACATCCTCGCCCAAGTTCCGCATATCCCTTCGGGCGAGCATGCCGACGTCATCTCAGAGGGCACACTGGCGCTTATAGAGGCCGTGGACGCCTTTGACCATACCCGTGGCGTGAAGTTCCTTACCTTCGCCTACCTGAAGGTAAAGGGGCGCATGCTGGACTACGTGCGCCGCCGCAAGCCGTTCATCGCCGTGGAAGACGCAGGCGAGCTAAGCGCTTTCATACGGGTAGTTGGTTTCAGCGAGAAGCGCCCTGCGGAGGACGTGCTGCGCAACCTGCGCCTCGCCGAAGAGCTTTACGGCATACTCACCCCTGGCGAGGAGAGAATCTTGCGTATGATGTATGAGCACGGGATGAGCCAGGATGAAATCGCGCGTACGCTGAACTGCACGCGTGCAAATGTCAGCATACTCCACAAGCGCGCGCTGGCGCGGCTGAGAAGTGTCATTCTCTCTAATCCGGCGTGGCGGCTTGCCTTTGAGCCGTGAATGCACGAGCATCCCGCTTGATTGTTATACTCTCGCTGTCTATCCTGGCAGCAACCTCTGCCTTTGCGCAAGACAACGCTCCCGCCGCGCCAGTCAACCTGCGCGTGACCGCCTCAGGCGGATTTGCTGGCTGGGCGATTCCCCTCCCCGACTTTGCGGCTCGTATTATTGTGCGAGGGGAAACCACCGACGCTTCCTCGCGCCTCGTTTACAGCGACATCTCCCTAACCCCGCTACGCATTAGCATTCGCGGGAACACCAGCG
This sequence comes from Planctomycetales bacterium, assembly GCA_037445915.1. Lineage (GTDB taxonomy): Bacteria > 4484-113 > 4484-113 > 4484-113 > 4484-113 > JBBIJQ01. The sequence continues at coordinate 3,150 of JBBIJQ010000059.1, read as the reverse complement.
AGGCTGAGTGCGTGGTCACAATACGCAACCGCGCAACGACGCTGAGGATGCCTGCCAGCGCAGCATTTATATTAGAGCCGGGCGCGACGCTGCTGGTTGATGAATCAGTAGGAGTTACCGCAAGCCTGCAGGAAAAGCATGAAATAAGAGTGCCTGCCGGTGGTGGTGAATATTGGCTTCCGCTTCTGCTCTATCCGGGGCCGCCGGACTCAATCCAATCTGCGGTAGAGGTAGAGGCCGTTGTTGGCGCGTCTAATCCAGTCAGGACTACAGCCTCTTTCAACTACCTTCCGCGAGGAAGAATATATGGCCTCTTGATAGAGCCGCAGGCTCGCGGGATGCTCCCGCCCGATGAGCTGCCAAGCTCCCAGCTGCGCTCAAGCGAAACGCGAAGCGCATCAGGCTATAACCAGCAATTCCAGCTTCTCTCATGCGGGCCAAAAGACATAGGGCCGGATTTTCGGGTGCTACGCCATTTTAGCCATATTTTCGTTAGCGCAGATTACTGGAAGTTGCTGCCGGAAAGGGTGCGCCAAATCATAGTTGATGCGGCCGGCATGGGCGGCAGGCTCATCATATTCAGTGCGAAACAACCAGTGCAAGTTGGAGCGCTCAGTTTTCAGCCGCGGGCATCAAGCGGCATGCAGCCTTTTGGATTTGGAGAAGCCCTCGTTACCTCGCTTGCAATGGAGGATGTCAAGCCGCAAACCATGCAGGGCTTGGCAAAGAGGGTGGAGTGGGCGCACAGCCTGGCCATGGGCTACACGAACGAAGAGGAAGTGGGGCTAGAGGCTGCGCGCGATATAAAGCTTAGGAATGAGATGAACGAGGCGTTATCTTACGCCTGGATGATAAGCCTGTCCGACATTCTCCCCGGAAAGAGATCTGTCAATCCATTTTGGGCTTACGAATATCTTACGCGGGCAGGCATGATGCACCCAATGGATAAGCCGGAGTACCACTGGCAGGGCGTGGGGCTGAAGGATGCAAGCCGGGAGCTTGTTGACGTGACGACATTCGCCAGGCGAGACTGGGCGCCTGTTCATGGCGGCATAGACAACAGCCTGAGGAGGGCTTCCGCATCCAGCCTCACCCGCGCGGCTATTTGGTTTACCCTTCTTGTGATTGCAGTTGCGGCGGTGTGCTTCCTGCGCCGTTGCGGCAATGTAGCGCTCGCTAGCTCAATGCTGATACTCTCCGGCATTGCTGTGGGAGCATTCGCGCTGAGGATTGACACGTTGCTTCCGGGCGCAGTAAAGGCAGTAGTGATATCAACAACAATTGGGAACGCCCAAAGCGACATCACGGAGACTAGGTCGGTCATCTATACATACTCGCCGTATGCAACCGGCCGCAGCCTACAAATGCAGTCGGAAGGGGCTGTGCTTAGCAGGATTTCGCCATTGGAGAGCGGCAACGTGTCTGTTGCCTCCCTTGAAAACGGGCAATTCGCCCTAGAGCAGCTTCACATTGAACCGCTGCTCCCGACGGAAGTTAGCATTAGCGAAGTCAGGCGCGGCGACAATCCTGTTGAATGCGAGCTTGCGCCTGCGCCGGGCGGGGAGCAGGGGCTAAAAGTAATCTGCGGAAGCGAGCCAGTAGAGCTGCTTTGCATAGTAAACGGCACGCGCTTGCTTTTCCTAGGCAGCGCAAGCCCGTCGGAAACGCGCACAGTAGTGCTTCCCGCCGGCGAGATTGCGCCGACGGCTAACGACCCGAAGCTGGCGATGGATGTCGCGCGAAGCGCGCTCTCTGATTACCAGATGAGGAACTATCGCCGCAGATACTCTAGGAATCCGGATGCGCTGAAATTGGTGGCGGCGAACAGCCTCGCTGAAACTATGCGCGAGGAAGTCCTGCGCGGGCTGATAGCCGAAGGGCGCGGCATAACGCTCGTGGGCATTCGACAAAAGACGGTAAGCCTTGAGTTAGGAGGCGAGGTTTCTGGCGTGCCAAGAAGTGATCTTTTCATCTACAGGCTAAGATGAACACAGATTCAATAAAGCCGATACTTGAGCGCGACCGGGCTTCGGCGGCTGAGACTAAGCTGGCTAGCGCGTGGCCCGGCTGGGGCAGGCGGCGCATCGTTATGTCATATTATTTCGGCGGGCAGTTCTTCGCGTCGCTCATATTCGCGGTCATCTTCCGCCTCACTCACCCGCTTTATACTGAAGTTCACTACCAGTTTGTCGTGTTGCAGTCCATCAGCGCGCTAATCGCAGTCCTCTGGTTTGTCCCGGCGATGGTGAATGACTTTGGCAGGGCCCTCGGAGGGCCAAACGTAAAGATTGCCGCAGGCGGCCTCAGCTTGGCAGTATGGTCGCTGGCAAAGAACATCACATACATAGGCTTGTTCGCAGGCGGGGCATCGCTTCCGTTCGTTCTGCTATTTCCATCCAACGAAATTATAGGCCGCCAGTATTACACTGACAGCTTCCAACTCACCTGGGGTTTCCACGTGCTCATCGCGAGCATTCTATTGGCGGCTTTTACAATAGCAGCATCCGGCATCGCGGCCGCTGTCTTGATGCTTATCCGCTCGCTAATTGCTTACCGGCTAGTTATCACTAGTATGATTGTCGCATCGCTGACGCCTCCATGGCTTGTGTATAACATGCTTGCAGGCTCAGGCGTTATCGTCGGTTTTAAGAAGTTTCAGGACATCTACTGGTCGCTGGGAAGGCTCAATTATCCAGGCTTTTTTGGCGGCTTTACCAGCGATGTTGACGGGGGCAATTTTCTTCTCAACCATATCCCCTCGCTCACTGGGAAGATAATTGTCGCGCTGCTGCTGCGCATTATTAGCTCCGGCTTGCTGCTGGTGATTTTCCTTTGGATAGGCGCGAGTCTTAGCACGGGGCTATCCATCGTATTCCGCAGGAAGCCAATCCCTGCCCGGCGCAGGATTGTGGCGCGGCCCGCACTGGCGTTTATTACTGGCATCATCGGGCTTGGGCTGGCGGCTGCGCTACTGCTTCACAACACGTCGTACCTGATGATAACGAGCTACCGCACCGGCGCGCAATGGACGCCTTACGACTTGATGCTGTTGGCAATAATGGTCGTGACAGCCTATCTGGTGATCTCTGCCTGCGCAGACGCGCTCCAGTCCACTGGGCGGTCGGGTCTTGGCGATTCGCTCCCCACAGT
>JBBIJQ010000058.1:0-11881 GCA_037445915.1 Planctomycetales bacterium | reverse complement strand
TGTTCTTCCTCCGACTGCAATTCCTCCGATACTAAGCACCGCGATTCCGACGGCAGAATCATAGCCTTGCCCGCCCCAAGTTCTTGCCCACAACAACGTTCCGTCGGAAGCGTACTTCAAGATCAATGTATCTTCATCACCTGCACTGAAGCTCTGTGTCTTGCCAACCACGTATATATTTCCTTCACCGTCAGTGCAAATGTCTACCGCCTCATCGGATAAGCTCCCCCCCCAGGTATGAGACCACATGTCGCGCGCAGTCACCGAAAGCGTGAAGGGGAAAGTGGTTGGGCCGTAGGAGTTGGATATTGTGAGGGTGGCGGAATAGTCGCCTGCGTCGGAGAGGGTGACGTTTGGCGAGATGGCGGAAGAAGTGTTAGGCGAAGCGCCGCCGCCGAAATCCCAGGCATAGGTCAGAGGTTCCTGGCCGGAGGCCGTCGCAGTGAAAGTGTACTCCTCGTGCTGGTAGCCGGACATGGGGGATACGCCGTATATGACAGGCTCGTTACTTGGCGCGATGAGGTTATCGGTGAAAGCCGCGTCGCCTTCGGGTGTTAGCGTCACGATGCGGTAGTATGTGTTTCCAGGCGCGATTTCGTCTGAGAAGGCAAGCCTGCCGTTCGCTGTGTCGCCTTTTTCTAGCGTTATCTGCGCCATTTCGTTCCACGGCCCTTCGGCAGCATCCGCGCCGTCAATGCGGTAGCCGGTGACTTCGCTCGCCCAGTTCATGGCGATGGGAGTTATCTCGGATACTCCAATTACGCCGGTGCCGTTAACCTTTATCCACTCGTTTTCCGGCGACACGGCTTCGCCGAAGTGCTGCGCGATGGGAGTTACATCCTCAACGCCCGCCTTCCCGTCTTGGCCGTAATCCCCGGGATTCTCATACTTCCATGTAAGCGTGTATCCCCCGCCACTCAACGCAATGCCCGCATCGCGCGCGACAAGCCGCTCGTCTGCGGGAATGATCGATGCCGTCTTGGTTGGCGAAGTGGCTTCCGGCGTTAAGCCGGAAGTGCGCGCTGCATTGCGCGTATGGCCCCCGCATGTTGCCGCGAAAAGCAAAGCGGCGACCGCAAATGCTGTAATGGCTTGGCGCACACTCCTTCCAAAGACTTAAGTCTCAACTTAGTATACCGCCCAAAATGGCGGTTGTATGGGTTACGAATAGAAAACTTTACTTATGCTTTATATTGAGCCTATACCCAAGAAAGAAACCGCTGGTCTGGGCTTTGCTATAATAACGGGTGCGGAATGCGCAATGGCTAATGCTAGGCTGAAAAATCAAATGGTAGCGGAAGGCTCTACGCTAGACCCCCAGGAGGTGATGCGCGCGTCGGGCCAAATCCAGCGCATCACCGACAACATATCCCGCGTCGTTTTCGGCAAGGAAGAGGTAATCCGCAAGGTGCTGGCTGCGCTGCTCGCGGACGGGCATGTGCTGCTGGAGGACGTCCCCGGCGTGGGCAAGACGATGCTGGCGCGCGCGCTGGCGCGTTCAATCGCCGCTAAATTTACGCGCATCCAGTTCACACCCGACCTGCTGCCCGCCGACGTGACGGGCTCAACCGTTTACAGCCAGAAGACTGGCGAGTTTTCGTTCAACCCCGGGCCGGTGTTCACCAATATCCTCCTCGCCGATGAAATCAACCGCACCAGCCCGCGCACGCAGTCCGCGCTGCTGGAGGCGATGGAAGAGCGCCAGGTGACGGTGGACGGCGTGACGCACCCGCTGCCCAAGCCTTTCTTCGTGGTGGCGACGCAAAACCCCATTGAGCACCAGGGCACCTACGACCTTCCCGAAGCGCAACTTGACCGTTTCCTGCTGCGGCTTTCCATTGGCTATCCGGGGGCTGCGGAGGAAGCGGATGCTTTAGAGGCGCAGCGCGAGATGCACCCCATCCAGGAAATCGCTCCGGTGACATCGCTTGACGAGCTGGGCGAATTCCAGCAGTTCAGCCGCCGGGTTTTCCTGAAGCCTTCGCTGCGCGACTACATAGTGCGCCTTAGCGTAGAGACGCGAAGCCACCCCGATATCCTCGTGGGCGCTTCAATCCGCGGAAGCTTGGGGCTCATGCGCGCGGCGCAGGCATGGGCGCTGATAGACGGGCGCGATTATGCGACTCCCGACGATGTGAAAACGATGGCTCTTGGAGTCTTTTCGCACCGGCTGATAATGCTTCCTTCAGCCCAGCTTGCGGGTGTCAAGCCCGGCGCAGTCGTGGAAGGCATTCTCAAGAAGTTGCCGGTTCCGGTCCAATGAGGCTCGTTCTGGCTGGGCCATGTATAGGCTAACACAACTTTCGCGCGTATCCCTGGCCCTCACGGTTTTCACCTTCATTTTAGTCGCGCTGTTCAAGAACCACCTCCTCGTTTACACAGCCGTCCTCTTTGCAACTGCTAACATCGGGCTGTTCTTGTGGGCACTCTTTAGCACGCGCGGCCTCACAGTAGAGCGCAGCCACTCGCAGACCTGCCTGCGCGGCTACCCCTTGCGCGTGTTGCTGACAATAAGCAACCGTTTCCGCACTCACCGGTTCGCGCTGGTGGGATACGACCAGTTCACACCCGCGAAGAAGGGCGACCACTTGCGCGAAGTGGCGCTGTTGAGCCTTGCCGCGCGCTCAAGCGTGGCGGTTGAATATGAAGCTGTTCCATCAAAGCGTGGGCGTTATACTATCGGCCCGTTTTACTTTTACTCCGGCGACCCCTTCGGCTTTTACCGCAACATCCGCAAAGTGGATGTCTTTACCGACTTGGTTGTGCTGCCTACCCCGCTGGAGACGCAAGTGAGTTACCTGCGCAGCACATCGCAGGTTGCAAAAGACGAGCTCTCAACCGTCGGCATTCCCGGCAGCTCTACCGAATTCCTCGGCGTGCGCGAATACCAGTCCGGCGACCAGCTTCGCAAGGTTCATTGGGCGAGCACGGCGCGGCTGGGAAAGCTGATAACCAAACAGTTTGAGCGCAACGTCGCTTCAACGCTATGCGTGCTGCTGGTGAACGACGACCGCAGCGCTATCGGGCGCGAAGCTGAGCATAATCCGCTGGAGTATTCCATTACGCTCGTGTCAACGTTGGCGAGGGAGACGAGTCGCTCGCACTACTATTTCTCGTTCCTGGAGCTGAACGGGCGCAACGAGTCGCGCTCTTCCGGCATGGGCTCGGATTTTTTCCAGAGCATATCGCTCCAGCTTGCGGAAATAAGTTCCGGCGAGAAACTTGATCTCACTAATTATTCGTCCGACATCTTGGGCTCTCTCCCTGCGGGCTCCGACCTCATCGTCTTCATCCCGCACCTTACGGGGACCGAGTCGCGCTTCCTGGCGAACCTGCGGCTGAACTATCGGCTGCTCTCGGTGATTACCTTTGACTTGGAGAGCTTCCGCAAGGGTGCATCCTCCAAGACCCCCCGGTCGCGCGTCAGCTTCGGCCAGAACTTCCTCATCTTTGAGCTAGCGTATGGCGATGACCTGGTGAAACAGCTAGATACATTCGTAGAGAAGGTAAGGTTTATTAGGTGACACTATGGACGTCCTGAAGCTTGCAGCAGAGCACCGTTCGAGGAAGGAACGCTTTATTTTGTTCCTGACCGTTTGCCTCGCCAGCCTTACTTCGCTGCAAATTTTAGACCTCGGCCTTGACCAGCCAATGCTGAAAGTGACGCTGATGGCGGTGACCACCGCAGGCTTCATTTTCGGCTACTTTTTAGAACAGCGCCTATATGCATTAGCGAGAATTTCTGTTGATATCGGCGGGCTGCTGTTCGTAAGCTTATACGTCTATAAAATGGTTCAGGACTACTCCTCCATCGGAAACTACCTGGGGATGCTTGCCGGGATAATGATGGTGCTGCTTTCGTTCATTTCGTTTGAGTACCGGATGCAGCTCCAGATACTGCTGATGGGCGTCGTCTTTGTCATTTTCTCCGCAGCCACAAGCTTTGACTTGCTGATGGTCGTTTACATCCCGCTGTTCTTTATCTTCGCCTCCACCGGCCTCTACTTCGCAAACGCGATAGACCTCCAAAAGCGCGTAGCGTACATTGGGTGCGACGAGGCGTTGAGCCCTAACCAGGCCGCTCAGTTTATGTACGCCGTCGGCGGGCTGATTGTGCGCGTCGTAGCTGTCATTATCACCATCTCAGTCGTCGTTTACATTTTCGTCCCGCACTACACGAACATCAACCGACAAGCGTTCTTCCTGCCGCAAGTGAGCGCGCTGGACGAAACAGTTGAGGGCTTAGCGCTCAAGAACAAGGAGGGCGACGTTTCGCTGGGGGCGGGCGAACTCTCGATTTCCGGCTTCTCTGACTCGTTTGATTTGGCTAACAACCGCTCAGTTTTCGGCCCCAGCTCGCTTTACTTCAGCAACGCAGTGGCGCTGGAAGTGCGGAGCAGTTCCAACGGCTATCTTCGCGGGGCGGTGTTTGACTTCTATACTGGGCAAAGCTGGGAGCCGCTGCCGCAGGTTGCACTTACCGAAAAGCCGGCGAGAGGCAGGTCGGCTTACTTTGCATTCGCGCAGTTCTACGAGGTGCCCGCGATTGACTTTCCCTCCCGTGCCTATGCGGAAAGCCAGCTCAAAGAGCGCGGAATCAAAGTAATTGACGGCAATACCTATTCTAATAATGAAGACCCTTCGCTGCGCTACGACATCATTACGCAGGAAGTCATCTTCGCAAAAGACCATCCTCCGATATTTTTCAGCTCATACCAGCCGGTGAAGATTGAGGACATCTCCGTCGTCCGTACGATAGAACAGCAGGCATACGACCCTTCGCCGAAGGTAAACGATTTCACCATTGTTAAGTCTGCGCTGCCACGCCATCCCACCAAATACAGCTACAAGCTGACTGTGCTCGCGCCTAGTGTGCGCCGCAAGCAAATGTCGCAGGTGGCTTCCGACCCGCCCGCTGAAATCGTCAAGCGATACACACAACTTCCGATTGAGGCTAACCGCGCGGAAATGATGCGCATCATCGGGCACGAAGTCGTGCCTGTGCCTTACAGCGTCATCACCAAAGCGCAAGCGCTTGTGGAAGGCGCAGCAACGCAGAAAGACAAGGTGCAGCGCATCTACGACTACCTGATGAACCCGGATGAGTTCGCCTACAACACAGACATCATTCCGTTGGCAAAGGATGAAGAGGCAACCGACGCTTTCATCAACCGGGCGAAGAAAGGCTACTGCCAGCAGTTCGCTTCAGCAATGGCGGTGCTCTGCCGCGCTAACAATATCCCCGCTCGCATCGTAACCGGCTATGCCCCAGGCGGTTATTCCATCATCGGCAATAAGTACGTTTACCGCGACCGCAACGCCCATGCGTGGGTGGAGGTTTACTTTGACGGGCTGGGCTGGATCGCCTTTGACCCGACACAGAGCAGCTCCGATGTCTTCAGCGTCAACACAGTTGTTGAAGCGGTTCACGGCGCGACAAGCTTCCTGGAAAACCTATTTATTGTTGATCCTGCCGGCGCAAAGCAGACGATCATGAGCTTCTTCGTTGGCCTTTACAATGTCCTTAAGCCGCTTCTCCTAACAAGCTGGTTTGTTCTCCCTTCAATTTTGCTTTTCGCCGCCCTAGTAGTTTTATTGGGGATGATGGCGAAGAAGCGCAAGCCGCGAGCCATCCCGCTTTACCCGCAAAACAGGATAATCGCCGATTATCTGGAGCTGTCCAAACTCCTTGGCGTCTCATCGTTGGGGCGCGATCCATCCGACACGAGCCAGGAGTTCCGCCGTAAGCTCGCTGTTTTCTTCCAGGAGCGCAAAGGTGATTTGGAGGGCTTCATGCTCCTTTACGAACAAGCAGCCTTTTCCCCGCGCAACCCCTCGCCGGAACAGGTGAAGCTCGCCGACGAGTTTCTCGTTCAAGCTAAGAAGCTGCTTGATGAAAGCTCGCGAAAGGATGCCCGCCAGTGAGAGTTATATTCAATGCTGATGATTACGGTTTGCACTCGCAGGTTTCACGCGGGATTCTAATGGCAATGCGCGAGGGCGTTGTGCGAGCCACGACGGTGATGGCGAACCTTGTTAGCGCCTCCGGGTTGGCTGAACTTAAGGAGCTTTCTGGGGTGTCTGCCGGCTTGCATGCCAACCTCACTAAGGGGAGGCCGCTGACGCAGTTCCCCTGCCGATGGCTTGATAACGAAGGGAACTTTAGCGCCAAGTTAATCTTTAGCCCCGATGGCGGGGCAACTCTCCCTTACGAGGCAGTCCGCGGCGAGTTTCAGGCGCAGCTCTACCACTTGCTTGACGCCGGGTTGAAGTTATCGCACATAGACGGCCACCACCACATTCAAGGCTTTGCGGCGGCGCTCGCGGCGGTAGAGGAATTGGCGGAGAAGCACAAGCTCGCGGTGCGCCCAACTTCCGCCTGGATGGCGGCTCGCTTCGCCCGGCTGGGTTTGCGGCGTCCTGATGTACTAATAACCGGCTTTTTCGGGAAGAATAACCTTAGCAGCGGGCGCTTGATGGAGCTGTTGTGCGAGGCAGCCTCCGCCCGCGCGGAAACGGTTGAAGTAATGTGCCACCCCGGCCTTGTTGAAAGCTTGCCAGAAGGGTTTTCTTCCTACCGCGAGGAGCGCGGGGAAGAGCTTGAGGTGCTCTGCTCGCCTGAGCTGGCGGCATGGCTTCAGGAAAAGGGAGTAGCCGTTATCAACTATGCGCAGATCTGAGTTACTGCGGTGGCTGCTACTATTGCTGCTGCTAGCAGGCTTTTCGGCCTGCGGAAGCAGGCATTCCGCTGTGCGCGGCGCAGCCCAGCCGCAGCAGCCAAGCCTGCTAGGTACGCTGGAGAAGGCGCACTTTCTCCGCGCCGGGGGCTTTAAGATTAGCGCGCTGGATGCGGCTTCCAACGACGACCCGCTTTCACTCCGGTTTATAACTGCGGTCGCCTCCGCCAATGAGCTTCGCATCTCCTCCCTCGCCGGAGCGCCCTCGTCGTTATACCTTTACATCCGCCTTCCCGAAGGATACAGCGCGGGGGAAATAAGCGTTGGCGCGCCTCCGTCAATCCTTGCGATAGCCGTCCCCGGCAAGCTCCCAGGCATTGTCCCCGTCGGCATCGCCGCAATCGGCGGTGCAAGTGGAGCAGGCTTCACCTTCCGCCTTGCCGTGCATCCGCAGGGATCCGCCGACGCGCAGCCCCCCTGCGCATTTCAAGGCTCGCAGCGGCTGGAGCTTCCGCTTAAGTCGGCGAACCGCCCGTTTGAGACGCTTGCTACCCGCGTCCAAGACCTTGAAGTAACCGCCAACGGGACATACGCCGACCTTCAATGGACTGAAGTAAATACAGGCGACTACAACAATTCCGGCGATGTCTCCGTCGCCGATATAACTCCCCTAGCGATGCACTTTAACCTGCTTGCCGACACCCCGGAGCGCGAGCTGGTTGACGGCAATGAAGACGGGAAGCTGGACATAAAGGACATAACGCAAATTGCGATGAACTTCGGCAGCGAAATCACCGGCTACGAAGTCTCAGCGCTGGAAATCCCGTCGGTTGACTATGAGCCATCTGACGACGAGATGTTCGCCGCAGTTCCTTTCTCCGACCCCGACACTCCCGGCGAGCCGCGCCCATCGGTGAAACGCGCTAAGTTCTATGTTGGAGGCGTCCCGCCTAAGGCGCGCATCCGCTACTCCTTTGGATGGAATATGAATGCCGAAAGCTATGCTTTCGCAGTTCGCGCGTATTCGCTGGAAAGCGACGATTATGCCGCTGTATTCTTTTCCAACATCGCCAAAGCCGCATTCACCACCGGCGGTAACAGCGCGCCATCCTGGGTTAGCGTGCCGGGCTTGCAAGCTGCCGTCGGCGGCAATAGAAAAGTAACGCTAACCTTCGGCGATGCATCCGACCCCGACGGCGACGCTATCCACTACGTTGTTTACTGGGAGCAAAACACTACCGTTTACCCGCCTGCCGCCCAGTTCCAGCGCTTTGACCGTTCTGCGCTGGGCCAGCCGCCTTTTAGCGTGGACATCACTGGCCTGGAGAATGGCCTAATCTACACTTTCCTCGTGTGGGTATATGACGAGCACGGCCTCCGTGAGAATCCGCCGAACCTCAGAATGCTTTCCTCAACGCCTTACGACTACGTGTCCAACCCGTATCCATGGCCTTATTTGCACAAGGATGAACAGCGCAGCGGCATTCTTGCAGAAGCCCTGCGCGAGCCTCTGGTGGAACGGTGGAACAAGCCTTACAAGGTGAGCGGAACATACAACGAATCCTCGCCGGTGCTTGACGCCGCCAATGCTTACATCGGCTCCAACGACGGCCGCATTTACGCTTTCCGCCAGGATGACGGCTGGCCCATATATAGCGAGATTGTCGCAGGGTTCCTTTCATCCTCGACTGCCGCGCTCTGGGAAAACCGCCTCGTTATAGGCGGCCCCGGCAAGTACTATCTGCGCCAGCTTTCCGACGGCGCCGCTTCCGGCGAGTTTGACTTGGTAAGCGGGCTGCCGGTTCGCTCTTCGGCGCTCATTGTCAATGGGACCGCTTATGCAGGCAGCGAAGAAGGTATAGCTTACGCGTTTGACATTCTTACTGGCGAAGAGAAGTGGAAAAACAACCTTCAATCAGGCGCAATAAGCAGCAGCCCTGCTTCCGACGGAACCTTCATCTATGTCGCAAGCCAAAATGGATTTGTCCACAAGCTGGATATCCAGACCGGCGCTGAAGTCTCCAAGTCAATAGACTTAGGAACCATCACGTTCGCAACCCCAGTGCTATTCCCTGCTGAAGCCCCGATTGTAGTCGTCATCGGAAGCGACACTGTCGCTGGCAACAGCAAGTATTACTCGCTTGCTGCGTCCAACCTCCAGGTTGCGACCATCTATCCCACGGACCACGGGGTGCAAGGCGCGCCTGTAGTCGTAAATGACGGCGCTCGCAACCTGGTCATTGCAGGACAGGGGACTAACGCCCCTCCTTCAGGCTACATCTCAGCGCACGACCTGGTTACCGGCGTGCAAATATGGCGAACTGCCGATGTCGGCAGGATATTCGCTTCGCCTGCCGCTTCAGCGAACCGCATCTTCGTCGGCTCGGTAAACGGGCATTTCTATGTGCTGGACTTCCAGGGCAATATCAAACAGGACATCAACCTTGGCAGCCCGATTTACGCGAGCGCTGCGCTCTCTGGCGGGCGCGTGTTCATTCCCACTACAGAGATGAGGCTATTCTGCTTGGAAGCGCAGGCGGACACAATCCCGCCAACATGGCAGGGCGCGGAGGGCGTCCGCGCAGTCAGCACCGGCTTCGGCGAAGCCTACATATACTGGGATTATGCGACCGATAACTTCTACAACCCGGTTTATTACAGCGTTTACGCCTCAACCAATAAGGCGCAGCTTTGGGACGGCCCGCCTGCGGCAAGCATTAGGGGAAGCGGCGCAGTAACGCATAGCTGCACAATCCCCGGCTTGCAGGACGGCGTGCGCTACTACTTCGGCGTGCGCGCGTCAGACCGCCCGCTATGGGATAGCCCCAACACTGAGCAAAACGTGAACATCGTTGGCGCGACGCCGCCTTGGAACATTCGCGCGCAGCTAAGCTTGGGGAGCGAGCTTCCGGCTGCGCCGGGCTCATACATAACTTACTTGGATACCGCGCAATCTCAGGCAGACGGCGCATTACGCCTGGCTTATGCAGTTGAAGGAGCTGTGAATAGGCTGCGCTATGTCACTTATGACGGCTCAAGCGTCACCGCTGACGGTCCCATTGTGCCGCCTGACGGTGTTGTCCGCTGCCTGGAAATGGGCGAAGATGATTCAGGCGTCCCAATGCTCTCTTTTTCCGACAGCGCCAACTATATCCTCGCCGTGCGCGACATCTCCGGCGTTTGGAATTCGGATACCATCAGCGCGTATGGCGTTCCATCCCAGCCTGCGTTTTCAACCTTCTATGGCGGCATTGCCAGGATGCAAGCGTTGTTTGCCGAGTCGGTTCCGCTGCCTAATGAAACGGTGTCACTGCGGTCGCGCCTTGGAGATTTGATGTCATGGGACAGCTTTGGAGTGGCCGACCCGGACCTGGACAAGGGAATACACCTCCGGGCGGCAATCGCCGATTTCGGAAGCGGCGGGATCCCGATGGTATTTTACCAGCGCACTGCCGAATACTATGGAGGAAGCACTCTTCCGAAGAAAGGCAGCCTGTGGATGGCGCATTACGATTCTGTTTTCAGCGAGTGGAAAGTAAGCGGGCTTGACACCGGCTCAAGCATAGACAGCAACACCGGCCGCAACCTCCAGTTGCTGCTGGACAGCAGCACATTCCCCCCCACAGTCCATTTTGTTTACTACGACCTCCACGCAAGCGATGTTGTTGACCTCGCATGCCTGCGGCGCGCAACCTACGATGGCGCAGCTTTTACTGCTGAAGATGTCATGCCGGTAAGCCTGCCCAACCCTGACGGGGCGGCAAGCGCTTATTACCACGACCCTGCCCTGGCAATAGTGGATGGCCATATCGCTCTGGCGAGCTACTCTAGGCTCACTGACCCGCCAACTCCTTCCAATCCCTTGAACTACAACGATGTCTATTACTGCAGGTGGAATACAGGAAGCGGCTCGTGGGTGGCAGAGAAAGTCGTTGAGTCAATGCCTGTCTTTCTCCACTTCAGGGCGCCGCTAGGGCTGGAAGTGTGCCCGGCAGTGTCTGATTACCCGCTGCTAATAATGCCCGTTGACCCAGACGGCCCTCTGGATGGGGCAAAGGCAATCCAAATCTGGCAGCGCGGCCCACTTTTCTAGCCAATAGCCCCCACGTTTGGCTTTACGAACTTATGCCCACGGACTATACTAAGCCCCGGAACTAATGGGGCATATTCTTGGCTTATTTGACTTCTTAGGAGCTGTCGTCGTTTATACGGCTCGTACCCTCACTTACCTGTTTACCGGGCGTCTAAGCTGGCGGCTAGTTGCCCGGCAGATGGAGTTCCTCGGCGTCAACACTATCCCCTTGGCGATGATGGTCTGCGCGTTTGTCGGCGCAACGATGAGCTACCTGCTTGCCGAAGAGCTTGGCAAGCGCGGCGCAGCTAACTACACGGGCGGCTTCCTCCTCGTCGCGTTGCTCCGCGAGTTCATTCCTGTGCTTTCAGGCGTGGTGATGGCGGGCAAGGCAGGCTCGGCGATTACTAGCGAAATCGGCTCTATGAAAATTACCTCGCAGATTGAAGCCCTGCGCGCCCTTTCCACGGACCCGCATTGGTTCTTGACCGCCCCCCGCATAATCGCGCTGCTGGTGATGCTGCCGGTAGTTGGCGTGTTCTCCGGCTTCGCCGGTTTTTACGCCGGCTTCGCGATGGCAAACGCGAAGATAGGCATTTCCTATGCGAGCTACTCGCTCTACATCAACTCATTTGTTGTAGCGAACGATTTCTTCGCCTGTTTCATCAAATGCCTTGTTTTCGGCATCGTCGTCGCTGCGGTCGGCTGTTATATGGGCTACCGCGTTGAAGGAGGCGCGGCGGGCGTGGGGCGCGAAGTGACCAATTCCGTCGTCGTCAGCATTGTGATGATATTCGGGCTGGATTTGCTCTTGCTGCCGATTCTATTCTGAAATGCTAAAGCTAATAGACATCCGCGCCGGCTATGGCAACACCGAAGTCCTCCACGGCGTCAGCCTCGTGGCCGAGGGGAATGTGACAACCGCCATCATCGGCTCTTCCGGCGGGGGCAAAAGCACGCTGCTCAAAGTCATCATGGGTTTCCTTCGCCCCACTTCCGGCCGGCTCATCATTGACGGCGAGGATGTTACGCACTGTTCTGAGCACGCCTTTGCGGAACACCGCCTGAAGATGGGGCTGGTATTCCAGGAATCCGCTCTCTTTGATTCGCTGACAGTCGCGGAAAATATCGG
>JBBIJQ010000057.1:0-11905 GCA_037445915.1 Planctomycetales bacterium | reverse complement strand
CATGAATACGTCGCCTTCAACGCAGTAAACATCGGCATGCGGCGAGGCTTCAGGTGCGGGAAAGCCAAAAAGGGCGGCTGCCTGTGGCGAAGCATCCAACATCGGTTCCTCAAGCTTATTGTAAACAAGCCTAGCGGCAGGCCACAGCCTCTTGTAGTAGGCGTTTAGCCAGGTGTGGTCAAAGTGCGCGTGCGTATTGAAGACATATTTGGGGATAAGCCCAAATTTAGCGGCTGCTTCTCCGGCTTCTTCAGAATTCATCCCCGGGTCAATAAGCGCAGCCTCTCGCGTGTCTTCATTCCAGATGAGATAGACGTTGGTCTGCACCGGCCCGCATACGAAAGTTTCAATCTTCAACAAGAGGCTCCTTTGGGAAAACATTCATTAGCAAAGAGTGAGATTGTATCATTACAGAATAGGAGCGAACCTGATAGCTGGAAGGTTTGTTATAGGGTAAAATCCTAAGGATATGCCGGAATCTGAAGGTATAGCATTTTGTGTTATTGTGCGCGACGTTGAACACTCCGAGGAGATCATCGCCGCGCTTATGGAAGCCGGCGCCAGCGGCGTGACAATTGTGAACAGCCACGGACTGTCGCAGGCGACGTTCCACACGCATTCGGCAGAGCTTTCTATTGCGTCGGTGATGTCGTCGCTGTTCACTTCCGACAAGCACGAAAGCCGCTTGCTGATTTGCCTGACCAAAGACGCGGAGCAGGTGAAAGTGTTTTGCGAAAGAGTCGCACAAGCGTCACCCAACATAGACCAGCGTGGCAGCCTGATACACTTTGCCGTTCCTATCAGCCTCCTTAGGGGTCTGGCAGGATAAACAAGTGCGCACAACGGTATCAAACCAGAGGATGAGACTCATGCACATATCATGCTTGCGCTGGTGCGCCCTGCTCCTGGCAATACTTACTTTGACTACGGCCTTCGCATCCTGCGGCACCAAGAAGCTCCTGCACTTTGAAAACGGCTCGCTGGACGTTTTTATGTCAACAAGCTCCATTTCTCCCAGTGCGCCGCCTGCTGGAACAGCCGTCATCAGGAAAGATGCGCCTTATGCGGGACCTTACCGCCTGCCGCGCAACCGCTGGGCATACACAGCCGACACCATCAAGGAATACCAGCTTGAAGGCAAACTGGAGCCTGGAGTTTACGGCGAAGGCGACCCCGCGCTTCTCTCTGCGCTTTACAGCGGGTTTTCGGGCGAGGGCAAGGCAGCCTCAGCAGGCAGCCCGCACGATATGAACATTGATGGCATGGCCAGCCCCAAAAGCGGCACGGTGAGAACACTCGTGCTTAAGGTGAAATGGGCTGATGAGTCTACTCAACCTATCGCGCCTACAAGCCAGGTTGTAAAAAAGTTCAGCGAGACAGGAACTGATGCGCAAAACGTCAGCGTAAAAGAGTATTACGCTCAGCAGTCATACAACCAACTGATCATGAACGCCGACGTTTACCCGACCGGATCTGAGGATTCTGCGTACCAGCTTAACAACGGTCCTTTGTGGAATGGTTCAATTGTCGTATTGACGACCAATCAGGCAAGGCAGCTTCTCAACCTCGCTAATCCCGACGTGAACTTTGCCGATTACGATGCCGACAACAACGGTTTCGTCGACTCGGTCGCGATAGTCTACCAGCGCTTTAGAAACAACTGGACTAGCCGCGAGCACGTCGGCTTCCTTCCGAACGGCATGTATAACGAAGCCGACTTCACAAAAGACGGGAAGAAGATTCTTCGCGGCGCGTTCCTGGACTACACATCATTCGCGGGATACAGCGACGCTTCCTACCCCTGGTGGGAATACACGCCGCACCACGAAGTTGGCCATATACTTGGCTTGCCCGACCTCTATGATTATGGAGGAGACTACGCGGGCAGGAACAATATCGGCCCCGACGGCGATGAAAGCAGCGGCAACGGCTTTTGGAGCATGATGGCCGCGGGGTCTTATGTCCTTCCGGCTGCCAACCTTGGCGGCCCGCTTAAGTATTGCCTTGGCTGGACCAACGCCGACATGATTACCGGCAACTTGAAAGACTTCCGGCTCGGGCCGACCAACAGCAGTTCAGCCAACGTGCGCCGTGTCTGGCGCAACGGCGAGGAAGGCCAGGAATATTTTATCCTTGAAAACGACAACCTTAGCCACCAATACCTGTATTACCCGACCTACGTGCCTTCCGGCGATATCTACTCCAGCGCGCCAACCCTTTGCGTCCTGAACCCCGGACTGCTCATCTGGCATGTTGACGAGCGGGTTTGGTATAAAGACGGCGTTTTTGGTGACGTGGAAGACTGGGGATTTGGCTGTAACGACCACGAAGAGCGCAAGTTTATAGACCTTGAGGAGAGCAGCGCTTCTTATGCTCTCAACTTAGGCGCAGACGGCATGATAATTGACGACCCCGACTACATGGGCGGGAAATACGACCCGTGGACGGATGCTTACGCAAATGCCAACCGCTTCGCGCCTGATACGACGCCCGACACCAACGCCTACGTGCAGTTTGCGGACACGCTTTCCTATTCCACCGACGTTACCGTCAGCAACATCCGCCACGACGGGACGGACGCCATCATTGACGTGAGCATCGGCGCGGCATACCTGCACTTCCCTGAGCCATCGCCGATGATACTGACGGGGGGCGCGGACATAATTCCGGATATAGTTGAGAACGCGTTATCCATTGATTACTATCTTGACGGGGTGTTCCAAACGAAAGTGAATGGGGCGCCTTGGGGCTTTAGCTGCAACACAAGCGGCATAAGCTTTGGCAACATATCTGTGCGCGCGGTCGCTGAAGGGACGCTGCCGGAGCTTGGCAGCGAAACCCTGCTTTCATACATTGTGGACAACACGCCGGGCGCGTATCCGGTCGTCTACCATTTTGAGGGGGCTAATGAGACGCTCCCCTTCTGGGCAAGCGACATCACGGGCGGCTTCAAGAAGCTATCCGGCGGCTTCAATAGCGGCAACTCATTCGGGGTCTATAACACGACGGCTCCCAACTACCCGAACAGCCTGAAGTCGTTCGCGGTGCTACCGAGGCTGAAGCTCCCCGCCTCGCCCGCGCCCGCGCCGACGCTGACGTTCAGGACGCATTACAACCTTGAAAACGGCAAAGACATCGCCTCGGTTTGGGTCAGCACCGACAACTTCCAATCCGATTGGACGCTTCTTAATTTGCGCAGCGGCGATCCGGCGCGCTTGACTGGTTTTGAATCCGACTGGGTAAGCACGCATGTGCGGCTTGCGGCATACGCAGGCCAGACCGTGAGCGTGGGCTTCATGCTGCAAACCGATGGCAGCGGCTGCGGCCAGAGCACGAGCATGCCCGCTGGGTGGTGGATTGACCAGGTAGTAGTCGCGAGCAACTGGGCGGAATCGGTGCCGTTCATCACCAGCACGGGCATCGCAACGCCGGCTAATTACGGCACAGTGTATTCCAAGGGGCAAATCACCGGAACCGTCGCTGCGAGCAACAGCCCGGTTAAGGTTCGTTACGAGCTGACAACGGGAGGCGCGCCCATTTCGGGCGAAATAGCCGCGCCATATGAGCTTAACCTTGACGTTTCAACGCTGGGCAACCAGGCGGCGATGCTGGAGCTACAGGCGTTTGACGCCAATGGTGTCGGCAGCCCGGTAGTGCAGATACCCATCTTCATATTCAACCTGCGCGGCGACGTGAACGGCGACCGCCTTGTGAACAGCCTTGACCGCGACGCGCTTGTTCCGCTGCTGGGACTTCGCAGCGCCGATGCAGGCTTCCTGCCCTGGTTTGATTCAAACAGCAACGGAGTAGTGGACACTGGCGACCTAGCTGCAGTCGGCTACTTCTGGACAGGGACCTTCTGAAAGCGCAGCCTAGCTTGACCGCAACGCAGAGAGATTGGGGTATACTATTAAGTTAGATGAACATAAGTTACATTACTCGGTGCGCTTGGGCATTGCGTGTGGCATCAATGATGCTTTTTGCAGCGCTGCTACTCGCGGGGGCGTGCGGCAAGCCAAAGCAGCTGCAGGACATAACAGGAGCCCTCGGGGGCGCTTCCCGCAACACGGCGTCCGGCGGCGAACTCCCACGGCCTTCGCCGGACAACAACTTCAACACTGACGGCTATGTTGCAGGCACGCACTACTACGCCGATTGGTTCAACGTTTGGTTCAGGCCGGGCGCAAAGCAGGCGTTCACAGCCGCGCCGCAAGACCTTTCGGGCTATGACGCGCAGTCGGTGCTTGTTAACAACCCCCAGTTCGGCGCGCTGGCGCGGGAGATACGCAGCCGTTACGGCATTCGCCTGACAGTAGAGGTTTACGTTGAAGGGATGAACTTTGCCACGTTCAGCACGCTTGACGGAAGCGATGCCCGCCCGGTGATGGAGCGGATACTGGCCGACTACGCAAAGCAGGTGGAATACGTAGAGTACTCCGCGAGGGTGCGCCCCCTCTACCGCCCTAACGACCTTTGGCAGTGGAACATTGAAAAGATAAACTGCGAAACGGCGTGGGACCATGAGAGAGGCGATCCAAATGTCAAAGTAGCCGTCATTGACAGCGGAGTTAAATACTCAGCGGACAACGACGGCGGTTCCCCTAACCATGAAGACCTGGCTGCTAATTGCATCAACCCCATCACAGCGTATCCTACCGAGTACTTTGACCTGTGGGACAGGTATTACGGAGGAGGAAACTGGAAAGCGCCCGACGACGAACACGGACATGGTACCCACGTTTCCGGAACCATCGCAGCAGTAGGGGACAACAGCAGGGGCGTAGTTGGCGTGGCTTACCAGTGCAAAATAGTCCCCATCCGGGTATTCGGCCCGACAGCCTCGGGATGCCCGGCTGCGATGGTGGCTGCGGCGCTAGTGCTGGCTGTTGACAAGGCGTCCGCGCAAGTGGTGAATATGAGTTTAGGCAGCGAGTTTGACGATTCATCCCTGCGAAATGCCTGCACGTACGCCTACGGCAAGGGGAGCTTTCTAGTAGCGGCCGCTGGTAACGACGACGTATCAACATATCAATACCCAGCCGCCTACAGCAACGTTCTGAGCGTCGGCGCCACTACGACGACAGATAGCCGCGCAGACTACAGCAACTATGGCTCATGGGTGAGTATCGCAGCCCCGGGCGGCGAGTACCCTCCAGACGATGGGATGATCGCATCTTGCGGGCATCAGACCACGAACCAGTATATTCTCATGCAGGGAACAAGTATGGCCTGTCCGCATGTCGCGGGCGCTGCGGCGCTGCTCAAGTCATACGCGCCTACACTTACAAACACCCAGGTGCGCGATTTGCTGATACAAAACGGCCCTCTTCTGCCGTCTGCCCAATGGAGCAATACTTCCATCCGCAGGCTGGATGTCTTCGCTGCGCTGACGCCAATAATGCGGCCGCAGGTCCGCTTCCCTGAGCCATCGCCGATGATACTGACGGGGGGCGCGGACATAATTCCGGATATAGTTGAGAACGCGTTATCCATTGATTACTATCTTGACGGGGTGTTCCAAACGAAAGTGAATGGGGCGCCTTGGGGCTTTAGCTGCAACACAAGCGGCATAAGCTTTGGCAACATATCTGTGCGCGCGGTCGCTGAAGGGACGCTGCCGGAGCTTGGCAGCGAAACCCTGCTTTCATACATTGTGGACAACACGCCGGGCGCGTATCCGGTCGTCTACCATTTTGAGGGGGCTAATGAGACGCTCCCCTTCTGGGCAAGCGACATCACGGGCGGCTTCAAGAAGCTATCCGGCGGCTTCAATAGCGGCAACTCATTCGGGGTCTATAACACGACGGCTCCCAACTACCCGAACAGCCTGAAGTCGTTCGCGGTGCTACCGAGGCTGAAGCTCCCCGCCTCGCCCGCGCCCGCGCCGACGCTGACGTTCAGGACGCATTACAACCTTGAAAACGGCAAAGACATCGCCTCGGTTTGGGTCAGCACCGACAACTTCCAATCCGATTGGACGCTTCTTAATTTGCGCAGCGGCGATCCGGCGCGCTTGACTGGTTTTGAATCCGACTGGGTAAGCACGCATGTGCGGCTTGCGGCATACGCAGGCCAGACCGTGAGCGTGGGCTTCATGCTGCAAACCGATGGCAGCGGCTGCGGCCAGAGCACGAGCATGCCCGCTGGGTGGTGGATTGACCAGGTAGTAGTCGCGAGCAACTGGGCGGAATCGGTGCCGTTCATCACCAGCACGGGCATCGCAACGCCGGCTAATTACGGCACAGTGTATTCCAAGGGGCAAATCACCGGAACCGTCGCTGCGAGCAACAGCCCGGTTAAGGTTCGTTACGAGCTGACAACGGGAGGCGCGCCCATTTCGGGCGAAATAGCCGCGCCATATGAGCTTAACCTTGACGTTTCAACGCTGGGCAACCAGGCGGCGATGCTGGAGCTACAGGCGTTTGACGCCAATGGTGTCGGCAGCCCGGTAGTGCAGATACCCATCTTCATATTCAACCTGCGCGGCGACGTGAACGGCGACCGCCTTGTGAACAGCCTTGACCGCGACGCGCTTGTTCCGCTGCTGGGACTTCGCAGCGCCGATGCAGGCTTCCTGCCCTGGGCGGACGCGAATCTGAGCGGGCGGATTGACGAGGCTGACCTCGCCGCCATCGGTTACTTTTGGGGCAGCACAATATAGCGGGAAACTTCGGTTAAAGCCGCATGATTACTGGCTTCGTTGATATCGTGCGCAAAAACGGCCGCAGAAGTAGAACAGCTTGTGCAGGCGATTTATCCGCAAAACCCCTTGCGCGTTTCCGACGCCTTCGCTACTATGCGAGTCGCACGGGGAAGGAGCCTTTGGTTCCCTTACTTCAGATTTAACAGCCTCTGGGCTATCCGCGATATACTGTCTTTAGCGGGACTGCTGTTACTTCCCCCTGGCAAGATTGAACTGGTTTTACGGGCATACTTTGGGCGCACAACCTGAGAGCATTGAATTTCTGCGGAGGATACCTCCCCATTCCCGGGAGTTGGAGGAAGCCGTCTTGTCGGCAATACTCCAAGAGCCTGTTGACGCTATCCGCATTACGCTGGAAACCCTGAGCCGCGACAGCTTTTACTACGAAGCCCATCAAGTAATTTGGGAAGCCGCCGCGAACCTCCACAACCGTGGGGTGCCGCCTGACCCCATCGCGCTAATCGCCCACTTGCGCGAGATGGAGCGCCTTGACGCCGCCGGCGGCGAAAGCTACATTTACCAAATCCTCGCCTCCGTCCCCAACGCCTCGGCGGTGGAAGCCCACACTACAATACTTCACGAGAAGGCGCTTTTGCGCAACCTCATCACCGAGTGCAACGAAATTATCCGCCGCGCCTACGAGCAGGGCCGCGATGTGCAGGAGCTGCTTGACCACGCCGAAAGGCAGATACTCCAGCTTGACATGCGCATCTCTTCCGGCAAGTTCTCAGGCATTGACGATGCTATCCGCTCGTTTATGGGCTCGTTCTCGCACGAGGAAGTTGTGCTACCCGACGGAACCGTCGAGCAAAGGCTGGTAAAAGCTCGCGGCATAACAACCGGGTATACTGACCTTGACAAGACGCTGGGTGGTTTCAAGCCGGGGGACCTCGTAATCATTGCGGCCCGCCCCGGCGTTGGCAAGACCGCTCTGCTCCTTAACTTTACCCACCGCATGGCCTTGGCGGGGAAAAAAGTTGGTTTCTTCTCTATGGAAATGGGGAAGGAACAGCTCGCGATGCGAATGCTCTCCATGGCCTCCAGCATCCCCACCGAGCGCGTTGACCACGGAAACTTCAGCGAGGATGAGCTTGGCAGGCTTCACGCCGCATACACTGAGCTGGCTGCGCTCCCCATTTACTTTGATGATACGTCAGTGCTCAACATCCGCTCACTGCGCAACCGCGCCCGCAGGCTTAAGCAGCAAGACAAGCTTGATGTCATGATGCTTGATTACCTGCAGCTTATGGACGGGATGCGGCATAGCGGGGAATTAAACCGCGTGCAGGAAGTGTCGGATATCTCGCGTGGAATGAAGCAGATTGCGCGCGAGCTAAAAATACCATTAATCGCCTGCTCGCAGCTTTCACGCCAGACGGAACAGCGCCAATCTCGCCGCCCGATGCTCTCCGACCTTCGCGAAAGCGGGAGCATTGAGCAGGACGCTGACGTCGTGATGCTGCTCTACCGCGAGGATTATTACGAAAAACAAAAGGGCGAAGTTGTCGGCGGCTCTTATGCGACGAAGGTTGAGGTCAACATCGCCAAGCACCGCAACGGCCCCACCAAAATGGAATACCTTACATATCTCCACCCATTCACAAGGTTTGAAGACCATACTCGTGAAGACGCCGGGGTTGCCGGCTTCTAATTTATGGAGGACCCTTCTTGAAAATACTCGTCGTCGGCAATGGTGGCAGGGAGTGCAGCGTCGCTTCGGCGCTGCTGCTTTCGCCCAAAGTCACCCGCTTATACATAACGCCCGCTAATTTCGGCATATATGATCCCTTCGGGCGCGGCCGCGTGCGCCTGCAAGACATCCCTGCGAATGACATTGAAAGCTTACTCGCCTTCGCGATGGAGGAAGGCATCAACCTGACTTTCGTCGGCCCGGAAGCGCCGCTCGCTGCTGGAATCGTAAACGCTTTCCGGGAACAGGGCTTGCGCATAGTCGGCCCTGACCGCGAGGCAGCGCGCCTTGAGGCGGAGAAAAGCTACGCCAAGGACTTCATGCGCCGTTACGGCATTCCCACCGCAGCATCGGAGGCTTTCACCGATTTCGGCGAGGCGAGCCGCTTCCTTGAGCAGGTGAAGTATCCCACCGTCATTAAGGCCGACGGGCTGGCTGCAGGAAAGGGCGTGGTCATCTGCGAGACGCTGGAATTTGCGCGCGAGACGCTTGAGCAGATGATGGTTGAGGACGTGTTCAAGGGCGCGGGAAAGAAAATCCTCGTTGAGCAACACATTACCGGCCCCGAGATATCGTTCTTCTGCTTCTTTGACGGCAAGACGGCGGTGATGATGCCGCCTGCTTCCGATTACAAGCGCCTGAAAGACGGCGATAAGGGGCCTAACACCGGCGGGATGGGCTGCATGTGCCCTTCGCCATACGCCACGCCTGCGCTGGTTGACGAGTTCAAGAAGAAGATACTCGCGCCGTTCATGGACGGCTGCAACAAGGAGCAGCTTGACTACCGGGGCATCGTTTACTTCGGCACGATGGCGACGCCGCACGGGATGATGCTGCTTGAGTTCAACGTGCGCTTCGGCGACCCGGAGACACAGGCATTGTTGCCGCTGCTGCAGGACGACCTGGTGGACATCCTCGTCGCTGTTGAAAGCGGCAAGCTTGACCGCGCGAAATGCAACTTCAGCAACGAGGCGGCGGTGACCATAGTTTTGGCCAGCGCTAATTACCCTTACGGCAGCTCGCCGCCCGCGGAGATTGAAGGGCTTGAGCGCATCGTGCAGATAAACGATGCCGAGGAGCCATACCCCAACGGCACGATTTACCGCAGGCTTCCGAGGGTGAGCGTGTGCTACGCGGGCGTGAGCAAGTCGCGCATCTTCGCGCCTGAATCGCAGCCGGGTAAAGGTGTCGCTGGCGCGGTTGCACGCGCGCTGCATCCCGGCGGTGAGCGCGACGTGTTCATTGCGACCGGCGGGCGAGTGCTCTCGGTGACGGCGCGCGGGCGCGACTTGTCCGAGGCAAGGCGGCTTGCCTATGAAGCTGCGGGCAACATCCACTTCACAGGCGCCCACTTCCGCACCGACATCGCGCTGGTGAAGTAACCGATTACTTCGCTAGCTTCTCAAGGGAAGCGATGTATGCTTGCGGCAGCGCGAAGTCGTGCGCGCCTGCGAGGATGCAGGACTGGTATTCAGGCTTCGGGACGCCGGGGACAGAGCCATTGGGGTTAGCGTCAACATAAACAACGCATGTCAGGCGCGATGCGCCTTCGCCGCCGCTGCCGTCCATCACCACTTCACAAATCTCGCGATGATACAGACCCTGCGCCACGCCTTCAAAGTAATCCAGCTCGCGCAAATGGGCTTCCGTCACTTCCCACACGCCGCCCCATACTTCGCCTGCCGCGTCCGGCACGATGTTCGCATAGCCGCGTTCATAAATGAGGTAGCGCCAGCCGGTAAGCAGCGCTTTGCCAAGCGGCGTTGCCCCGGGGCAGCGCCGCGCCATCTGCGCGAAGCTCAGGTTTGACCCGTATGCGAAGTAGAAAGGCATTGGAGTATTGTAGCGCTCGCCCGTCCCCTGCGCCGCGTATGCTAGAATCGGCGAATGGCAATGGACATGAAAAAGCTGATGAAAGACCTGCAGAAGGTCCAGAACGAAATGCAACAGCGCATGGAGCGCGCGCAGGATGAACTCGCCACCGAAACCGTCATAGGCTCGGCGGGAGGCGGAATGGTGGAGATTGAGCTAAACGGCCACCGCGAGCTGGTGCGCGTCAGCATTAAGCCCGAGGCGCTTGCTGATGCGCAGGAAAGCGTGGAGAACCTGGAAGACCTCGTTTACGCAGCCCTCAACTCCGCTCTCACTTTGGCGCGCGAACTCAACGAGCGTAAGATGGGCGAAGTCACCGGCGGAATGGACATGGGCGCGCTTGGCGGCGCGATGCCGTTTGGCATGTAACAATGCTTCCTGAATCCCTAAGCCAGCTTGTGCAGCTACTCTCCCAGCTTCCAGGCATCGGCCCGCGAAGCGCCCAGAGAATTGCGCTTTACCTCCTGGAGCAGGACCCGCAGTTCACCTCGCAGCTTGCCGAGAGCATCTCCGGCGTGGGGGCGAAGGTGAAGAAATGCCCTACCTGCGGCGGGTTTTCGGGCGGCGGGGAGTGCGGCATCTGCTCAGACAAGTCCCGCGACGCCTCCATGCTGTGCGTCGTGGCGGATCCGCTGGATATTTACCCAATTGAACGTACAGGCGGCTTTCCAGGATATTACTTTGTGATTGGCGGGCTGATTGACCCGCTTAAAGGAAAGATGTTGAACAGCGAACGCCTTGACGAGCTGAAGGCGCGCATCGCCAAGTCCCGCGTAGGAGAGGCGTTGCTAGCGTTTGATTTCAGCTTTGAAGGCGAGGCGACGGCGACGGTTCTGGCGGAGGAGATTGCAGGAATGGGAGTTAAGGTTACGCGGCCCGCGCGCGGGCTTCCCATTGGCGCAGAGATTGACTACGCCGACGAGGATACGCTTGCGCAGGCGCTAAAGTTCCGCCGCGAAATGGAGTAAGCAATGGCAGGTAAACAGGCGAAACCGTCCTGGCTACGGGTTAAGGCGCTGTCCGCGCAAAAGCGCACGGAAA
Organism: Planctomycetales bacterium; assembly: GCA_037445915.1. Classification (GTDB taxonomy): domain Bacteria; phylum 4484-113; class 4484-113; order 4484-113; family 4484-113; genus JBBIJQ01. The sequence goes on along the minus strand of JBBIJQ010000057.1, from coordinate 599 downwards.
TGGCCACGCTGCTTGCGGGGCTGCATACGGTCTGCGAAGAGGCCAACTGCCCCAACATTGGCGAATGCTATGGGCGAGGCACTGCTACGTTCATGATTCTCGGCGGGCTTTGCACGCGCTGCTGCCGCTTCTGCGCTGTGGCGCACGGAACTCCCGCGCCGCCCGACCCCGAAGAGCCAAAGCGCGTTGCGCAAGCCGCACATTCGCTGAAGCTCAAGCATGTCGTAGTTACCAGTGTGACGCGCGACGACCTTCCCGACGGCGGGGCAGAGCACTTTGCAAAGGTCATCAGGTCGCTGCACGCGCTTGACCCAAAACCGACCGTGGAAGTGCTTGTGCCCGACTTGCTCGGGAACATAGCGGCGGTGGACACCGTGCTTGCGGCGAAGCCGGAGATATTTAACCATAATGTGGAGACTGTGCCGCGCCTGTATGCGGATGTGCGGCCGCATGCCGACTTCGCGCGATCCATCGGCGTTCTCGCGCAGGCAAGCGAATATGCCTCCACGCAGCCTGGGCGGGGGATGCCGGTGAAAAGCGGGCTGATGGTTGGCCTGGGCGAGAGCTTTGAGGAGGTCATCGTCGCGATGGGGGATTTG
>JBBIJQ010000056.1:0-12050 GCA_037445915.1 Planctomycetales bacterium | reverse complement strand
GCGACCCTGGCTGCGATTCCTCCGGGCAACGGCAAAGATTCAATTGCCGACAACAGCCATATACCGCTAATCACAGGTTCAGGCCCGCAGCCCCGCCTTAGCACAGCCCCGGGCGTTCCTCCGATTGTCCCCGAGGTTGCAGGCGCAGGCTCAACCATCCAGATTTATGGCTACAACTTTGATCCGCACCCGCATCACAACTTTGTTACCTTCGGCGGCGGCGCGACGACTTCGCCGACCAATCCGCCAATCCTAGACCCAAGCTACACCGGGCCTGCGCCGGCGCGCCAGATTATGAGCGTCGTAGTTCCTGCTGACGCGCGAACAGGGTGGCTTACAGTCAAGACTCTTGACGGCGGCAACGGCGGCGTTAGCGGCCGGGCGCTCTTTCAGACGCACTTCCTAGTCTCGTTTGACGCGATTGCTTCCGTTATCCCGGACATCACGCATAACTACCGGATGGAAGTGGACTTCCAGGGCGACGGCATTATTGACGCCCGCGCGGACACCACGCGCATGAGCGGCTCGCCTGGCATCATCAGCTACCAGCAGATGCCCTCCCTCCAGTATGATTACGCCAACGACGGCTTTGGCAACTATAATGCGACGCTGATTGTTACAGACCTGCGCAACAATAAGGTTGCCGTTTCCCACCAGCTAATCCAGATCCGCGACCTTCGCCCGTTAATGGACAGCGCGAATAACACGGCTAACGCTTACGGGATGAATGTGAGTCTCCAGCCGATGTATTCCGACCGCTACCCGCTGCCCGGCATGGGGCTTGATGTCCGCTCCTACACGGGCGGCATAACATCCGCATACGGCTTGAAGTATCGGTGGAATGTTGACGGCAACGGGCGCTACGCGCTGCTAACCAGCGCCCCTCCGCCGGCGCAACCTACATTCTGGGAGACCGAGCCTAATAACACTAGCGCAACCGCTAACATTATGCCGGTTGACTACGACCCGTTCACAGACGGCGCTACCCGGACAGGCCGCACTTCTAACGCAGCGGATGTTGACTGGTACCGGCTGGACTTCCCGCAGGCCGGCTGCATGAGCATGCTGCTTCAGTGTTTTACCATCACAGGCACTAACCAGCTGCGGATTGATCTTTTCAACCAGGCAATGACGCTTATAGACACCAGCCAGATCGTCGCCGGCGGCAATAGCACGTTTGCGACGACTGACCGCAACTCTCCTGCTGGAACCTACTACGTCCGCATCAGCGGCAACAGCGCGCAGACTTACGAGCTTGAAGCGACCTACTCGCCGAATCCGGGCAACACTTTCTGGGAGGCGGAGCCTAATGATACGAGCGCAACAGCCAATGTGATGCCGATTGACTACGATCCAGACCGCGACGCATTCCCATTCACCGGCCGTGTCCGCCAAAGCACAGACCCCTTAGATTGGTATGTTCTTACAACGACGGCTACTGGCACTCTTAACTTGCTCATCCAAGCGATAGACACAGGGCCTGGCGAGGAAGTCTATGCGACGCTTTATAACGCGGCGCTCGCGCCGATTTCCACGGCAACCATCCGGCAGAACGATTGGGCGGCCATAGTTGGCACGGCACTTGACGTCCCGGCCGGCACTTTCTATGTGCGCCTTTCTAACAACGCCAACCCATGGCAGCGTTACCAGATTGACCCATCCTTCGTCGCGCAAGGCACTTGGGTTACGCCGGGGCCTGTTAACTTCAGCGTAAGCTCTTCCATCAGCGCGGACGGGCGCTTTGTCAGCCCTAACGTGCCGGTGAAGTACTACGCGAACCTAGGCTTCAACTTCACGACAACCAACCCGAATGTATCCAACATTCAGGTTGATGACCGCGACACCAACGGCGACGGGATGCCGGACGCTCCGGTCACCTTTAGCTGGGACTTCACCGGCGAAGGAACGCCTGACGTAGTTCACAACATCCCGGTTTCGCAGATATCTACAGAGCTTTATGCAAGCCATATCAACGGCTTCGCTGGATGGAACTACGGCGCCGTTGGCAGTTACAGCAGAGGCACGCTGCGGGTGTCCGGCAACCTTCTTGTCACTTACAACGACAACAGCGTGTCCACTCAGAGCTTTTCTCTGCCTATGCCGGCCCCGCTACCCACGGTTGACGTGAGCAATGTCCTATCCACTTTGAGCCTGCCCACGCTGGGCAATGATACCGGCCACCTCATCGCGCTGACCGTTTATGGCCAGGACTACGACATCACGACAGGTGTAACGAACTCCATCCAAGCAAGCGACACAATCTATATCCCCAGCGGCCTTAACCCGATGGACAACGTGGCTGGCTACCTCGCGACGGAGAATCCTTACCTCCTGTCCAACACGCCTGGCAACACCATCTTTACGCTGACCGGCATCAACGGCCAGGGCAGCGATATGCAGTACTGGGCCGACCTCAATACCGACGGCTTCTTTGAAATTGGCGGCCAAGGGTTCTATAACCCGCAGACCCACACAAGGGTTACCGCCGCCAACGGCTTAAACCTTCTCAACCCCGGCGCGATTAACTCGTACCCGACAAGCCTGCCCGGCGTGTGGTTCCAGTTCATTGACATAGGCGTCAACATTGAAGCCAACCGTGGTGTTTACACAGCAGCCGCGCTAGTGCGCGACAACCCGCCTGCGGGAACTGAGGTTTCCTACGCCTTTGACTCGCAAGCCGTGTTCGTCGGCGGAAACCGTGGTGCAGGCTCGTCCAGCCCGCTTCCGCTCGCCGCGGACACATTCATTGACCCGCTCGCCGGAGTGACTACACAGGGCTTCAGCCTAGAGTCTTTCGTAACCGGCGGCGCTTCGCCTTACAACTACCGCTGGGACATTATTCATGTTGATAGCGGCACGCCGATATTCTTCAGCGATATAAACCAGCACTTCGCGCCTAACCCGGTGTTCGTGCCATCCACCGATGCTGCGGACGAGCTGGCTGGGAGCGTTTCCGGCACATACCGAATAGTCCTGACCGCGTTTGATTCGGCGGGCAGTTTCATCGTGACTAGGCCGCGCACAATCACAGTAGAGGAAGCCCCGCTTAACGCGCAGCTAATGGCGATGCCGCCTGCGGTTGCGGTTAACGAGCGCGTCCGGTTCGTCGTCTATATTGACGGCGGGCGTCCGCCATACAACATCACCATTAACTACAACGACCCCGACGCGCCGGGCCTGACAGCCAGCGTGACCACATCGGGGCGCTACACACCGTTTGAGCACGCTTACACGAGAGTGTGGATGGATCGATCGTCGCCCGCCAATGGCCGCTATGACGACCCTGAGGACGGAGTAAATCCAACCATCAACGTGATTGACGCCAACGGCGACATAATCAACAGCGTAACTTCCCCATCCAATGCCACTCAGAAAGTGCTTGTCGGCGAGCGGCTTCCGCTGCACATCACTTCGCTCGTTTCGCCGTCAAGCGGATGGAACAACTTCCGCGTTGCGGTGAACTACGCAATCGCAGGCGGCCGCAAATTCGGCGGCAGCAGCCTGGGCAACCTCGTCACTTCCGGGCCGGCTAGCAACCTTGCTGGGCTGTTCAACCAGAGTTCCGACTACTTCGTGACGATTGCGCTGATATCAAGCGAAGGCAGCCTGGTTGACATGCAGTTCCGCGACACGCGCACGACCATCATCAACCCATACGGAGCCGACGGGGTAATGATGAACGGCGACGTGGGCGAGGTTTACGACCCGGTATACCTGTATGTCCCCTACGCGGGCAACTACTATGTCATCGTCACAGCGACTGACGGTTCCGGTGAATTCGCAATTTCGCAGCAGCAAGTATATGCTGCGGGCTACCTGACCCCTCAGTCCTACGGCGATACGACGCCGAAGGTGCGCCGCGACCGCGACGGCAGGCCGCTGCATGCAGCGCGCATCTGGGTTGACCCGCTTTACAGGCCTTACTCGGACACTAACGAATACCGCTTGCGCGAAGCAGATGTCCAGGTCTTCGGCGACCTGCTGACGGTTGACCCGAACCCGAGCTTCCTCTCGCCTGGATTCATGGCGGCGAAAGACCCGGCGGCTGCGCCGATGTTTGACCTAAGCTACCTGAGCGACCCGCAGACGAACACGCCGGTTGACTTCTACGATACCTATACTATGGGCCGCGTCAACATCAACACTGCGTCCGAAGAAGTCCTCGCTGCGCTGTTTAGCAAAATCATCAAGCACCGCGCGTATTTCATGGAGGATGGCACTACCTACAGCCGCGGCGACCGTGATTACGAGAACGACGAATACATTACACGCAGCGAGGCGAACGCCCTTGCCCGTGCGGTAGTTGAATACCGCAACGCTTACTACGACGCATACAAGCCTGAAACTTCCAATACTCCAGGTGGCTACGAATATACCCACGGTGCAGGCATCGACCCGTATGCAAGCGGCGATATCAGAGTCGACCACTTGCCGGTCATTGGCCCGTGGGACGGCGTGAACCCGCGCTCCGACGATTATCCCGACCCGGGGCAGCGCGATGACATATGGCCCGACCAGGGCGACAACAATGTTCGCAACTCGTGGGATAACTTCCGGGGCATCTACTACAACCTTGACCGCGGCGATTCAAGACTCCAGTTCTATGCAACCTCGGATATCGCAGTAGTGCGCGGGCGGTTCTCGACAGAGTCCGCCGAGAGCTACGCCAAGTATCTCAACGACACGCTGGACAACAGCACTACGCTGAATGGCCTTGACCCGATGGCCGTTGACGAACGGCGCGGATTTGACTCGAGGCAGTATTTCACTTATGACGCCGAAGCCGGGGAAACCCGAGCCGATGCAAGAGACAGAATCGCGCTGCTATACAGCGGCGGGGAAACCGCATTCACCTTCATCCCGAACCCGCCGTTCCAGTCGCTGTTTGACCTCTTCAAAGTCATTGGCGTGATGAACGACGCGATGTATGCAGACTTGATGGAAGACGAGCCGCGCACGTTCAATGTGGAAGACACTAACGGCGACGGCAACCGCGACAATGTTGAAGTTGACGGGAACGGCTTCTCCACGCAAATCCGCACCCCAAGTGGCCCCTCGCTCTTCCGTTATGCGGAGATTTGGGACTCGCTGAACAATGAATACAAGGTAATCGCCAACTACCTTGACGACATCGCGCCCTATGTCACTACCCGCAGCTATACATTCCGCGTGACCGGCATCGGCGGTGTAAGCGTCTCTGGCGGCGCGTCGGCTACGCCTGTTGCTGCAGACCAAATTTCACGCGACCGAGTCATTGAGCAGGTGCTTGACCTCGGGAAGATGCGCACCCAAAGGCGCGACCCAACCGCTGTGAACAGCAGCACGAGCAACCGCAATGCTTACGAAGTGGTTTACTCGGATAGTTTCGCCGGAGGCGGCACATAGCTCCCGGCAGAGACAGAGCTTGAACAAGCTAGAGGGCCTGGCTTGATTGCCGGGCCCTCGCTGCTTAACTTAGGGCTTCCTTGACAACTGCGGCATTACTTCCTAGAATCCTTCAGTCTTGGGGAAGTTCTCCTATGAGGACTTCGCCAGGTATCGGGGATCCAGGTATAAGGAAGGGGCACCGGCTGGTGCATTGGTGCATTTGTAGTATCTAAACCTGTGTAGGAGGTCACCTCCGTGATGCACTGGAACAAGAAGCTTACCGGAGCCACGGTAATCGCGCTCGCGCTTTCGGTTATCTTTACGCAAGGCGTTTTCGCGGCTAAGCTGAACCAAATCACGGGCGTTGAGGTTAAGGCTCTGGCTGATCGGGACTTGGTCGTCTTTCAGATGTCCAAGGACGTATCGCCCGAATCGGTCGTAAAGCTCTATCCAACGCGCATTGAGGCGCAATTCCCGGCATCGGAACTGACGGCTGTCAGCCCGATGGTCAAGGGAACTTCGCTGGTCAAGAACGTTCTGGTTGCCGGTGATACCGACACAGTCGTCTTGGTCGTTTATCTCGATGTCAAAGGCAAAGTTGGAGATGACGCGTACCGCTGGACCAGCCCGCGTTCAGGGCTCTTAGTGCTTGAGGTTTTCTACCCTCTATCCGAGCGTGGAACTTTAACTGCTGAGATGCTCAAGGGCACTGCGCCAGCTGCTGCGTCTCCCGCTAAAGCAATAGAGGCTGCGCCTGCCCCCGCGCCCGCGCCTGCGCCGGAGAAGCCTGCCCTTCCAGTCGGCAAGCTTGTTTCAGCGGTCTCGTTTGACCATGGCAACAAAGCGCTGACCATTCGTGGGGATGATAAGCTGGACTACAGCTTAACCGAATCCAAGTTCCCGCCTGCGCTGGAAATAGTCTTGCGCGATGCGAGGCTTGGCTCATCGGTTGACGCGCTGGTTGCGAAGAACATCGGTGCAATTCGCGATGTCCGCACCTACACAGCGGCTGACGCGGATGTCCGCACGTCAAGGGTCGTTGTCAGCTTCCTCAACTCGATGAATATCAAGTATGACGCGAAGCTCAGCGAGGACGGCAAGACGCTGACGGTTTCTTTCCCTGAAGCCGGCAACATCCTGCTCCCGCAGCCGGAGACCCCGGCAGCGCCTGCGCCCGCTCCTGCTCCAATCGCAGCGACCCCAGCGCCAGCTGCGGAGAAGCCTGCTGCTTCGTTTGCAGTTCCAGCTAAACCAGCAGCTAGTGGCGCTGTAACCTACGTGAACTACGATCCGGGAACAATGGCGCTAACCATCCGTACTTCCGAGCCTACTACTGCCCACGTCGTCCCGATTGAGTTCCCGCGTGGCTACAATGTCGTTGTTAACCTTCCGCCTTCCGCGGCGGTTACCAGCTACCTGTTTAAGAATGATTCGGTTGTGCGCTACCTCGCAGTTTCGGAGCTGATGGCTGGCGATGAGAGCTTCACCCGCATTGTCGTCACCATGGCCAACGAAGCTGCGTTTGGCTTTGCGCAGACCGGCTCGATAAACGGCAGCAGTTTTGACCTTAAGCTCTCACCTATGCAAATCGTCAAGCGGCAGCCGAAGCTCAGGCCTGTTGGAAATGTAACGGGCGAGCTTCCTGAAGGCGATGAGGCTTACGAGGAAGAAATGCCCGCCGAGGATGCTGACGTATCGGTTGACGAAGTCTTTGAAGGGCTTGACCCCGACCAGGACTACCCGAAGATGCCCGTTGAGGGCGACATTGCCGGCGATTACCAAATGCCGGGCTTTGAGGAGTTTGAAGGCAAGCTCTCCGACGTGATGGTCAACCTTAACGCCGCGACAGGCTTCTCCATCTTCCAGGTGCTTAACCTGATGTCACAGATAGCCGGCATCTCCATTATCATTGACCCCTACATAACCGACCCGCCCATCGGCGGCGTCGCGAACCGCCGCGTCCTTGAACCGCTCCAGTTCGGCGAAGGCGGCAGCCCCATCGGCTTCCGCGATGCGGCGCAGTTCAACGCGCTTATAACAGAGCCTGGAAGCGTCATCGGCAACTTTGAGAATGTCCCATGGGACACTGCGCTGGACATTATCCTTCAGACGCACCAGTTTGAGAAAATTATTTACCGCGATGAAAAAGACCCCTATGCCAAGCCGGTCATCCTCATCACGAGCCGCGAGCGCAAGGAGCAGGAAATCCAGAATGCCAACGAGATAGATTTCTACCAGCTCCACTACGCTGACCCAGGCCAGCTCTATGAGATCCTTTTCAACCTTGACTTGCTACCTTCCGTGAATGTCGGCTGGTATGTTTACCGCAATACCGGCGGCGGCGGCAACTTTGGCCAGGGCGGCGGCAACAATAACAACCAGGGCGGCGGCAACAACAACCGCAACTTTAACGCTGCGATGAACCCGTACTTTGACGCCAGCGCTGCAATGTCAGCCGGTTACTTCGGCAATGAAATGCAGCCGATGCAGACCGGCCCCGGCGGCGGCGGCGGCGCTCCTGGTGGCGGCGGCGCTCCTGGCGGCGGTGGCGGCCAGGGTGGCGGCGGCGGTGGTATCGGTCAAGGCGGCGGCGGAACTGGCGGCGGCCTTCCCCTCCCGACAGCGAAGAGCGGCCTCGTCGTCATGCGCGGCACGCGCGAGACATTGGACGTTGTCCAGTCCATCATCCGCAAGATTGACAAGCCCCCCAAACAGGCTGCGGTCAAGATCACCGTTTACCAGGTTACCGAAAACCCGCAGAAGGTTTACGGCATGTTGAACGCTACGATGTCCGCGCCGTTCGGCCAGGACCGCATCCAGACCAGCTATGATGCTGGAAGCTTCACGATGAGCATCTTGCCCAAGGGCGCGGTTGCGCTCCAGCAAAACTACTCGGCGGCGTTTGACGCGCTGGTGACCGAGCGCAAAGCCAAGGTAATCACCGAGAGCGAAATCTGCGTCATTGACGGTTTTCCGGGAAGCCTGGTTGTTGACCGCACTCGCGGTAACTTCCGCCAAACCATCGCATTTGACCAGAACGGCAACGCCATCCGCCAGTCCACCTTTGACGAGGTGACTGTAGGCACCGACATCAACTTCACGGTGGCGATTGACGACCTCGGCAGAATGACGATGTATGTTGACCTCTCCATCAGCAACTTTGACGGCCCGCAGCAGGTCTCGCCTGACGGCAACGCAACCTTCCAGCCCACCACCGACACTACGCTGACAACTTACTTCCGTCTGACCGACGGCTCCACCGCGCTTCTCGGCGGCCTCCAAACCAAGGGCTTATCAGACCAGATTTTCGGTGTGCCCTTCCTGAGCGACTTGCCGTTCGTCGGCCAGTTCTTCCAGCACCACGACAAGTCGGAGGACAACAGCTACGTGTTCGTCACGCTGACAGTCAACCTGGTGGACGATAAGTAGTAACAGAAAATTGTTTACGGAAAGGCGGCTCTTAATGCAACCAGAGCCGCCTCACCGTAGTCTAAAGAAGCGTAAGGATCTCGCAAAAAGAGGGACCTATGGCTAAGAAGACAGTTGGAAAACCGGTTGACATCGGTATTGACCTGACCTCTAACGAGTTAAGGGTTACAGCCCTTAATAAGCACGGAAACGACTACGTGCTTGAGAGGTTTGCAATCGCCGACTTGAGCCCGCAGTTTTTCGCTGCGGGCAGAATTGCGGACGCGCGCGGGCTAAGCGCCAGGCTCAAGGACGTACTTGAGACTAACGGCATCTCTGCTAAGCGCGCAATAGTCTCGCTTTCCGGCAAGGCCGCCATCGTGCGCGTGATTGAACTCCCGCGCATGGGCGCCCCGCAAACCCGCCAGGCTATTAACCTGCAAATCAACCAATACGTTCCCTTCCCGCCGGGTGACACGGTTTACGACTACCGCGTCCTCCCGCAGCGCAAGGGCGGCAACCAGGCGATGCAGGAAATCCTGCTTGTCGCCACCCGCTCTTCCACTATCCAATCAATGGTGGAAATGTTGCAGCTTGCAGGGATTGAGACTTACGGAATCAAGATTACGAGCCTCGCCGCATGGAACCTGCTTGGCGCAAAGCTTGAAGGCTACACGCAGTCCGTCGGTGTTGTTGATATCCGCGACAGCATTTCTGAGCTGTCGTTCTTCCTTGACGGCTCGTTCCGCATGGCGCGCTCGGTTGAGCTTGGCTACAACACCATAATTGGCAAAATCGCGCAGCTTCTCGGCGTTGGCGTCGGCGAGGCGGAGGAATATCTCCGTGCCGAGCCGGTTGATCTCATGGTTAATGAAGAAGAGATTGACCAAACCGAGGACAACCGCCTGCGCGAGGCAGTCATGGCGGTATTCGCCAGCTTCGTCACCGAGCTGGTCCGCTCAATCCGCTATTACGAATCCCAGGCTGCCCGCACAGACCGCGTAGGCAAGCTGATGGTTTTCGGCAATACCCGCAACTTCAAGAACCTCGGCGCTTACCTTGAGCGCGAGACCGGCCTTGAGGTTGCAGAAGTCTCGCTGTCTTCGCTGGTGCAATACCAGCAGGGCGTGTATGCGCTGGACGTGCTTCATGCGCACGCTGAGAAGTTTGTAGTTTCCGCAGGCCTCTGCGTTGACTACTTCCGCAAAGGAAAGGTTGAGTTCAACCTGCTGCCTTCCACATACTATGTCCGGGCGCAAGCGCTCAACGTCTTGAAGATCGGCGTAGTGCTGCTCCTCATTATCGGCGCGTTCATGTTCTACCAGAACAAGATGCTGGATACCAAGCTTTCTGAAGTGAAGAACAACCTTCAGGCGGCTCAGGCGGAGCAGAGCAAGTGGAAGCCCAACGCGGATAAGTTTGAGCAGGTCAAGAGCGAAATCTCCACCAAGAAACCCCAGTTTGGCCAGATATACTCGCTGGTCAAAGCACAGCTGATGTGGCCTGCGATAATGAGCGAGGTCGGCAACCGTATCCCTGACACGTGCTATTTGGAAGAAATCAGCTTTGACGCCTCTGCCAACGAAATCGAGATGAAGGGCGTGGCTGTTGACCGCGTTGATATCATGCAGTTCGCAATCAGCCTGGATAACTCCAAGTTCTTCACTGGCACTACGGTTAAGGAAGAGACGGAGAGCATGGCTACCGGCGGCGGCGGCATCGGAGCAGGCGGCGGCGGTGGCGGCTCAGCCGGAATGGGGCTGACCGCTGATATGAGGAACCCCTATGCGCCAAGCATCCCGCCTCCCGACAACCCCAATGCGAGCCGCAGCATCATGCCGCAGAAGGGCTTGAAATGGGACAGCTCCAAGGCGCTTTCAAATGAAAAGTTCCGCGAGAGCATGCCGCTGGATTTTGAGATGCCGCGCCTGGGCATCCGCGCCGGCCGTAGCATTGAGGATTATTTCCAGCGCCAGGATATGTTCCAAAGCCCTATAAAGTTCTCCTTCGATATAACGACCAAACTTGAAGACACGGCGCTCAACCAACCAAAAGCTATTGAGAGCCTCAGCGCCCTTGAGGAGGTAACCAAGGATGTCCTCAACACGTAAGCAGGCCGGCCAGCCAGCGGCGAAAGGCAAGGCCCCGGTGGACCGCAAGCCGGCGGCGCCAATCTTTACTCCGCTAAATGTCGGCATCGTGCTGGTGATAATTATCCTGGCTTCAATCGGTTTTTTCTGGAAATCAATCTACATCGCCAAAACGGCGGAGATTGATACGGTAAACGGCCAGATTGAAGCGCAGAAGCGCCAAAACGAGGTTTACCAGAAGAAGGCGGAAATGCTTCCCAAGGCGGAGCAGATAAAGTCCATTATGACCAAGAAACTTCAGCAGGAGCAGAAATACTTCCTCAAGGGACAGGAAGACCTGATGAACTTTTTTGAGCAGTGGTTCCTTGACGTGCTGATGAGCCACGGCATCTACACCGCGACAGTTGAAATTGAGCCTGAAATAGTTTTCAAGGTTTCCTACGCGGCCTCGCCTATTGAAACCCTCCCCCCGCTTACCGATGCGATAGACCTATTTGCATGGGAGTATATCGGCGAGGGCACCGGCGATGGAACAGTCAGCACCAAGATGCCCGAGTTCCTCTCACCCCTCACCATCACGCTAACCGAGTTTACGATGACCTATGAGGAGTTGAAGAGGTTCGTCAAGGACTTGCAGACCGACTCAACTTATTTTGTGACGGTGCATGCTTTCCGCAACACTGGCGGAGACGACAACCAGTACGGATTCCGCACAGTCTCGAAGTACGAAATGATTTTCACTGTTTATTTCATCAATCCTGAAGGCACTACCGCAGGCGAAGCGCCTCCGGGAATGCCCAAAGACCGTAAGCTCTGATTGGGACGGTGGTATCTGATGCAGAATCAGCCTATGAATAAAAACTTGATGATCGCCCTAGTAGCGGTCATCGTGCTGGGAGTCGTTTATGGCGCTTATATGCTGCTTTCAGGCGGGATAAGCACAGGCGATATCCCATCTTCTGGCCTAGCCCCTGCAACGACCGCGTCCGCGCCGGTTACGGAAACTCCCCCTCCGACGCAAGCTCCGCCGATGCCTGGTGCTCCAGGCGGGAGTCCTGACCCAGGCGGCCAGCAGATTGCCGCTCCAGGAATGGGTGGACCAATCCCCCCCGGTGCTGGTGGAGCAATTCCCCCCGGTGCTAGTGGACCAATTCCCCCTGGTGCGGGCGGTGCGCCTCCCCCGAC
>JBBIJQ010000055.1:0-12667 GCA_037445915.1 Planctomycetales bacterium | reverse complement strand
CAGCTAGGATCAGACAAGCGGAAGACGGGATTCGAACCCGCGACCCCCACCTTGGCAAGGTGATGTTCTACCACTGAACTACTTCCGCGAGGCGAGATACTATAGGAAATCTCCTTCAGCTAGTCAAGCACAAGAGGAGATGATGTTCGCGTGAAAGAAGGAAGGGGGCTGCGAGGGGCGTCTCGCAGGGAGCAGCCCCCTTTCCTTTACTATCAGTTAGCGGGCGAACTGCGAGAAATCCATTGCAGCAAGCGACTTATAGTAAAGCCAGTTGCGGCGGACGGAAACCTCGGCTTCCCCGATGAGTTTTTCGCCTTCCTGCGGGAAATCGCGTAACAGGCGGAGGAAACGGTTCTCTTTCATCGCGTAATCGCGGAAGGTGAACTTCGGCTCGTCCATGTCAAGCTGCAGCGGGTTCTTGCCCTCGTCAATCAGGCGCGGGTCAAAGCGGTAAATCGGCCAGTAGCCTGAAGCTACCGCCAACCTCCCTTGAGCCTCAATGTTCTGTAGCGGGAAGCCGTGCTCAATGCAGTGGCTGTAAGCGAGGATCAGCGAAGTTCCAGGGAAGTTCTCGGCTTCAAGTATCGCGCGCACGGTTTGTCCGGGCTTGGCGGAGTAGCAGATGCTCGTTACATACGCCGAGCGGTAGGCCATAGCCATCAGCCCCAAGTCCTTCTTGGCAGTCTGCTTTCCTGCGCTGGCGAACTTCGCAACCGCGGACATCGGAGTTGACTTAGAACGCTGGCCGCCTGTGTTAGAGTAAACCTCGGTGTCCAGAACCAGCAGGTTCACGTCCACGCCGGAAGTGAGAATATGGTCAAGGCCGCCATAGCCAATGTCATAGCCCCAGCCGTCGCCGCCCACAATCCACACAGACTTCTTCACGAAGTAGGGCAGCATCTCTTTGAGGTAGGCGATCTGCGGAGTTGCCTTGCCGCCCATCCCCTCAATGACAGCCTTGAGATCGCGGGCAAGCTCCATGTTCGCTTCAATAACGGCCGGGTCGGCAGCCTGCTTTGCGATGGTTTGTAGCTTGGCAAGGCGGTCTTTAACCTCGCCGGGCGCAGCAGAATCAGCCAGTATCATCTCGCGCAGGGAGTATGCCTTCTCGTGCAGCGCGTCAATTGCCAAGCGCATCCCGTAGCCGAACTCGGCGTTGTCTTCAAACAGCGAGCTTGACCAAGCCGGGCCGTATCCCTTGTCGTTCACGCAATAAGGCGAAGTCGGCGCGGTGCCTCCCCAAATTGACGAGCAGCCGGTGGCGTTCGCCTGGAGCATCCGGTCGCCGAAGAGCTGGGTGACGAGCTTTAGGTAAGGGGTCTCGCCGCAGCCAGCGCAAGCGCCGCTGAACTCCATCAAGGGGCGCTTGAATTGGCTACCTTTAACAGTGTTAACCTTGATGAACTTGTTGTCGGTCTCCGGCAAGCCAAGGAATGTCTCCAAGCTCTCTTTCAGGCCATCTATAGCTTCGCCCTTGAGAACCATCGTCAGCGCCTTGCGGCCGGTCTTAACCTTATTGACCCGCTCCTCGCCGGGGCAGGTAACCGCGCAAGCCTCACAGCCTGTGCAGTCCTCTGGAAAAACCTGGATGTGGAATATATCATCGGCCTCTGCCGCTTTGTCCTTGTAAGCGACCGTTGGGTACTTCTCCGCAGGCAGCTTGATATCGCCCTTCTTGCTTATCTTCGGGCGGATGGCAGCGTGCGGGCAAACGAAGGAACACAGGTTGCACTGGATGCAGAAATCAGGGTTCCACATCGGCAGGTGTGTGGCGATGGAGCGTTTCTCGTACTGCGTAGTGGCTGTCGGGAATACGCCGTCTATGGGCATCTTGGAAACGGGAACAATGTCGCCTTCCTGCCTCATCACCGGCTTGATGACGTCGTCAAAGAACTCAGCGATGATGGGGTCCTCAATCTCCGGATACTTAACATCCGGGCCGGAAACGGTAATCTTCGCGGGGACGGGGACTTCGCAAATCATTTCCATGCCACGGCGGAAGGCGGCGATATTCTTCTCCACGACTTCCTTGCCCTTGGAGGCATAGGACTTGGAGATAGCCCCCTCAATGGCCTCTGTGTAAACCTTCTCCGGCAGCACGCCTGAAAGCTTGAAAAATGCGGCCTGCATCGTCGTGTTGATTCTGCCGGGCAAGCCCAGCTCAAGGACAATTTCGTATGCGTTGATGCAGTAAACCTTGAGCTTCTTTTCAATGATGACTTCCTGTTCGCGGCGGGGCAGGCTCTCAAAAAGCGTCTCGGCGGGCATATAGGTGTTGATGAGCAGCGTGCCGCCTTCCTTAACGCCTCTGAGCATGTTGATGCGGCCGATGAAGCTCTCGGCATGAACTGCGACAAAATCGGAGCGGTTGACAAGGTAGGTTGACTTGATTGGGGCGTCGGAGAAGCGCAGGTGGGAGCAGGTCACTCCGCCAGCCTTCTTGGAGTCGTAAACGAAGTAGCCCTGGACGTGCTTTTCCGTGTTCTCGCCCACGACTTTTATGGTGTTCTTGCTTGCGCCTACTGTGCCGTCGGCGCCCAGGCCGTAGAACTTTGCGCGGTAAGTGCTCTCATGCTCGGTGTCGCAGTCAATGCAGTAGTCCAGCGACTTATGCGTTACATCGTCGTCAAAACCCACTGTGAAGCCGTTAAAGGGGTTGCCGCTGTTGGCATGCGCGAAGACAGCCTTGACCATTGGCGGCGTAAACTCTTTGGAGCTTAAGCCGTAGCGCCCGCCGATGACGACAGGCAATTCCTTGAACTTGCCTGCGCGGTAGCCTGCAACAATCGCAGCGCTGATGTCCAGGTAGAGCGGCTCGCCGTCGGCGCCGGGCTCTTTGGTGCGATCCATCGCAATCACGCGCTTGACCGTCGGCGGCATTGCTTCAAGGAAGTGCTTAACGCTGAACGGGCGGTAAAGGCGAATCTTGATGAGGCCGCACTTCTGGCACTCCTTCTCGTGCATATAGCTGACGGTTTCTTCGGCTGTATCAGCGGCGCTAGCCATAATGACCATCACGGTTTCAGCATCAGGCGCGCCCACATAATCAAAGAGGTGATATTGGCGGCCGGTCAGCTTGGCGAAACGGTCGTATGCGGCCTGCACGGTATCGGGGCACTTGGCGTAGAATAGGTTCACTGACTCGCGGCCCTGGAAGTAAAGGTCGGGGTTTTGTGCCGTTCCGCGCATCGTCGGCGTCTCAGGCTTAAGCGCGCGGTTGCGGATGGCGACTATGTCTTCTTCGTCAATCATCGCGCGCATTGTGTCGTAGGAAACTTCCACGACCTTTTGGATTTCATGGCTGGTGCGGAAGCCGTCAAAGGCGTGGATAAAGGGCACGCGGCTTTTCATTGACGCCTGCTGGGCGACCAGCGCGTTATCCATGACTTCCTGAGGATTCGCGGACATAATGATGCCGAAGCCGGTGCTGCGGCAGGCCATGATGTCCGAGTGGTCGCCGAAGATGGACAGCGCCTGGCAGGATACCGAGCGCGCCGAGATGTGGAACACCGTCGGCGCGAGCTCGCCCGATATCTTGAACATATTGGGAATCATCAGCAGAAGTCCCTGCGATGCAGTGTAGGTTGTCGCCAGCGCGCCTGCGGTGAGCGCGCCGTGTATGGAGCCTGCCGCGCCGCCTTCGGACTGCAGCTCAACCACCGTGGGAACCTGTCCCCAGATGTTCTTGCGGCCGTGCGCCGAATACTCGTCTGCCAGCTCGCCCATTACCGACGATGGCGTAATGGGGTAGATGGCGATCACTTCATTCGTGGCATGCGACGTGTAAGCAGCCGCCGTGTTGCCGTCAAGGGATACATGCTGTATTTTCATAATTTCCTCCTGGTCGCGAAGCAATGAGTGTTAAACATACGCTGAGCCGTTTGCGGCCGGGGATGCGGAAACAGCCGGCCCTCGCCAGCTGGGAAAGCACCCTTTCCCCATGGACTCGTGACGCAAATCACATTCGCGTCGCCGAGGGTTATCGCGCGGGGCTTCAGCAGCGCATATGATACCACAAGCGCTGGAGTTGGGGAATCAGGAAAAGCAGCACATTCCGCCGCCGGCATCCTTGTGAATAACGGCACATGGGGGAGGGGGGATAGCTGGTAAGTCGTGGTTGGCAGTTCGCAATCAGCTGCCAGCGCCCAAGAACCGTGCGCCGGGCTTAAGCCCAGCTCTGGAATCTGCTGAAGGGTCAAAGTTCTACACCCGCCGCCTTAATTCCGGGTGTAGGGCGGCAACTTGTATGCCCGCCTCTGTCGCTCTGGCATAAATACGATTGGCGCGGTACAAGTCTGCGCCTTACACTCCAAAGCAAAGCCGGGCTTGTCAGCCCAGCCCCCCTAGTTGAAGCAATCTCTGGAATCCCATCTGCGATCTACGAGCTAGCATCCCCAGCACGGAGATTAAAGAGCGGAACTGAAGTTCCGCCTGCCTGTCCATTCATAGAAACGCTGCCAGATACGCTATAATCCAGGTGCGCGCTGGAGGTATAAATGCTCACAATCAACGACGTTGAGAACTACAAATTCGGGTCAGCCATGTTCGGCGTGAGCAAGGCCGACGTGGAGGAGTTCGTAGCGCTAGTTGCGGCGGCGCTGCAAGAGCACGTGGACGAGATCGAGCGCCTCAAGCACAAGATCGCCGAGTGCGAGGCGGATATCCAGCGCAACCGCGACAACGAGGAGACGCTTCGCAACTCCATCATGCTCGCCCAGAAATCCCACGACGAAATCATCGCCAATGCGCGGCATGAAGCCGAGAACATCGTCAAGGAAGCGCGGCTGCAAAGCATTGAGCTAAACTCGCGCGCATCCGAAATCGCATCAGAGCGCGAACGTTTTGAATACGAATTCTACGGGCTGCTTACCGGCTTCATCCGCATGCTTGAAACCAAGAACCCGGCGCTTGCAGGCAGGCAGCACGTTGCGCCGCAGCCGCAGCCTGCGCTCGCAAGCGAAGCTGCCGTGCCGCAGGCCACGCCGGGGCGCATCGTGTTTCCCGAAGAGAGCCCGCGCTAGGGATGAGCGCAATTAGGAGTACCGCATGATGGAACACAAACAAGCGCAAGTCTATTCGCCGCCGGTGGACACGCTCTACCAGCTGCTGCGCGAGGACGCGGAAGTCCGCGAGTTCATTGAGCTTGCCGATGCGGCGATGGAAGCCATCGGCTACACGGAGCACGGGCTGCGGCACGTGACGCTGGTCGCGGAAGCCGCTGGGAATGTCCTTTCCGAGCTTGGGTACAGCGTTGAGCAGGCGCAGCTTGCAAAGTGCGCAGGGCTGCTGCACGACATCGGCAACCTCGTGGGGCGCGAAGACCACACACGAAGCGGCGCCATGCTTGCTTACCCTATCTTGCGCCGCACCGGCTTCACGCCCCACCAAACGGGCGTAGTTATGGGAGCTATTGGCAGCCATGAAGAGGAGGACTCGCCGCCGCTAAATCCTGTTTGCGCCGCGGTCATTATCGCCGACAAGGCGGACGTCCACCGCTCGCGCGTGCGCAGCTACTATCCTGAATTCCACGATATACATGACGACGTGAACTATGCCTGCGTGGAATCCGCGCTGAGAATTGACAGGGAGAACAAGCTCATTACGCTTGACCTGAAGATTGACCCGCAGATCGCCTCGGTAATGGAGTACTTCCAGATATTCACGAGCAGGATGATGATGACCCGGGACGCGGTGCGCTATTTGGCTTGCGAGTTCCGGTTGGTTGTAAACGGGACTGTGCTGGCTTAGCGGGCCTTCTTGGCGCGCTTCAGCTCCTTTAGCGCTTCCTCCAGCGCTTTTATCTTCTCTGTCAGTTCCGGCAAGCGGTATGTGAGCGCCAGCACGCGCATTGCCTGCTGGTGCGGTCGCGCTGGATATCCCGACACTTTGCTCTTCGGCGGAATTGACGAGAAGACGCCGCTTTGCCCTGCGACCACGCAGCCATCGCCAATCTCCACCCCGCCCGCGACGCCGACCTGCCCGCCGATGACGCACCATGAGCCGACGCTTGAGCTTCCCGCGAAGCCGCACTGCGCCGCGATGAGTGTGTGCTCGCCGATGCGGACGTTGTGCGCTATCTGAACCAGGTTGTCTATCTTGGTTCCGCGCCCGATGCGCGTTTCGTCAAGGGCGGCGCGGTCAATAGCGCAGCACGCTCCGATTTCCACGTCATCTTCAACGACGACGATGCCTACTTGCGGAAACTTGCGGTGGCCTTCCCGCGTGGACACGAAGCCGAAGCCCTGCGAGCCGATAACAGTGCCGGAGTTTATGACGCAGCCCGCTCCTATCTCACACCTGTCCATCACCGCGGCCCCGGCGTGAAGGCGTGACCTTTCGCCGATTGCCGCGTCTTCGCCGACAAAGCAATTCGCGCCTATGACGGCAGCGGAGCCGATGCGCGCGCCTTTCTCAATTACTGCGAAAGCGGCGACGCTAACGCCCTTGCCTAGCTTGGCATCCGGGTGCACGGATGCAAGCTCGCTGATAGTGGGCTTGCACGCAGGCGCTTTGAGGCTTAGGAAGTACTCCATCGCCATTACAAACGCGAGGCGCGGATTTTCAACGATGATGGCGTTGGAAAAGCGTGGCGCGAGCTTGGCGGTAGTGATGACGAAATCCGGGGGCTGTTGGCCGCGCTCCAGCGGCTTTTCCACAAACGCAATATGCCCTGCCTGCGGGCGCAAGAGCGAGCAGAAGCCCTTGACCGTTCCGCTGGCAAGGCCGCCTTTGACTTCGCCGCTAACGAATTTCGCAAGTTGTTCCAGCTTGACCGTCATAGCCTTACCCCTAGCGAGGCGAAAATCTCATCGCGAAAGTCGGTTATGACCTTCAGTTCGTAGATGTTCCTGAATATGTAAGTAATGCCGTATTCGTTTTCGTCCTTCAGCTTGTCCTCGGCATAAGCCTCGGCTGACAAGTAGAAGTCGGGCAGCACATTGAGCTGGGCGCGCGCGATGGCGCTGTTCATCTTAAAGTCGTAGCCGAACTCTGCGAATGCGCGGTCCCTATTCCGGTAGCCGATGCCCGCCTGCGGGCGCAGCTCAAACTCGCCGGGATAGAACGTGCCGTGCGCCCAGACGTCCGCAGTAGGCAGCACGCGCAGGCCCGCGCTAAAGTCCAGGCGCGCATTATCTGTGGGGCGGTTGAAGTCCACGCGGCCGCTCGCGCTTAAGCGAAACTTCTGCGATTCCACGGTGAACACCAGCGACGCATCTGCGCCGGCGATATACAGCTCCGCCGTCGCCACCGGCGATGCGATTGCCAGGTCGGGAGCGAAAACGGTTTCCTTTTCAAGATAGCCGCAAATAAGGCTGTTTTTCCCCTTGACAAAGCCCACTGGCAGCCCGCGCAGGCTTTCCATATTCGCGCCAACAAAGCTGCCAACATCTGAAAGCTGTAGGTTGAGCATCGTGCCGGAGCGCAGCTTCACAAAATACCGCTCTACAACCGCCTCGCCGAACCGGGGAAGCAGCGTTATAATAACTTTCGCCTGCGCGTCGGGGATTGTCAGCACTAGCGGGTCAAAGCCCACATACTCGTTGCGTGCGGCCAGCTCTGCTAGAACTTCGCGTACGATGAGCTTTTCCACCCAGGAAAGGTCGCTGACAGGCGCGCCCCCTAACTTCGCCTCCAGCGCCGCGCTGATTGCATCCCGGTCGGAAGCGGTTACTGCCCCGAGAAGCGGGGTGTCGCTGGGAAAGCGGAAGTCCACCGAGACGGATTCCAGCTTATCGCCGATGAGAGAGATTGCAAGGCGGACAAGCGTGTTTTCAGCCGGGGTTATTGCGATATCCGTAAGCTTCATTCCGCGCTTATCAAGGACGAGGTCAAATACGTTTAGCAGAGTTGAAGTAATCTGTTCTTTGTTGGCTTCAAGGCGCGGGATGGATGCGCCGAGCTGTTCCATTATCGCAAGCTGCAATGTACGCTGGATGGCTTCATTAACCTCGGCGGCTATGCCTTCGCCCGGCTTGCCGTCTGCCCAGTCTATCTCCAGTTCAACGGAAGTAATCGTGTCACGCTGCGCGTCTTGCGCCGTTGCGGGTGAATACAGGCTGAATAGCGCCGCTGTTGCGGCGATAAAGGCAAGCGCAAGCTTGCCAGCATATGTTACAGCCAATGCGCGCATTTAGCGTTTGCGGCGTTACGCCGGCCCTAGAACATTTCGCCGATGCCAAAGTGGAGGCGTGTGCCGCCTTCGCGCAAATCCCAGCCAAGGTCAAGGCGGATTGAGCCAAGCCCCAGCGCGGGCACGCGGAAGCGGATGCCAATGCCGGCGGTATAGATGTCATCAGTATCGCCGAAGCTTTCGCCGACCATCGCCCAGTCAGTGAAGATGGCGCCCGTAAAGCTCTTCTTCTTGTCTATGGGGAAACGGTATTCGCCGTTGAAAAGCAGCATCTTCGTGCCGGTAAGGTAATCCTCAGGGACGCCGCGAACCGAGCTTACTCCGCCGACGCGGAACTCCTCAAAGACTGGTGTGTCGCCATCGGCGATGCCCGCGCGGGCACGCAGGGCTACTGTGTTCGTCTTCATATGCGGCAGGAACAGCCTGCCGTCAATGATGTATTTGCGGAAGTCAAAGTCGCCGCCGAAGCCTGCAATTTGCGCGGAGGTGCTGAGGTAGCTGCCTTCATGAGTGGTGAATATGCTGTCGCGCGTGTCGTTTATCAAGCCAATGGTTACGCTCCGGTTCTGGCCCGTTTGCTGGAGCCTGCCGCGGCGGATAGGGTCGTAATCGTGGAACGGGTCGCCCTTAAGTATTGTGTAGTCGTAATCAACCACCCCTAGCGCAACGCTTCCGGAGAGCGTGTCGCTGAAGCGGTGGCCGAGGCTGAAATCGCCGCCGATGCTGTCAACATCAATTTCGCTTTCTGCAGGGGAACCGGGGTCGCGCTGCTGGCGGTAATTAAGGTCGTAGAGGCTGGCGGATAGGAAGTTCTTTTCGTTCAGGTAAGGGTCGGAGTAATTAATCTGGTAACCGGGATTGTTCTTGCTGAAAACAAGCTGGGCCGAAATAGTCTTGCCCTCGCCCATTAGGTTGCGCTCGCCGTAGGAGAGCGTTCCTTGCAAGCCGTTGGCGGTGGAAAAGCCCATGCCGATGCCAGCCTGGCCGGTCGTCGTCTCTGCCAGGTTGAACTTGACGATGATGTTGCCGCCGGTCGGCGCAGGCTCCATAGTCGGCTCAACCTGCTCAAAGACGCCGGTATTGAATAGGTCCTGCATCGCCTTCTCAACGCGCTCTTCCTTCAGGGTTTCGCCGACCTTCAATTGCCGGCCGACAATCATCTTAAGGAGCGATGTCTTAGTTTTCCTATTGCCCTCAAAGACGATGTCTTCAATCACGCCTTCGGAGAGTGTGATGTAAACAGTCCCCGCATCTTCTTCCAGCGTGCTCAGCGCGAACTCCTGGATGTATGCGCCGACATATCCCTGCCTGGCGTATAGGCCGAGGATTTCTTCGGAGATGTCCTGCTCAAGCTGTTTGAGGTTGGTGACTTCCCCAGGCTTTAGCGTGATAAGGGCGCGCAGTTGTTCAGTGCTGAAAATAGTGTTGCCGCTGAAGACGACATCCTTGAAAACTGGGTTCTCCAACACCTTGATGAGCAGTATTGTCCTGCCCTCATAGTAGTCCAAGGCAAGTTCTGGGGGAGCCTGGAAGTAACCCGTGTTGTAGAGCGTTTCGCTGTTCTTGTTCAGTTCGCTCAAGACATTGCCGGGAATCTCTTGTCCCGGCTTAATCGTCAGCGCGTTAATAACGATACTCTGGTCTAGGTTAACTAGTCCGATAACCTGAATGTTGTTGACGATAACGCCTTGCGCGAATGAAGGGGCCGACATCGTTGCGCTGAAGGCAAGCGATAATAAAAGCGCTAATGCAGCAAGTTTGTATAGGGACCGGTTCACCATACCTCCCTCCTGGGAATCCAAGCCTAGTGATTATAGCAGCCTAACTGGCTACTTCTCAAACTCGCTCTCCAAACTTGATAAAAGCGCCAGCGCATCCAGCCCCATCTCAGGCTCAGCTTTCGTCTTAGCCGTAGAAGGCGCAGGCGCTAGGGATGCTGGCTCAACGGAGGCGGGGGCTTCGGCGGGAGGCGTGGGCATAACGGCAGGCGGCGCAATTTGGCGGGCTACGGCATGCGGGCGTTTCGGCCTTACGCTTGCGGAGGCCTGCCGGGCTTCGCGGATTGACGCTTTTGGCTTATCAGGCGCAGGCGCCGCTAAAGGGGGCTGTTGCACAGGCGCAGCCAGGATTACTTCTTCCGATACGGCAGGATACTTTTCGCCGGTTTCGGTTGTGGCATACCGGAGGGAATCCGTTGGGGGAACAACGCGGGCAATGCCAAGCGAAAGCAGCAGCACTACTCCAAGCAGCCCCGCGGCGTAGAAGTTGCGGAGAACCTGGCGCTTCCTGGCGGCGTGCGCGCCGCGAAGGGTGTGGCGTATCTCGGCTTCCATTAAGTGAAGCTTGCGCCGCAGCGCTTCTTCGTCGGAGGCCGTTTCTACCTCGCGCCACCAGTGCGACAGCCGTTTTAGCTTATCCTTCTCCATAGTTAGCCAGCAGTGTATTATCGCCTGAAACACAGCGAAGGTTAAACAAGCGGACACGCCAGGTTTTGTGACAAGCGTCAGGAGAAACTGGCGGCAGGGAGGATATCCAAGGAAAACTCTTCGGGCCTAGCCCTTCCCAAGCCCACCCAAGGACTTCATCGCCAAGTCAATTAATTCGTCAAGCGATGTGCTAAGCCCTTTTGCCTTATGTGCGGCTCGCTCATCTTCCGACAACGCTTTTCTCAGATTGCTGTTCCCATCCTCCAAAAGGCCATGCTCAATCGGGTCAAGCGGATAGTTCATCGTCTTCACATGGTTTTCAGCGCCGGCGAGAATGATCGCGGCCGCGCCCTGGAAGTCGGTCAAGGACAGCATGTGCCCGCTAACGACGAGGATCTCGGTCATCAAAGGGTGGTTCTTGATTTCCTTTGCGGTTTTCAGCGCTTCAAGCAGACAACGCCGCGCTTCTCTCATCTTCTTTTGTTTGATATAGACGGCTCCCAAGCTGCCAAGCGAATGGGCGATGCCCCAAACGCTGTTGATCTCGCGCTTTATCTGTAAGCTCTCTTTGTGCAGCCTTTCGGAAACGTCGTAATGCCCCTGGCAATAAGAGGTGAACTCTAGGTTACCAAGGCATGCCGCTACTCCGCGTCGGTCGCCGATTTCAATCTTGATTTCCAGGCTGTCCCTGTAGAATTTCTCGGCATCCCAGTAGTTCCACTGGCAATATGCGCTGTTGCCAAGGTTATTTAGCGCTGAAGCAATGCCGTGTCGGTCTCCGAGTTCCTGCGTTATCTGCAAGCTTTCGCCGTAAAGCCTGTCGGCCTCGGCGAAACGCGATTGGTCAAAGGCGATTATTCCTAGGTTGTTCAGCGACGCTGCGATGCCGTGCCGGTTGCCAATATCACCGAACAGCTGCATTGCCTCGCGGTGCAGCTTTTCCGCCTGTTGGAAGCTTCCCTGTTCTCGCGCCAGCACTCCAAGGTCATTTAGCGCGGTAGCGATTCCCAGGCGGTTTCCCCTGTTACGCTGGATTTCAAGCGCTTCCTCGTGCAGCTTTTGGGCTTCCTGGTAACGCCCTTGGTGCTTTGCAACCAGCCCCATGTTACTCAGGCACTCCGCAACGCCCGGTTGGTTGCCAATTTCGCGGTAAATGGCGAGTCCTTCCTGGCATAGGTTAGCCGCTTCAGCATAACGCCCTTGGCTTTGCGCGATCAGCCCAAGGCTGTAGAGGCAATCGGCTTGTTGCTCTTTATCTCCAGCAACTCGTGCATACCGCAACGCTTCTTCAGCGGCCTTGGCGGATTCATCGTATTGGCCAAGCCGGTGAAGAAATGATGATAATCCGATGAGTGAATATTCCTTGAGCGCCACGTCTGGCAGCAGGTCAGCGACTTCTGTGAGCCTGATATACCACGTGAGGCCGTCTTGATACCTACTGCCAAGTTCAAGGAATTTATACATGTACTTAGTAAACGGCAACAGCAGGCTTGGTTCCCTACGCCTTATTGCAGCGCTCAAGGCGCGATATATATTCTCCACATCAACTTCAAGGAGGTTGTACGCTTCAACCTGGCCTTCGCCTTCTAGCTTCGCGCCTTCGCGCCCGGCGAGTTCCGAGAAGAAACGCGCGTGCCCACGCGCGATGCGCTTGGACTGGTCCGACTCGCAGAACTTCTCCACAGCGTAAACCTTCATAGCTGCGTCGCGCACGAAGTAGCGCGTCTTGCCGAGTACTTCGCGAGTAAACAGCCATCCTTTATCGCAAAGCTGGCTGAGGAGCAGCCTTAAGTCGCCCTTGACGCTTGCCACTGAAGCCAGCGCATCAAGGAAAAACCCTCCTTTGAATGCAGAAACCGCAAGAAGCACTTCTGCCTGGTCTTCAGCGAGCATGCCGTAAGACCAGTCAAGCGATGCGCGGATGCTTCTTTGCCGCTCGGGGACATCAGCCATTCTCGCAGTAAGGCTTACTTGCTTGCCGACCTCGTCAAGCAGCTCCGGCAGCGTCAGGCTGTCCACCCAGCCGGCCGCCAATTCAATCGCCAGCGGAACTCCGTTCAGCCGCGAACATAACTTATCCACAAGCGTGAGGTTGTTCTCGTTCAGGTCG
>JBBIJQ010000054.1:11924-12735 GCA_037445915.1 Planctomycetales bacterium | reverse complement strand
CTGCTTCGTGGTATAATTACCTTACTCCATACGAATCCCCCGCTGCGGGGTGACGTGGTGGGCCGCCAGAGGCGGCTGTATATATTTTCCTACTTTCACATGCAACCGCACTTGCGGCTGCCGAGGTGCTTTACCAATGCCAGAGAAATTCTCTAAAGACCAGCTTGAGGCGATGAACATTGCCGCGCTGAGGAAGCTTGCTAAGGATGCCAAGCTTACCAACTACACTAAGATGCACAAGGCTGACCTTGTAGAAGCGATAGGCGCATCCGAGAAACAGCCTGAAAAACCGCGCCGCGTAGTGGCGCATGTTGAATCGCTGCCGGCGACAGTTGACCTTACCGGCGCGAAGAAGCCTGAACCAGCGAAGGCTGAACCGCGTTACGCACAAATGTTTAGGGGCGCGCCTGCGTCCGCCCCGCCCCGCCCGCAGGAACCCAGCGCGCAGAGCGATGAGGCAGCCAAGCCGCAAGGGGACGACCCGCCTGCGCGCCGCCCGTTGCGTGAAGAGATGCAGCGCGCGCGCGGCTTTGGCCAGCGCCCGGCAAAGGTTGAGCGCCCTGAGGCCAAGCGCGCCCAGCAACCCCGCATTGAACGCGTTGTGCGCCAGGAGCCGCCGCCGCGAACCATTCCCATATCTGAAATTGAGCAAGATTCGGCTGAAACTGCGCGACCAGAGTCCACGGCGCCAGCGTTTCCGCGCTCGTCTGAAGCTCCTGCGCACAGGCGCGACCACCGCCAGGACAGGCATGACCGGCAGGGCAAGCGCGCAGGGCGCGAAGTCCAATCCGTCCAGAGCGACCTTGACCAG
>JBBIJQ010000054.1:0-11914 GCA_037445915.1 Planctomycetales bacterium | reverse complement strand
CTTCCAGCAGGGCGTTCTAGACGTCGTCGCTGACAGCAACTACGGCTTCATCCGCCAGCGTGCATTCCGGTTGGGAAAAGACGACATCTACATTTCAATGTCCCAGATAAAGAAGTTCGGCTTGCGAACAGGCGACCGAATCTCCGGCTATGTCCGCCCGCCACGCGAAGGCGAGCGCTTCCCGTCAATGGTGAAGATTGAGGCGGTGAACGACCGCCCTCCGGATGAGAACCGCAAGCGGGCTTCGTTTGAAGAGCTAACACCGGTTTACCCCGACCAACGGATTTTCCTTGAGAGCGACGCGAGCGACCCATCCACTAGGCTCATTGACTTGTTTGCGCCGGTCGGGCTCGGAACGCGCGGCATCATCGTCGCCAAGCCTAAAGCCGGCAAGACGATAATGCTCAAGAAGATTGCCAACTCAATCGCCAAGAACCATCCTGATGTTGAGCTAATCGCCGTGCTTATTGATGAGCGCCCTGAGGAAGTCACCGACTTTGAACGCACCATCCAGGGCGAGGTTGTTTCCTCAACTTTTGACGAAAAGCCTGAGCACCACATCCAAGTTGCGGAGATGGTCATTGAATACGCCAAGCGGAAAGTTGAGTCGGGGCGCGATATAGTCATCCTCCTTGACTCGTTGACGCGTATGGCTCGCGCTTACAACCTGACCTGCCCCCCGTCGGGCAAGACTTTATCAGGCGGCCTTGACCCCAACTCGCTCTACAAGCCAAAGAGCTTTCTCGGCGCGGCGCGCAATGTTGAAGGCGGCGGCTCCC
Organism: Planctomycetales bacterium; assembly: GCA_037445915.1. GTDB lineage: Bacteria > 4484-113 > 4484-113 > 4484-113 > 4484-113 > JBBIJQ01. The sequence continues at coordinate 11,135 of JBBIJQ010000054.1, read as the reverse complement.
TCACCATCCTCGCCACCGCGCTGATTGAGACCGGCTCGCGCCTTGATGACATTATCTTTGAAGAGTTCAAGGGCACAGCCAACATGGAACTCCACTTGTCCCGAGAGCTGGCGGACAAGCGTATCTTCCCCGCAATAGACATTATGAAGAGCGGCACCCGCCACGAAGAGCTGCTCTACAACGCAGATGAAATGGACGTTGTCTGGCGCTTGCGGAAGATGGTCGCAGATATGGATGAGGCAGACCGGCTGAACCGCCTCATCACCAAGCTGCTGCAGACCAAGAGCAACGTTGAGCTGCTGTTCCAGGTTCGCAAGGCAACAGAATAACGCTTTGGGTATAATGAGTCTTGTATGGACGCTGAAAACACATACAAGGTGCTCTTGCTGGCTGGCGGAGGAATGCCCGACGACCTGAAAGCCGCCTCCGGCGCAACCAAATGCTGCCTAATCAAGCTTGGGGGCAAGACTCTTTTGGAGCGAATGCTAGACACCCTCAATACCGCGATGGATTCTCCGCGCATCGCAGTGAATCTAGGGGCAAACGCGGAAGGCGCTGAACTTCTCCCTGCGTATGGCGAACGGGTATCCAGCTACTTGTGCGAAGGCGGGCTGCTAGACGCCATAGTAGAAGGGCTACAAGTGCTAAGCGCGGACTCGGACGGCGATTTCCAGGAAGAATGCGTGCTGATGGTGAATGTTGATGTCCCGCTGATCAGCGCGCCGCAGCTTACCGACTTAGTGAACGAAGCGGGTGCGCTAGGCGCAGACGGGGTTTGGCCGGTCGTTGAGAAGAGCATTATCCTGAAGAGCTTTCCTGACACGAAGCGCACTTACATCCCCACAAAGCAGGGCACGTTCACTGGCGGCAATATCTTCCTTGCTAAGCCGCGCCTCATTTGGGAAAACAAGGCGTTGCTGGAAAAAGCATACCAAAACCGCAAGAGCCCGATGGGGTTAGCTTCAATATTCGGATTGAGCCTTGTACTTCGTTTTATCGCAGGCACAATTTCCATCCCCGACCTTGAAAGCAACTTCTCGCTGCGGTTCAATGCGAAGCTAAGGATGCTCCCATTCAAGCACCCGGAGGTCGCGATAGATTTGGACAAGCTCTCCGACTATGAGATGATGAAGAACCTGTATGGGAACTAGCTGTTGCTTAGCGCCATAGGCTTAGCTATAATCACTGCATTAGGGAGGAATATATGCGGCATACATACTTCGCAATCATTGTTTTTGCCGTCTTAACGCTTCTGTCCTCCGCTGTGGCCGAGGATACGTTTCAGGAGCGCGCGTTAAGACACGACAGCGGAACAGCCACTGCTTACTCCCAGCTATACGCTGAAGCTGCGCGCGTAGACTTCCAGCCGGTCAAGGCGTGGGATGCCACTTACATCACGGGTGTTTCCGTTTACGCGCGGAGGTATGGCGGGGGTTCAGACCCTGCCAAGTCATACACCAACGTAGCCGTGACGGACAAGGACGGCAAGGTACTTGCGCAGAAGCTTGTGCCTTACTCCAACTTTGGACTAGACGCCGGGTGGGTGACAGTTGACCTACCAACCCTGAAAGTGAGCGGCTTGTTCTCAGTCGTGGTATACCCGTATGCCCGCGCCGATTTCGGCGTTGAAATAGGCTATACCGAAAAGTCCACCACATTCCACAGCTTCCAGGGCAACCCGAGCGCAGGCTTCAAGCTCGTTGAGGGCAAGTTTGACTGGATGATTCGCGCGCATGTGCGCAACAAGCTGGAACCGTTGGTATTCATTGACGCCGACGAGATATCCGGCATCAACTACCTGCATTATGACGATGGAACTTGCGACGGCTACTACACTTTCCAGCGAGGCGGCGCGATTGTCGGCTTCAAGAGCCAAGGTTATAAGACGCTTGATGATGTTTTCATCTACGGCAAGGTTGAGGGCGATTGGTTTGCCGGCAAGCCCACATTCCGCGTATTCTTGCTGGACCGCGACTTGCGGGTGATTACCTCTGTTCGCCGCGACTACACCATCCTGACTGAGCTTCCGCATTGGGCGAACATTGACTTTCCCAATACTGACCTGCCCGGCGATTTCTACATCCTGGTTGAGCCGGTATCGCGCCCTGCGGCTTCGCTTTTCCTTGGTTTTGACACTGAAGGCGGGAAGCACCCGAACTTCTATGGAACCGTAGGGGCTTTCCTTGATTGGCCGTTGCCAGTGTACCAGGATAAGGTGAACTGGATGATACGGGTAAAGGTCCGTTAGTAGCCGCCTGGGCTGCTTGAACGAAACAAGTCTGAGCCCCCAAGAAAACTCTGCAAGCTTGTGAAGTCGCCTTCGGGGTAGCCTTCCGCAACTTCAGCCGTTCGCAACGCGAACCGCCAGCCTTTCGGAGTATGATGCCAACGCAGCTTCGCTTGGCCGACCCCGCTATAGCTCTTACCGGTGAAGCGAACGACCAGCTTTACAGCATATTCCTTCCCCTGGCGTTCTACTGAACTCACGTTCAAGGCTGCCAAGTCTTGAAAGTAATCACGGGGGACATAGGCGTCTATAAGCCCAACCAAGGCATCGTAGTCCACGTCGTCAACGTAGGCTGCGGCAGCGATGGGATCTCCTTTCTTGATAAGCTCAATGAAGCGGCCAAGGTCGGCGCGAAGACTGCGGTAGCGCAAGTAGCCGGGCAGATACATTCCAAGCAGCAGCAATGCGACGGCGGCAAGAGCCGCAGCCGGCACGATACGAGAAGCCTTCAATGCCTGCCCTCCCCTATTTTCGGCTCGCGGACGAAACCAAGCACAATTAGTCCGAGGATGAAGTAAATGATCGCGAATGAGAACACTATACGGAATGCTTCCGCTTCGGCAGCCATCGGCGTGCCAGGAAGCACCGTAAGGAGCCTGTCACGCGCAATACCTGCGAGAAGCGGCGCGACCATCTGCGGCGCCAGCGCGGTCAGATCCCACAATCCCATATAGCGCGCCGTGCGCTCTTTTGGGATGAGCGCGAAGGCGAATGCCCAGTCTGCGGCGATGAACGCGCCCCATCCCACACCCATCGCGACTCCGTAGTAAATCGCCTGGTAGATGTTGGTTGCGAAGATAAGCGGAATCAATAATGCAATGCTAACCGCCATCCCGATGTAGATGACGCGGCGCTTGCCAATCCTATCGCTGAAATAGCCGCCAGCGATGTTGCCCGCAACTGCGCCGATGATTATTGCCGAGAGCAGGACAACAGCCATTTCGCGGTCATCGCCCACGCCTAAATTCGTTTTCGCGAAGCGGTAGATGAAGAAGATGAAAGTGTAGTAGCCGAAAAGGATGAAAGTCCTTGAAAGCGCGAGCTTAAGGAAGTCAGGGCTCTTCCTGAACTCAAAGCGCAAGAACTCGGAAAATATCCGGCGAAAGTTGTTGCTGTTATCGCCAAAGCGGATACGCAGCCAGCGCACTGCGCGCGTTACAGGATAGCTCGGGGACTTAGCTAAAACAGCAATCCCAAGCGAGATAAGCAGCAGGCCATACAGCGCGGCCAGCACGGCATAATCCGGCTTGCCATCGGATGTCTTGCTAAAGAAGATCCCGCCTACGACCAGCGCGCTGAGAACGAGCCCGCTTAGTTTCCCCGACAAGTCAAAGATGCCCATCATAGCTGCGGCGCGCCCGTGGTACTTCTCAGGGACGAGATCGGGCATCATACTTTGGTAAGGGACGCTTGCGATGTTCAGGAATATCTGCACCAGGATATACGCGAAAACCAGGTTCCAGTAACTTGTTGCGCCACTGAGATAGAGAAGCGCGCCGACTGATACGGCAACGCCCACAGCAATGTAGGGCTTGCGGCTTCCGAATCGGCTATCTGTTGAATCGCTGATGAAGCCGATAGTGAGCTGGAGCACAGCGGACACCGCCGCGCCGAGTCCAAACAAGATCCCTTGCCGCGTGCCAAGCTCTGCAAGCGGCACCAGATCTTCCATGCGCGCGGGAATGACAACCGTTAGCAGCGTCGCCCAAATGAAATGTATCGCGAACCAAAATGAAGACAGCCATGCGAACTGCGACATTCGTGTTAGATACGGGCGCTCTTGAAAGCTCATTGGGAAGCGTCTCCTCGGTATGGGCGGCGCAGGCGGAAGACAACCTCCAACAGCCTCCAGACCTTAGTTCCTGGAAAGTCTATGCGGGAAAGCGGGTCTGTAAGTATCGTCTTTATCCCAAGCCTGTTTGCTCCAAGAATGTCGGTAAAAATGATATCGCCCACCATCGCAACTTTCTCGCAGGGCAACTCAAGCAAATGCAGCGCGCGGCGGAACCCGCCTGCTAGGGGCTTGGGCATTATGCTAGTAATGAGCGGGATATCAAGGCTTTTGGAGACACTAACTTGTTTGTTACGAACTCCGTTGCTGAGAATAACGAGTACAATGCCCGCATCCTTAAGCGCTTGCACCCATTCGGCAATACCCGGCGCAACATTCGCATCCTCCCAGCGCGTAAGGGTGTTGTCTAAGTCAAGAATGACGCCGGAAATTCCCTCACGGGAAAGGAACTCGGGGGTAATCCCCGTTGCGCAAGTGAACACATAGTCAGGGCGCAGCCAGCGCGACTTGAAGCGACTCATCCCGCCCTCCCAGTGCGGCGGAGATAAGATTCAAGTATAAGCACTGCCGACACCGCGTCGCGCCGTGACTTGCGCGCATTGCTGCGGGCGCCGCCCGCAGCCAGCGCGCGCGCAGCTTCGTTGGAGGTCATGCGCTCGTCCTGGTACTCCACAGGCAGCGCAAGCGCCTGGGCTACATCATCGCCAAGCTCGCGCGCAGCCTCCGCCGACGCGCCTTCGCGGCCGTTGGTTTGCAAGGGCAGCCCAACGACAAGCCCCTTAACGCCGCGCTCGTCCGCAAGCGAGCGCAATCTGTTCAGCAAATCTTCGCGGGGAGCGGCGTGGAGAGTCTCCACCGCGACTGCGACAAAGAGGGGTGGTTCGGCTATGGCGACGCCCACGCGCTTCTCACCAGGATCCAAGCATAGAAAACTCACATGATGATTATACATAAGTGGCGCGCTGCGCGCTGATATAATCTGTTGCGATGGAAGCTAACACACCTTTGATTATGGCCCTCGGCGAACGAAAGCCATCCGTTCCCGCGAGCGCGTTCGTCGCGCCTTCAGCTTGCTTGGTAGCGGACGTGCGGCTCGGCGAACACAGCTCTGTATGGTTTAACGCTGTATTACGCGGCGACATCAATTTTGTTTCCGTCGGCGATTACTCTAATATCCAAGACGGCTGTATCTTGCATGTAGAGGACGCGCGCGCATGCGTTGTCGGCGCATATGTTACAGCGGGGCACGGCGCAATTCTCCACGCATGCGCGGTGCAGGACGGGTGCTTAATAGGCATGGGGGCTGTAATTTTGAATGGGGCTGTTATCGGTGAAGGCAGCATCGTTGCCGCCGGAGCCCTCGTGCGTGAAGGCGTAGAAGTTCCGCCGCGAAGCTTGGTCGCAGGCTCTCCAGCAGTCGTTAAGCGAACTCTCACAGCTGAGGAAAGCAAAGACCTGCGGCGTTGGGCGGAGAAGTATGCGCGGGTCGCTGCTCAATACATCAGCGAGCTGGCTAACTGGTAGAAAGCGCTTTCGCTAACCTGTTAGGCCGGACGCTTCTAGGGCATAGCTTCAGGCGGAAGTTTAACCATTTTAGGGCTATGGATACGTTGACGAGCTGATTGCTTTGCACTACACTACCGATTGCCCTGTGATTAGGGATGAACTTGATGAACGAAGTTATCCACCGGATATCAACAATTATCCGCCGTGTGTTAAGTAATCGCTGTTGAAAGACGTGGATAACTGCGCTATATTGTTCCTCACCGCGTTTCTCCGGGGGATAATGCCTAACAAACGTCAAGAGGGAGGCTATCGTGACTTCGCCGTTAATTAAGAGCAGGGAAGAGGCTACTCATATGAGCCTTGAGCCTGATATTTCGGAAAATGCCCGAGTGATTTTGAAGCGGCGCTACTTGCGCCGCGATGAGAATGCCGACGTCGTAGAGACGGAGGTTGAGATGTTCCAGCGGGTTGCGGTGGTAGTGGCTGCGCCCGACCTTAAATACGATTCGCGGCTGGACATCCGCAAGACTGAGCGCGAGTTCTACGATCTCATGGTGCGCATGGAATTCCTCCCTAACTCCCCAACGCTGATGAACGCAGGCAAGCCCGGCGGCCAGCTATCAGCATGCTTCGTGCTGCCAATCGCGGATTCGCTTGATGCGATATTTGATACGGTGAAACACGCTGCGCTCATCCACCAGACCGGCGGCGGGACAGGCTTTTCCTTTTCGCGCTTGCGCCCGTCTAAGGACGTAGTGCGCAGCACTGGCGGCATTGCGTCAGGCCCGATATCATTCCTTAAAGTATTCAACCAGGCTACCGAAGTTATCAAGCAAGGCGGGACGCGGCGCGGCGCGAACATGGGCATCCTTGACGTGCACCACCCGGACATTCTTGACTTCATCACCTGCAAGAAAGCCGACAAAGACATAACCAACTTCAACATCTCTGTCGCCGTGGACGAAGAGTTTATGCGCGCTGTTGAGAATGATGAAGATTATTCACTGGTCAACCCCAACTCGCGCGCGGTAGTGAAGCAGCTCAAGGCGCGCAAGGTGTTTGACTTCATCGTCAACCACGCGTGGAAGAACGGCGAGCCGGGAATTGTCTTCCTTGACCGCATCAACCGCGACAACCCAACGCCGGCAGTAGGCGCGATTGAGGCCACTAACCCGTGCGGCGAACAGCCGCTGCTGCCCTACGAAGCATGCAATCTTGGATCGCTCAACCTTGGCAAGTGCGTTACCGAAGACAAGCAGGTTGACTGGGAAAGGCTGCGCCGCATTACGCGCTCAAGCATCCACTTCCTGGACAACGTCGTTGACGCCAACTCATTCCCGCTGCCGGAGATAGACCGCATGGTGCGCGGCAACCGCAAGATCGGGCTGGGCGTTATGGGATGGGCTGACATGCTGTTCCTGTTGGAGATTCCCTACAACTCCGACGAGGCCGTTGAGCTTGCGCGCAACGTGATGCGCTTCATCCAGGATGAGAGCAACGCCGCTAGCGCAGAGCTTGCGCGCCAGCGCGGGGCGTTCCCGTTCTGGGAGAAGAGCATCTGGGCCGGCACCGACACTAGATACCGCAATGCTACCAGGACGACCATCGCTCCGACCGGCACTATCTCCATGATTGCCGGCGCGAGCTCGGGCATTGAGCCGTTGTTTGCAGTGGTTTATGTGAAAAACGTAATGGACGGGACGGAACTGATTGAGGTAAACCCATACTTCATGAAAGTCGCCCAGCGCGAGGGTTTCTACAGCGAAGAGCTTATGCACAAAATCGCGCAGAAAGGAACACTTGAAGGCTTCTCCGAGATCCCCGACAAGTGGAAGCGCATCTTCGTCACAAGCCACGATATCACCCCAGAATTCCACATCCGTATGCAAGCCGGCTTCCAGCAGCACACCGACAACGCCGTTAGCAAGACGGTGAACTTCAGGCGCGAGGCGACGCCGGACGACGTACGCAAAGTGTTCACGCTGGCCTACAAGCTGGATTGCAAAGGCGTGACTGTTTACCGCGACGGCAGCCGCGACGAACAAGTGCTTAACATCGGCGCCGGCGGCAAGAAAGAAGCCGAGGCTGCGACCGTCACCCAGCCCCCGCTGCCCGGCATGACCATCAAGCCGCGCCAGCGCCCGAAAATCGTTACCGGCGCAACGACGTTCATAGAGACCGGCTGCGGGAAGATGTATGTGACCATCAATGAAGACGAAGACGGCAAGCCGTTTGAAATCTTCAGCCAGATGGGCAAGGCCGGCGGATGCGCCGACGCGCAAAGCGAAGGCATCACGCGCATGATATCGCTGGCGCTACGGTCGGGCATTGATATAGAAAGCATCCTCAAGCAGCTTCGCGGCATCGCCTGCCCCGTCCCCCATATGCTTCCCGGCGGAGTTCGCGTATCATCATGCTGCGACGCTATCGCCAAGGCCGTGGAGAGCTTCCTTGAGTTCAGGGGCATTCAGATAAACGGCCGCTATTCCTTCCCGCCCAAGGCGCCCACGCCCGACAACTTTGTCAAAGTCACCGCAGCTCCCTACTCGCCGGGAAACGGCGGCAAGGAGCCTGGCAAGCCGACCATCAACAACTTGATGAGAAATATGGTGGACGTTTGCCCCGACTGCGGCGGCACGCTGATCCACGATTCGGGCTGCGTAGCCTGCCACATCTGCGGCTACTCTAAGTGCTAGCTACCCAACCTCCTTAAGGTTACGCCCTACATTTTCTGGGGAGGGGAGTAATCCCCTCCCTCTTTATTTAGCTTCCCTGGATTTGCTGCCAAACCGGGGTATAATATGGGCGGATAAGGCGGAGGGAGCGTTATACAGGCTTATAAAATACTCCTATTGGGGCTGATCGCTTTGATGCTAGGGGTGGCGGCATCGTGCGGCGGCCAGCATAAAGCGCCTGTAAAGGGCGCAGTTCCACTTGAACCCAAGGCATACACGCTGCAAGACGCGCTTGCGGAGCTTGACGCGCTGGTGAAGCCTGAAAGCGTTGATGCGAAGGTTTGGGAGGAATTGAAGGATGCGCTCAAGGAAGCTCTTATGGTTGAAGGGCGGGGGTTAATCCCCCGCCGCAATTCTCCAGAGTCCGGACGGCGGGGCGTAAAGCGCCCGCCCTTCAGTCCAGATTCCGAGATCCAGATTCCAGAGCCGGGCTGGTCAGCCCGGCGTGCTCTTAAGATAGTTTCAACGCCACCGCTCGGCGCGGCCAACAGGGTGAACGACTTGACTGCAACACGCGAGACGAACGGGGACTTCACACTTTCGTGGCATTACCGAAACCTGGGCGACTATAACCAGGACGGCGTAGTTGGGGTCAGCGATATTACGCCCCTGGCGATGCACTACAACGAGACCTATGACCTGGCGACACAGCCAGATTGCATTCAGGCGGTGGTTGACGGCAGCGGAAACGGGAAGATAGGCGTTGAGGATGTGACGCAGATAGCGCAGAACTTTGGCACGAACGTGGCGCAGTATTCGGTGCAGGGCGCTGACCAGCAGCAAGGAGCATTTACGCATTCAAGATATATGCCGCTTCCCGCCGAAGGGCTAAGTGTTGGGCGCATCGCATTCACGATTAACCTTGGCGACCAGCCTGCATACACATACTGGCGCGTTGTGCCCGAAGACGCGGAGGGCAATCCCGGTGATGCGAGTAATGTAGTCGCGCTGAACGTGGAAGCGCCGGTGCGCGTGCTCGGCGTGACACCCTTGAGCGGAATGGCGGGCGCGGAAGTCACGTTCACAGCGTTCGTCGCCGGAACAGGGCCTTTCACATACGAATGGAACTTCGGCGGCGGCGCAACGCCCAACACATCCACGGCCGCGCAGCCAATCGTCACGCTGAACAACGACGCTGTGGACACGGAGTATTCCGCGCAGGTCAAGGTCACAGGCGCAAGCGGCAGCGCGACGCGCCACTTCACGCTCACCGTCACCACGCTTCCCGGCAACCCGCCTGTCATCAATTCCGTCGGGCCTTTCTGCGGACTGAGCGGAGAGCAGCTTAACTTCACGGCGGATGTTTCCGGCGACGAGCCGCTTACATACTCCTGGGAATTTGACGGCGGCGCAAGCCCGCCCGTTAGCGCCGAAGTTTCGCCGACCGCCATCCTCGGCCGTGGCGGCACTCTCCCCGCGCCCGATATCCAATACCCCTGCCGCCTCACCGTCACCAACGCTTCCGGCTCTGCGTCCGCCGACTTCACGCTTACCGTCAGCGCACAGTGGCACTTGATCGAGTACGTGAACGACGCACGCACAGGTGAGTTTATTGATACGAGCGTGTTTAGCCCTGGCGGCGTTCTCTGTAGGGTAAAGAGAGAGAATGCTCCAGGAAATGCATATTACATGCAATATGAGAATGGAGAATGGACTTCTGAAACCATTCCCTATTATTGGTACTGCCGTCTGGCGTTTAATCCGTTAACGAACGATGTGGCTGCGGCATGCCTTACAGGGGGAGTAGACGAGACGCCCTACTATGTCTACAGGAGCTCAGAACAGTGGTATTCAGAAGAAGTTGGCGCGCCCGGGATGATTGATGGATTCGGCATGAGGCTGGCCTTTCATAAGGACGGAACGCCTGTGATGGCTTGGAGCGTGGCAGGCGATAAGTCCAGAGTCGCATTTGCAGAAAAATCCTCAGGCACTTGGCAGGTTGAATACATACCCGCTGGAGATATTAGCATCGGGCTTACAAGTCTAATCGTTGACGACCAAGACCAAGCGGTAGCGGCTGTTTCAGATCTGAGTGGAATATGGGCGGCATGGATTGCAATCAAGCAGATCGATGGCTGGCAGATGGAGAAGGTTCCTGAATATGGTAGCTATAGCGAGCTAATATCCAAACCAGATGGCTCGCTTCAGCTTAGTCTCGTGCGCGAGCCTCCTTATCCTGCACCGAGGGTTTTGAGCTTTGCAGTTTTCTCCGGAAGCACTTGGACAATCGAGGACGCCGATACTGGCGCATCTCCTGCCTTACTAAACAAGCCCGTACTCTTGAGCGATGGGACTCCACTCTTGCTGTGCTCAAGCGATGATTACGAAACCAACGCTGAAGAGTTCAGGGCATCCTGGAGAACTCCCGGTGGATGGATATCAGCGCGCCTGTTCCCGCAGGCAGGTAACGCTCACACATGGGAAGGCAAACTTCTCGGCGTAGATTCCTCAGGAACCTTGGCTGTTCAGTTGACTGAGACTGCGGACACTACTCCGGTTACATGGTGGAATTATTACGGGCTTTTCTGGTAAGCCTGAAAATCATACTTAATAACTGAGTTGCGAGGTGCAGTATGTATCGCTATCGTTGGCTACCTTCGTGGCTGTCATCGCCACGGCCACAATTCTAGGCGGGTGCAGTCGGCATTCCAACCGTTCATCATTCTTCATTACAAATCCGCTTTCCACAGGGAAAACTCTCTCGGAGACACTGGCGGAGATTGATGCATACACTCCTCCAGATGGAGTTAACAAAGGGCTGTTTGAAAAGTTACGCTCCCACCTTCGAGAAAGCATCATAAAGAACTGGACTAGC
>JBBIJQ010000053.1:11882-12820 GCA_037445915.1 Planctomycetales bacterium | reverse complement strand
AACTGAAAGTTCTGCTGGGAAATCTGGTGGAAAAGGAGAAAAGAAGAAATGGCGAAAGTGACTAAAAAGGCTGCAAAGCGCGTCGCAAGTAGTGGGCAACCCAAGCGCAAGCGTAAGATAGAGGAGGTTACTATGGCTGACTTTATGACTCCCGCGCAGGAGAAGAAGTTTGACGCTGAAGCGAAGGCAGCACTTGCTGCGGAGAAGAAACGGCGATGACTTATATACGGGCATCTTATCGGAATATAAAAGGGAAGCGTTATGGGCCGTATTATGCAGAGGTTGAAGGGCATCGCAGCGGTGGGACTGTCATTCAGCATCACATTAAGTATCTCGGCAAAGCAACTACCGGCGGTTCTGGATTCACACGTGGAGGTAAACTAGCGCCTAGTCCAAAAACCAGTAGTGGACAACCAGTGAAAGAGTCAGTCTCCAAGAAGATGGCTAAAGGCGGTAAAGCCGCTCTTAATAAGCTAGAACCAAAGCAGGTTCAGAAAATAGAGAAAGGGCGCATATCACGAAAGCAGGCTGGAGAGATTTACCGCTCCTTATCCAAGAAACTAGAGCCATATACAGAAGAGATGAAGTTGTCCGGCAGCTTCCGCCGTATGAGTGAAACCATTGGCGATTTGGATGTGGTCATCAAAATCAAGAAGGGGAAAGAAGCGGAGTTCCATAAAGTCCTACATTCCCTAGGGGATAAGTCACATTCCAAAGGAGCTAAACGCCCGCGTATTGAATACAAGGGGCGAAAGATAGATATATGGATTGTGGATACGCGCAAAGGGTGGGATGCAATGATGCTAACAGCAACAGGTAGCGCAACGATGAATATCCAAATGCGCCAAGCCGCGAAAGCGAAAGGCTGGAAGCTCAACCAATACGGCTTGTTCGATGCGAATGGGAAAACAGTGGGCAAGCAACGACTGGATAGACGG
>JBBIJQ010000053.1:11084-11872 GCA_037445915.1 Planctomycetales bacterium | reverse complement strand
TATCGCCATGAACTGGGCCGGCGAAGTATCCGGCTACCGCATTGAAGGCGCGACGCTACCGATGGCCCGTGGAATGAAGTCGCGCAGGTCACGCTTGACGAAGGCGACGCGGCGAACGGACGGCTTGCGTTCTCCAGCGAAATCGCGCCCGGCCACACTTATTACCGCATCACCACGCTAACGCCCGAAGGTGACGCCGCGTTCTCCGATAACCTCATCGCGCCGAGCAACGAGCCCATCATTTACAGCGTCACTCCTCTCACGGGCTATCAGCACGAGGAATATACCTTCACCGCGACCGCTTCTGGCCAAGAGCCCCTCACCTACGCCTGGGACTTCGGCGGCGGGGCTTCGCCCAACGCATCCTCCGACACCTCCCCCACCGTCACCCTCTCCGACGTAGGCGTTTACTCCGCCATTCTCACCATCTCCAACTCCTATGGCCCCACCACATATCCCTTCACCCTTACCGTCACAGCCCGCGATATGTGGGCGCATACCTGGGGGGGGAGGAGGTCGGGATGAGCCTACTAGGATCGCAGTTAGCTCGGAGGGGATGATTTATGCTATTGGCTACACTCCTATCTTGGGGGCTGTTCTCCTGAAGTACAATTCGGGCGGGGATCTTATGTGCTCTCGCACTTGGGGAGGCCTGTCCGATTATTCTGCCGCCGGTGATCTTAGTATTGCTCCTAATGGAAGCGTGTATGTTGTGGGGACGACAGAATACTATGGCCCGGGAGAAGTATCTAGTGCGTTGATAACCAAGTTTGACGCCGACTGTAACT
>JBBIJQ010000053.1:0-11072 GCA_037445915.1 Planctomycetales bacterium | reverse complement strand
GGCATGGAGAACGGAAGGCGGGGCTATCGCGGCAATCCCAAGCGGCGGATGTTATGTAACAGGACAGAGGGAAGAAAACGCATATGCTCCAGACGACCTTTTCGTTCTTAGGCTTGATAGCGACGGGAACATGCTCCAGCAGGAAGCCTGGCGGCAAAATGGTTTCATAGCTGTTAATCGGGCCAGATTAGCTGACGATGGAGCGCTATACATTGCAGGAGTGCGATTATCTACTTCAAATAGAGATGGGTTTATTGCGCGATATAACTCCAGCCTAGATTTCCAGTGGGCGCGGCAATGGGGCGGACAGGGAAATGACCTTTTCGGAGACTTAGAACCGCTTGACGATGGAGATGTCTTGGTTGCAGGCTATACGGAAAGCTACAATCTTGAACAGGGAAATGCCCTTCTACTTAGACTTGACGCTCGTGGCACCGTCACGCGCACTACGCTATTTCAAGTAACGAATAGCCCATTCCCTACTATCTCATTAGCGAGAAGCAATACATCCTGGTACTTTGCAATCAGCGGATATTGGCTAAATGGATCGATTTTAATACTAGATGCCAACGCTGAATCCGGTTCGCTACATGAGGCGGAGATGCTAAGCGGTAGTGTCGTGGGATTCAATTCTAACAGCGACGCTTATATGCTTGCTACTGTAGCTGGTCGACCTTGGGGGTGGTCTGCCGGCTCTCAAGTAAATGGGACAGAACTAGAAAGCAACGCAGTAGAAGCACTAGGCGAGGACGGCGATTGGAACGAGCAGATAATGGTGCTGGATATTGAAGCCAGCACACCCGACGGAAACATCGATAACTATACGCACGGTTCTGATAATGGGGACTTAATCCTGATGAAGAACTTCCTTGAATAGGGATAATTACATTGTTACGGGAGGAAGAAAATGCTAAGAACAACTGTACTCTTTGTATTGCTCACGTGCATTCTTGTCGCCGGCTGCGCTGTCTATGAGCTTCAAAACGGCACGAACCGAACGATTTAGCTTAAGTTTAGGAATCCGTTAACCAAACTTTGGATTGAGCTCCCAAGTCCAATCGCTGATTACACGAGCACGACCAGATCTAATGTAGATATGGTTCTAGACAACGGCTACATCGACATTGCCTATAGCGCGCCTATTGTGGAGAATGGGTACAGCGCAATTCAAATGGTAATTGTTGACCTACTCAACCGGCCGTGAGAATTGGGCGTTACCCTAGCCGCTTGCGGAAGCGGAGGGCGGCTAGGATGATGAGGCCGAAGGCGTAAACCACCATCGCGGTTATCTCCGGGAGCAAGACAAAAAAGTCGCTGCCACGGATAACGATTCCGCGCACGACAATTAGCGCATAAGTCATCGGGAGCAAGTAGGTTATAGGATAGATGATGGTCGGCATAGACTCGCGGGGGAACATAAAGCCGGAAAGCATTATCTGCGGGACGATGGAAAGGATTGATATCATCACCGCCTGAAGCTGCGTCTGCGCAAACGACGAAACCATCAGCCCCTGCGCAAGCGAGCCGAAAACCCAGATGAGCATCATAACCGTTAACAAGGCGAGGCTGCCGCGCAATGGAACCTCAAAGACATATACCATCACAACTATCACGCCTATGCCGCCAATCGCGCCTAGCGCGAACATAGGCAGCAGCTTGCCGAGGATTAGCCCCAGGCGGGAAATAGGCGTCACTATAAGCTGCTCCAGGGTTCCCTCCACGCGCTCGCGCACTACTGACAGCGCCGTGAGTAGCACCAACGGCATGTAGAGAATGAGTACTAGCAGCCCGGGCACAAAGAAATTGGACGAACTCAAGCGTGGATTAAAGAGTATGCGCGTCTTTGCTTCGACAGAAGGCATTTGAGGCTGTATGCGCCCGCTTTGCAGCAAAAAGCGGGCCGACAGCATTCGCGTAGTGTTTGCGACGGTGCTCATGACGTAGTTGGCGGTCGTGGAGTCGCTGCCGTCAACAAGCACCTGCATCGTGCGGCTGTAATCGCTGGCGGCGTCGGGAGAAAAGCCCGGCGGGATGAGGAACGCAACCTTGGCGTGGCCGTCAACGATTGCCTGGTAAGCATCGTCGTAGGAAAGCTGCGACGCGCGCAGGCGGAAAACGCCGGTGTTCTCCAGCATCTGCACCATCTCGCGGCTGCTTTCATTGAGCGATAGGTCGGTCACGACGGCGCTGACGTTCGTCACGTCGGTGCTGATAGCGTAGCCGAGGATGACCAGTTGCAGCACCGGCAGCATTAGTATCATCCGCAGCGTCGCCCGATCGCGCAGTAGCTGCCGCGTTTCTTTGAGCGCCATTGGCAGCAAGCCCCTAAACACCGCTGTCACGCTCCTTCGTCAGCGCGACAAACACGTCTTCCAGCGTGGCGCGCGCGTCCATTACATTGATGGGCGTTCCGGCAGCCTTGCTGAATATGTGCTCCAGCTCGACTCTTTCCGTGTTTGCGTCAACAAGCAGGTGGGCATTGTTGCCGAAAACCGTGCCCTTGCGCACATGCGGCAGCTTCAGCAGGAAGCTTAGCTCTTGCGCGGCCGACGGATACACGAATTCAATCCAGCGCGTGTCAGGCGGCGTGACGACCGGCAAGTGCGTCAGCTCTTCGGCTGTGCCCAGCGCAAGCAGGCGTGAAAAATATACGTAACCTAGCCGGTTGCAGCGCCCGGCCTCGTCCATATAATGCGTTGTGATGAAAAGCGTCTTGCCCTGCGCGGCAAGCTCAAGCAGTATCGTCCAAAGCTCCGCGCGCGCGACAGGGTCAACGCCCGATGTCGGCTCGTCAAGGAATATGACCTGCGGGTCGTGGAGCAGCGAACAGGCAAGCGACAGGCGCTGCTTCCAGCCGCCGGAGAGCGTGCCCGAAAGCTGGCGCGAAAACTGCAATAGCTCCAGCCAACTGCCGACTTTTTCAATGCGCGTACGCAGCTCATCGCGCTTCAGGCCGTAGAGGCTGCCGTAAAGTTCCATGTTCTCGCGCACTGTCAAGTCGGGGTAAAGCGCGAATCGCTGCGGCATGTAGCCGATGCGGCGCTTCACTTCTTCGGTTTCGCGCTCGCAATCAAAGCCAAGCACGCTGGCGCGCCCACCGTTTAGCTTGAGCATGCCGCAAAGAACACGGATAAGCGTGGACTTGCCGCTGCCGTTGGGTCCGAGGAAGCCGAAGATGTCGCCTTGCTGCACTGTGAACGAAACGTCCTTGAGCGCAGTGATGTGGCCGAAGGTCTTGGTCACATTGTCAACGACGATTGTCGTCTCGGGGCACATCAGCCGGTGAACATAACCTTTGCGGTCATGCCTGAGCGCAACGGCACCGGCGCACTTTGCACGCGCAGCTTCACGCGGTAAACCTGGTTCACGCGTTCTTCCGGCGTGCTAACGTTGCGCGGCGTGAACTCCGCTTCGCGGCTCACGAAATATATGTCCGCGTCAAAGGGCTTGTCGGGGAACGCGTCCAGCACCACGCGCATCTTCGCGCCCTGCTGCGCCTTGCTAAGCATTGATTCAGGGACGAAGGTGTCTATCCACACGTCTTCGCTGCTCACGAACGTCGCCAGCGCCTGGCCGGGCGTGGCAACTTCGCCGGGGTCAAGGAGGTATTCCTCCAGCATCCCGCCCGTCGGCGCGGTAATGGTCAAGTCGCTTATGTCCAAATCAAGCGCGGCTAGCTGCGCATCAAGCTGGCGCGCCTTCGCCTCGGCTGATGCAAGCTGGTTCACCGTCGCGCCCGCCTTGAGCTTGTCCAAAACCGCCTGCCGCGCATCCGCCGCCGCCTTCGCCGCCGCAATTTCCTCAGGGCGCAGGCCTCGCGTGAGCTTGTCCACGTTCGCCTGCGCAGCCGCCACCTGCGACTTCAGCGCATCGCGCGCCGCCACCGCAGCATCGCGGTCTTTCGCGGAAACCACGCCTTCTGCGAAAAGGTTCTCCAGCCGCCCGGCGTTCTTCATTGCGTTCTCGTAGTTCGCAGCCAGCGCATCGCGCTGCTCCACCGCGGCGCGGACGTCCTCGCTGCGAAATCCCTTTAGCGCCTGTGAATACTGCGCCTCCGCGCCCGCAAGCTCCGCGCGCGCCTGGCGAAGCTGTTCCGGCGTTGCGCCTGCCTTCAAGTCGTTGTATGTAGCCCATGCGGCCTTCGCCCCCTGCACCAGCACCTCACGCTGCGCCTTGAGCACTGAATCATCAATGCGCGCGAGGGGTTCGCCCGCCTTCATCTCGCCGCCTTCCTGAGCCATCTCCTGCGCCACCTTGCCACCGAGCCGCGACGACAGGCGGTATTCGCGCGCGCGCACGATGCCCGAAAGCTCCACCGGCTTCTGCGCGCACGAAAGCGCGAGGATGCAAATTGCCAGCATAAGGGGTATCGCCAGTGTAGTTGCGATGCAGGTCGCCTTCCCACCGAATTTTGCCTTCATCACCTGGGATTATAGCAGCCGTTACATTCCTTTTGAGCACCGTTTTCGTGCGTAGCGTCATTTCGGGTATGATATTTCCGCGGGGGGCTTGGCGGCCGCGTCACGCCTCGGCGTGATGAGGAAAGTCCGGGCACCGCAGGGCAGGGCGCTGGGCAACTCCCAGAACGGGCAACCGTATGGAACGCGCCACAGAAAAGAACCGCCGGAAGCTCGGAAGCGCAAGCCTCCGAAATCTCGGTTGAGTCCTCCGGCAAGGGTGAAACCGCGCGGTAAGAGCGCACGTCCGGGGCCGCAAGGTTCCCGGGTGGGCAAACCCGCCCGGTGCAAGGCAGGCGGAGATGCCGCGCTTGCGTGGCATACCGGCGGCCCGCCGGTTCCGTTTGATGCCGCAAGACTATGCGGGAGACCGCATGGCTAGAGAAATGGCCGCCCCCGACAGAACCCGGCTTACCGCCCCCCGCGCTCTGCTGAAGGGCGGGGACCTGTGCCCCGCCGTGTTCTTACTTGCACAGATGATTATTCAGGGCGTAGGCACTTTCCGCTATAATCGCGTGGATGGAATCTTCACTCCCAGACCGGAAACACAGGCGGCGCCTTGCCGAAGTGCGTTCTGATATCAATCCGCAGATTTACTTCATCACTATATGCACGCACCGCCGTCAATACTTACTTGCCACTCCAGAGATTCATCAAATGCTAACCGAATCATTCCGCTCGGTGGCTGAAAAAGCTGGATGGGCGGTTGGGCGGTATATTGTGATGCCTGACCATGTCCATTTTTTCTGTGCGCCCAAAAAGGAAGTTGGCGTAATCACCGACCTTTCAGGATTCATCGGCACATGGAAGAGCATAACCACGCGCGGCGCTTGGAAGATTGGATTTGAAGGTGCGATTTGGCAAAAGGAATTCGCAGATTCTCTAATGCGTTCTGACGAGTCGTATGAGGAGAAATGGGAATATGTGGCGCGTAATGCAGTTCATCATGAAAAATCAGAGAAACCGGAGGAGTGGCTTTATCAAGGGGATATAGGCGGGTTGCGTTAAGCATCAAGTTAAGCGGAAATTCTCAAAGCGGCGGGGCACAGGTCCCCGCCCTTCAGCGGATTCCAGCGCGGCGCTAAAGCTAGACAGCCTTCGGCTGGTGCCGCCTACCCGAATTCTTTTCTATGACCTCCGCAATCTCTCCAACACAAGCTTGAGCAGCTCCTCAACCGGCGTCGTCGCCATGCTCACGCCTTCTTTGCCCAGCGCAGCGAGCGCTGACAGCACCTCGTTTTCGCGGAAGCCCAGCCCCACCAGCGCTTGCGTGGCTTCTGCCTGCGGCGCGAGTGGCGCAGCAGCGTCGGGTAGCTGCCCCAGCATCTCGCGGAACTTGCCCTTAAGCTCCAGCACCAAGCGCTGAGCCGTCTTCGCGCCCACGCCCTGCGTGCTCGTCAGCGTCGCCGCCTGCTCCTCCTCAATCGCGCGCAGCAGCCTGGCCGAGCCCATCTCCAGTAGCGCTAGCGCAACCTTTGGGCCGACGCCGGGGCAGCGCAGCAGGCGCACGAAGATGTCGCGCTCCACTTCCTCCAAAAAGCCGTAGCACGTGATGCGCCCCTCCTGCTGCGAGATGATGGGCAGCGTGTGCACGCGCACGCTTTCGCCGTAGGCAAGCGAGTTGGCTTCGCGCGCGACCATGTCAATGATGAAGCCGAAGTCGCCGCACTTGATGGTTACGCGGCCTTCGGGGGCGATGTGGGTAACTGCGCCGTCAATGAAAGAGAGCACGCTTTAGAGCATAAGCCCTTTTTGCATCGCGTGCAACAGCGCGAGCGCCAGCGCGTCAAACTCGTCGTCCAGCCGTTTGCTGCCGGGCGCGATGCCAAGTATCTTCTCAACCATGTAGCGAACTTGCGTTTTTGTGGCAGCGCCGTTGCCCGTAAGCCCGAGCTTCAGCATTGTGGGGGAGTATTCCGCCACGCCCAGCCCAAGCTCAGCGGCGGTGGCAATGAGCGCGCCGCGCGCCTGCGCCACGCCTATCGCCGTCTTGGCATTCTTGCTCCAAAACAGCTCCTCCAGCGCCATGTCGCCGGGCTTGTGCGCATTGATGATGCCGCGCAACTCGGTGCAAAGCTGAAGCAGCCGTGCGGGAAAGTCGCCGCCGGCGGGGGTTTCTATAACGCCGCTTGCGCGCAAGACGGGCTTGCGCTTCTTATCGGCGTTAAGGATGGCATAACCGGTTCGCGAATAGCCAGGGTCAATGCCCAGGATTATCAACTCGCGACTTTCTCCATCAACT
The DNA here is from genome assembly GCA_037445915.1 of Planctomycetales bacterium. Lineage (GTDB taxonomy): Bacteria > 4484-113 > 4484-113 > 4484-113 > 4484-113 > JBBIJQ01. The sequence continues at coordinate 4,373 of JBBIJQ010000053.1, read as the reverse complement.
CGTCGCTCATCTCCCAGTTGGCGTGGACTTTCTGCACGTCATCGCTGTCCTCCAGGGCTTCCAGCATGCGCATGAGCCGTAGCGCATCCTTCTCTTCAGTGATTTCAATAGTCGTGTTAGGAACCATTGCCAGGTCTGAAGATATTACATTCACGCCTTGATTGGTAAGGTATGCGCGCACTGCCGAAAACTTCATAGGGTCGCAGGTGATAAAGTATGAGTCGTCAACTAGCTTCATATCTTCTGCGCCCGACTCCATCACCATCTCAAGAAGCTGGTCTTCGTCCACGCCTTCTTTGGAAACGACAAACTGCCCCTTGCGGCGGAACAGCCACCCCACGCAGCCCGTCTCGCCGAGGTTGCCGCCCGCGCGGGTGAAAATGCTGCGCACTTCTGCGACGGTCCGGTTCTTGTTGTCGGTGAGGGATTCAACAAGCACGGCGATGCCCAGCGGGCCGTAACCTTCGTATGTGATGCGCTCAAACTGCGTCCCGCCCGCCTCGCCCGATGCGCGCGCAATAGCCTTCTCAATCGTGTCCTTGGGCATGTTCGCCTCGCGGCAGCGTTCAATGGCGACCTTCAGCGAGGCGTTATGCTCAATGTCAGCGCCGCCTTCGCGCGCGGCGACGGTCAGCTCGCGTATGAGTTTGGAGAAGAGGCGGCCTCGCTTCGCGTCCTGCGCCCCTTTGCGTATCTTGATGTTAGCCCACTTGTTATGACCCGACATACCCGTTACCTCCGATGCCCCCCGCGCGCGCAAAGCCCTGGCGCCCGGTGCGAATAAGGATTCTACCCGCCAATGCATACCTAATACAAGTGCTGAAGCTGAATGCGCCTTACACCTTGGCGCGACGATCTTGGAGAGCATGGGTTATGGCTTCTATCTGTAGCTTGACAATGTTGGCTTCGTCAAATTCACGCAGCGCGCGCTCGCGCCCGGCCTTGCCCATGCGCGCCGCAAGCTCAGGCTGCTTGAGAATGTCCAGCACCCGGTCGGTTAGGGCGTCTGCGTCTTTAATCGGGACGAGGAAGCCTTCAACGCCGTGCGTGACTTCTTCGCGGCAGCCCCGTATATTGGTGACTACTACAGGGATTTCCATCGCCATCGCCTCAAGCACCGAACGCGGCATTCCTTCGCGGTGCGACGGAAGGACAAACACGTCAAACAGCGAGAGCACGGCAGGGATGTCCTGCCGCACGCCCGTGAACACGACGCGGTCGCCGATGCCGAAGAACTCCGCCATGCCCTTAAGTTCCTTTTCGGTAAGCGGGTGGCGGTCGCCTTCGGCGCGCCCGCCTGCGATGACGAACCAGGTGTCCTGGACAACTGCTCTCAACGCCGCCGCCGCCTCAAGGTATTCAATCAGTCCTTTATCGCGCGTAAAGCGGGTGACCATGCCGATAACGCGCTGCCCATGTGGAATGCCAAACTCGCGCCGCAGCATTTCACGCTTTGCATCCGGCACAAGCGCAGGGTTGAACGCGCGCAGGTCAGCGCCGTTGCCTATAACCAACGTCCGTTCCGGCTTGAACAGCCCCAATTTCACGGCGAGCTCCGCATCTTCGCGGTTCTGCGTGAACAGAAAGTCCGTGGCAGGCGCAGCCATGCGCTCAAGGCTCAGCCCGACGAACCGCTTCCATGCGGGCATGTGTTCGTGGAAGTAAAAGCCGTGCGCGGTATAGATAACCAGCGGGGGCTTGGCGAGCAGCGTGGCTGCGCGCGCGATGAGCGACATCAGCGGGTTGTGCACGTGAACGACATCAAACTTCTCGCGCCGCATCAAGCGTGTCAGCGCGGCGATGGAAGGGATGTGCGCCATTGGGTTCAAGGTGCGGGTGTAGGGGATCGTGCGGATGTCCATCTTTTCGGCGCGCAGGATGTCCGAATAGCCCGAATCGCCGCATGCGCAGACAACCTGCCAACCGGCTTCGGTCATCCCTTGGACCAGCCGCTTCAAGAAGTACTTGAAAAAATGGTCCAAGCCCGCGACTTGTAGCACCTTCACCTTTTCCATGGGAGCGATGATTATAACCTTTATTCCTTGTAGGCGGGACTTCAGTCCCGCTCTGGACTCCGCCCTTAACCCTTCCCGGCCGGGACGGCCGCGCCACTGCTTGACTCTCCGCCATCCTACACCGCATTTGACGCAGCCGCGCGCTTATAGGATGATATCGCGTCCGTTTATTAAAATGTCGCATCTCTTACAGCTGCTGTTAATACTCGCCATCATCTTGGCCGCCGCCAAGTGGGCAGGCTCATTGGCTATGCGCTATGGCCAGCCCGCAGTCTTCGGCAAGATACTTATCGGCCTTCTCCTCGGTCCGACCGCGCTTAATATACTCGGCTGGCCGATATTCCTGCCGGTGGAAACCTCAATTGACGGCCACGCTGCAGTTCCCGTCTTTTTCACAGTGAAGGACATTGCCGAGATTGGCGTTATCCTCTTGATGTTCCTCGCAGGCTTGGAGACCGACCTGGGCAGGATGATGAAGGTCGGCAAGGCGGCGTTCCTTGCGGCCACAGGCGGGCTGATATTCCCGCTCATTATCGGAAGCGCGGTGGCATTCGCCTTTATGGAGCTTGGCCTCAAGTTCACGGTTTATGAAGCCATCTTCATCGGCACAATCCTCACTGCCACGTCCGTCTCGATCACTGCGCAGACGCTGATGGAACTGCGCGCGCTCAAGGGCAAAGAGGGAATGACCATCCTCGGCGCTGCGGTTATAGACGATGTGCTGGGCATTGTCCTGCTTTCCATCGTTATCGCCTTCCGCCCGGCGGAGGGCGGCAGCCTAGCTGCCAACACGCACTTGCTTGATTGGGTTATTTCCTGGCTCTTAACAGCTCCTGCGCTGCACCCCTACGAGGGCGTCATGCGCATATTCGTGCTCATCTTCCTTATGGCGGCGTTTGTCGCCATAGCCATTTTCGGTTTCCGCTATGCAAAGCGCTACATTTCCTACATGAACAGCCAGCCGCTTACCGCCGGGCTGCTCGCAGGCGCAATTGTCGTCGGGCTGTTTTACGCGTGGATGGCGGAGTTTATCGGCAACCTGGCTGCAATAACCGGAAGCTACCTCGCGGGAGTCCTCATCGCCCAGACGCACTTGCGCGAGGAAATTGACCGCGACCTACGCACGCTTACTTACGGCTTCTTTGTCTCCGTGTTCTTCATCAGCATAGGGCTGGAGGCCAACGCTCGCACCGTTTTTGACCCGCTTGCGCGCATGCGCGAGATGAGCTCGCAGGAATGGCTACTCATTATCTTCGCTCTGCTCATCATCGTCGTGGCGGTTTACACGAAGGCGTGGGGCTGCGCCGCCGGCGCGATGCTCGCGGGCTTCACGCGCACCGAAAGCTGGCGCGTCGGCGTGGGCATGATAAGCCGAGGCGAAGTGGGGCTCATCATCGCCGCAGTAGGTCTGTCATCGGGCATCATCGGCATTGACGTCTTCAGCATAATGATACTTATGGTGCTCGTCACCACGCTCGTTACCCCCATTTGGCTCAAGCGCGTTATCCCCCACGGGCTACCGGAGAGGTAGGCAGATATGAAGTAGCCGGAGGTGCGGCTTTCTTGCCGCACTACTAAAGACACGAGGCAGGAATGCCCCGCCTCCGGCATCCAGGTTGTTGACAATCAAATAATGGGTACGCCGCGCTCACCAGCGCGGCTCTGGATTCACTTTTCCTACCGTAGGCCTGGCTTTAGCCTGGCTCTGGATTTTGGAATCTTTTGAAGGGCGGGGGTTTACCCCCCGCCGTCTGGAATCCGGGTGTAGGGCGGCAGCTTGTATGCCGCCTCAGTCGCTCCCGGAAGATACCATTGGCGCGGTACAAGCCCGCGCCCTACACTCCATAAGCCACACTAAAGTGCGGCCTACGGAATCTGGGGCTAATCCCTATTCCCTCACCTCTAATCCCTTTCTCGGCCGGGCTGGTTAGCCCGGCGTACTCGTCTGGAATCCCAACTACATTCTACCTCTCGCCCTTAACCCACCCCGGCAGCTTCCCCGCGTCGGCCATGATGCGGATAAGCGCGGGCATGGAGCAAAACTGCCGCGCGCACAACTCAAACTCCTCGCGCGTGACTTCGCTCATCTTATTGTTCATGAAAACGAACATCCCTTCGGCGCTGGCGAGGAGATTCCCGACCTTCTTGCACACGAAATCCTCGCAAAGCGCGCAACTTTCCACGCCGCGCTCCATCGCGCACGGCCGCGCCTCGCACTGCTTGTCGGCGATGAGCCCGCCAGCTTTGCAGCCGCCGCACTACACGTTTTCGGCTGTGTAGTTTTCGTGCCCGAAGAGCTTTCGCCAGCCGTCCACCAGCTTCTGCCGCACAGCCGGGTCTTCCGACCTCGCCGCGCAC
>JBBIJQ010000052.1:0-13647 GCA_037445915.1 Planctomycetales bacterium | reverse complement strand
TTCTTATTCAAGCCGAGTATCCAGTAGAACTGGTTCGCTCGCTGGAAGTAATCCACCATTTCTTCCGTCTTCGCAATGTAAACCTCGTCCGCGGCTTCTCTCTGGGCAACAAAGACATCTGCCAGTAAACGTTCCACTTCGCCGATAGCTATGGTCATGTGCGCGTAGCGCTGTGGGTTGCGGTCAACCATTACCTTCCAGCGGTTCATAAGCTTGCGCCAATAGACAGCAGAGCGATCAAAGTCGTCAACCGACATGTAGGCGATGGCCATGTTCTGTATGATGCTGAGGTTCTCAGGATCGTATTCAGTCGCTTTTTCCCACTCGTTGATTGCGAGCTTCGTATTACTTTTCTGCGCCAGCGTGTAGGCGTTCAAGTCAAGCGTGTAAGCGTAAAGCCTGGGGAGGTGGGCATAATTAGCGCTATGCTTTTTCAAGTCTTCCCAGGTATCCATGGCTTCCTGTGCGTAACCAGCTTTCAGAAACGCCATGCCGATCTCAATGAGCTGCATCAGCTTGGTCTCGTCGTGCGTCTGGCGGGATTGCGAAAGTTCCAGCAACTGCTTCCAGTAGGTAACTGCGAGCTTGCGGTCACCTTGCTTGGATGCAGCCTTGCCGAGGAACCACAAGCGCTGCATCTCCTGATATTTATCCTTCGCGCCCTTGCCAAGCAGGCTTAGGGCTTTAGCGTAAAGCCCGTCGTGAATGTAAAAAGCCGCAAATGGGATTGGGCTCTTAACATCCTCGGTGAACTCGACGTCCTTGAACGTCTCGCTTCCTTCCTGCTCGTCGTCATCAAGATATGCTTCCAGCAGAAGCGGAATGTTGCTAGCAAGGAATGCGCCGCCGCCGCGCTTTTTCAAATCGAGGAATACGCGCCATGCCTTGCGTGGCTGCTTGTTGTGCAGGTAGCAATACGCTTGCGAGCGCTCTACCATTGCGGCTTCGCTGGTCCATGAGATGTCGCGGTAGTAAATCAGCGCTTGCGCATACTTGTTCAGGAGATGGTAGGAATACGCCAAAAATACTTTGGTGTCCTCGTTCTTCGGTAGGATGCGGTGGGCGACTTCAAGTATCTTCACCGCCATTTCATAATCTTTGTTGAAGAAATAGCGCTTGGCGTGGTTGAGAAGGATGTCAACCACTACGCCCCTGAGCAGGCGGTCGTTGCGATTCACGTCCACGCTCTCCTGCATGGCGCTGAGCGCGGACTCCCAATCGCCTGCGGCGATCAACTCATCGGCCTGAATCACGAGGATGTAGGAGTAGTTGCGCTGCTCTGCTCGCCCGTTGGGATTGAAACGGTAAACCTGCTCAAGTTTCTTGCGTGCCTCGGCCGTCGTTCCCATGCGCCATAGCGCAAGGCCTGTCTCGATCTCTATCCATCGGCGGTAAGGAAGGCTGGAAGCGTCGCCGAGGACGTCCTGGTAGACTTCAATTGCGTCGCCGAAATCGCCCAGCAGCTCTGCGTTTATCGCTTTGCGAAGCTTGAGGAGCACTTCGGGAATCGCGCCTTTATCCTTCTCAAGCTGTGCTACGAGAGGCGCGGCCTTTTCGGGCTTGCCTTCCTGCTGGTATGCAGCCGCGCGCCAGTAATTCACTCGCTGCTGCATCTGTGGCGATTTGACCTTGGAGAGAAGTTCTAGCGTTTCCTCAACCTTGCCTTCAATGAGCCTGATCTTTGCGAGGTGATAGTCGTTTTCTTCAGTTGGGAGGTATTGATTGGCTACGGTGAACGCAAGCACCGCAAACTCGTAGTTGTAACGCTCAATGTAAAACCGGCCGATCTGTTGGAGCAGGTCCAGTTTTCCTGCCTCGCTTAGCTTCTCCGCAAGAAGCGCGCTGTCAACTTCAAAACACCGTACCGCAAGCTGCAGCAGGTACTTGTAGGGGCTTTTCTTCGCAAGCGTATGGTCAAGCAGGAAGAACGCAATGTTGCCGGGGCATCCAAATTTCTCAAGCTCGAATCGCTCGTAGAGAATCTGCAAGCGAAGCTCATCGGATACGCCGGGAATCTGCTCGCGCTCAATTAAGATATCGGAAAGGATCGTGGAGAGCTTGATATCTTCTTTTTTCTCTTCGCGAGTGCGGTTGTATAGCTCCAAGTAAACCCTAAGAGCCTCATCATCGCGCCGGTTGAGCGTCAGGTAACATTTCGTTCGCGCATCGTTGAATGCTTCCAGATCGCGCCCGGTGATGATTGGCAGCGCAAGCTCTATGTATTCCAGTGTGCGTTTGTCAAAGTTGCCGTCTTCAATGCGCCTCTCAGCGAGCAGTTTAGCAACCTGGGTTTTGATATGCTCGTCAGCGATGTAGCTGAATGCGCGGTCATAGACAGCAAAAGCTTTCGGCTGCCTGGTGTCATATGTAAGGTAACTTGCAGCCAGCAGGGGCAATATCTGCATGTTTTCCGAATCGGTGACCAGCGCAGCTTCGTAGATTGACTGCGCCTGCTCGTCAATACGCTTCTTCTCAATATAGCTGGTTGCAAGTAAGCTGTAGAGCCGTGGAATCTTGCGCTCGGGCCAAGAGCTTAAGTAATGTTCATAAACATGGCAGGCAAATTCGTCTCGGCGGTCTTCAGCGAGGAAATGCTCGGTAAGCACGAGCGTGATGCGCTTAGTTAGCAGGTTGTTTTTAAGCGCCTCTTCGTATGCGACCAGCGCCTCGTCGGTAAAATTACCGTCTTCGGCGAAAGCCTGTGCCAAGAATGCCAGCACGTTCTTGTTGAAGTAACCTGCGCGGAACACGAGGAGCAGCAACCGTTTCTTGTCTAGGAATTCCTTTCGCGATTTTAGGAGATAGCCAGCGAGTGCTTCCAGCACTTCGTGCCTTGGAAGCCGCCTACTAAGCGCTTGTTCAATGAAGCCGATAGTGGATGGCGTGATGTCTTGCTGCTCAACGAAATACTCAGCGAGCAGGCGCAGCGCATCGTTATTATCATCTTCCTCAAACGAAAGCTCACGGTAGAGGTTGGCTGCGAAGTCGCTCTTTTCATTGTTCTGGATGCAGTAATCCAGGAGTATCTCCACAAGCTTCACGTTGTTGCGCCGAATAGGGTAGGCGATGCGGTAGATATCCACTGCTTCCTTGTCCGTGCGCCCTTCGGAGAGGAACTTGTCGGAAAGCAGCGTACTGCCGCCCTTCCACAAAGTGAAACTACGGCTCGCTTCGTAAACTACTTCGAGGTCTTTTTCGTTTAGCTTCGTATCACCGTCACCGGCTAGGCGTTTAGCGTAGTTTAGCAGGAAGCCTTTGTCTCCGGTCGTGCGCTTGGCGAGGTCCATGATGTAGTCGCTCGCGGCGGAAGATTGGAGGCTTAGTTCCTCAATAAGCATCACGCCTTCGCGCAGGATATTCTCGTTTAGCGAGATACTGTCGGATATCCTGAACTGGTCTAGAGCTGAAGGGTCTTTGAGCCTCGCAAGACATCTTCCCCAGAGGGCGTGCAACTCCGACAGCTCAATTACCTTTTCGTCGGGAGTTGGGGCTGGTATCTGCGCTATTGCCTTCTCAACCAGCTTGATAGCGTCGTCAACCTTACCCTTGTTGTAGAGCTCTACAGCCCTTTTATAGGACTTGTCGCCTAAGGCGCCTGTGAGTATGCGCAAAATGCCCATTTCATTAGCCCGTGGAAGGCTTATTATAGCAGAACCCGCCCCCTTCGGGGCGGGTTCTCGTGTTGAAAAACAGCTGATTTTAGGGTTAATTGCCTGCTTTAGATGTATTGGATGCTGACGTCTGACGCGCCCGAGTCTATGCTGATTTCAATAGCTGGCTTGTCAGGCGAGTAATTCATCGAATACCAGCTCCCATCACGCTTGGAAAGCCCAGCCTGCTTGAAATTGCTGGAGACCGCCGCCGAATCCACATCCACTTTGAGCGGCGTGCCTGTAGGCACCTTTATGGTGATGTCTGACGCACCGCTGTCCACTCGGATGTTGCTGCCTTGTAGAGGCGGTGACTGCAGAGTGACTTCAAGGTCAGATGCGCCTGTATCCACTGTCAGGCTTGTAAGCTCAATTTTGCTGAAATCCAGGATGCAATCGGCCGCGCCCGCGTCGATCTTTAGCTCAGTTGGCAGCCCCACAGGCAACCGGACTTTCCAATCGTCCCTGTGGTTCACTAACCGGCCAATCTCCCTTGCTGATTTGCCGCTTACTTTCAGCGTGTCTTGCTCCAAAGTCATCTCAACATTGGGCTTCCCGACATTGCTTGTCACCCGGACTTCGGCAAACTTCTCTTCCGAGGAAGCCGAAACGTCTATGTTGCTTCCACCGAGCGTCAGCTGCACGCTGGTAGCCATAGCCTCTAAATTCCTGAACTCATACTTATACTCGGCAGCCGGGATGTTTCTGTGTGAATCGCCTAGATGCAGCAGCGGAGCGTACCACTTGCCGCTATCATCGCCGACCGGCGTCATCGTTGTCGCATATGCGAACGCCGCAATAAGCACGAGCGGTGACAAGTATGAGAGCACCTGCAGGTATGTATGCCTGAAAACGATGTTCAGTCCCCACACAATGAGGAGTATCGGCCAAAGTTTGATGAGCGAATCCCATATGCTCGCGCTCAAATACCCAAGGTTGATGCCCAGCAACGTAGCGCCGAGAAGCAGGACGAATGTGCCCCAAAACAAGCTGTTCACTATTTCTGGTGTCTTCTTTGAGGTCATGCGCGTTTCCATTGTTATCTCCTTTCTCCCATGTTGATGCCGCCGTTAGTGAACGCGCCGGTAATCACCAGCAAGCCAAGCACGATGAGTGCAGCGGCGAACAAGAGCTGAATCGGAACCTTCGGCGCAACAGTGCCAACCAGCGCCGCTGCGCCGACAAGCGTGATTATTAAGCCGACGAACAGCGAGCGGTTCCTGGGGTCAACTGCCATCTTCGGCGCTGCGAGCGGCTTGTCCGGCGGCGATGAGCTCTCCCAGACTCCGGGCTTTACCGGCGCCAGTATCCAGGACAGGATGTAGAGGAGGAATGCTGCGGCACTTAATGGCGTCACGAATAGCAGCAACAGCCAAGTGATGCGGACGATCCACGGGTCAATGCCGAAGTACTCTGCCGCGCCGCCGCATACTCCTCCGAGAATTTTATCTGTCCTTGAACGGTAGAATTTCTTTTGCATGGTGATTTGCCTTCCTCTAGTAAACCTTGAAATCAAGGCTTGCTGCATTGTTTTCCACGTTCATTTTAATCTTGCGCGGGTTAGTCTCCACGTCTTCGGTCATCCAAACGCCATCAGTGCGCTTTGGCATAAGAGAAGCAGCGTTATGCCGCGCCACATTGCTGTCAATTGTCGCGGAATAGGCGAATCCGCCGGGAAGGTAAACTTCAAGCTTCGCGGCGTTGTTCTCCAAATGGATTGAGACCTTGTCTTCGCGCGCTCCTACCCGCACGTCTGTTGATGCAGCGTTGTTTTCCAGCGTGAAGCTCTGCACCCGCAGCTCGGATAGGTCAAGCTTGGCTCGCGCCGCGTTAACCTCGGCTGTGAGATTCATTAGAATCTCGCGGTTTAGTTTCAGCTTCCACACCGTGTTGAGGTTGAAGGGATGCGAGCCCTTAAAAAAGTGCTGGTCAATGTGAAGATTGACGGATTTCCCGCTTTCAGTCTCGGTCACTTTCAGGCTAACAACCGGCTCAACGACGCTGTCCTGGTGCGTATCAATCTCAAAAAGCTTGTCGGTCCCGCCGACAAGCTCAATGCTGCCCGCGCTCAGCTCAACTGTGCAGTTGATAACGGCTGCGCCTTCAGGCATCTCGGTGTAGTAATGCGCCGTATCGCCGAAGTACTCGGCCTTAATTCCGGCAGCGGCGTAATCGGTCTGGCGTTCTTTCTGTTCTTCCATGTCAGGAACCTCCTCTTCAGATTCATTTGACTCTGCATCAGCAGACGCGCAGCCTTCCCGTACCGCAAACTTGATTTCGCTTATGCCTTCGCGCACGGCATCTGCTGCATCACGCGCGAACTCCTTTACCGCCTCCCGCAACTCGCCCGCATCACCCGATTCCCGATCCTTAACAACAAAGCCATGTGGCTTGCGCTCGGCGACGCTGAGTATCATGATGAGGCCGCCGACAAATAGTAGCGCGCCCCAGAACCACGAGCTGGCAGGTCCCAGCATGCTGGGAAACAGCGCGTCGGCAAGCAGGATTAGGCCCACGACCACCAGGCCTCCGCGGTAGATGGTACTCATGCGGGCGGTTGTAAATACCGCGTAGATAACTATCAATAGCGGCCAGAAGCGGAACAGCTCTACGGTTTCAGCGATGAACACGTTCGCCACTAAGAGCATCCCTATCACTACTAGTAATGCGCCGAAGGTAACGCGGTTCATTGTGCACCCCCTTCACCGTTGTTGGATGGAATGTAGGTGATTTCCGTTTTGCCTACAGCGTTCAACTCGCCGAGGTCCTCACCGTCCGCGCCCACGACTTTCAGGTCTGGCTTCATACCTTTGATTCTGATAGCCCAATCCGGGCTGGTCAATGTGACCCACTCTCCGGAGCGCTTGATTGCTATCTCTTTCACAGCGCTATCAAGATGCAACTCGGCTTCGCTTGGTTCCAAAACCAGTTGTATAGCTTCATCCGCGCCAAAAGTAATCTTGGTGATTCTGCCTGGCAATTTGGCTTCGGCCTTCTCAGGCATATCGCCGTCGGCAAGCCTGACGCTGATAATTCCGTTATCATCGGCCGTGAAGTTGGGTGACTTCATCTCGCTTGCGCCCCACAAGCTGAGGGTAAGTTTGTCACTCTCTAACGCGTTGAGAGTAAGCGCCAGTTCGCGCGGAATCTCCATGAACATTAGGCTGCCGGCAGGCCATCCATCGCTGGGGAGCTTGTAGGTTATGGAGACGTTGAGCTTACCGCCCGCCGAAGTTACTTGCGAAGACTGCTCAATGCCACCGTTCTCAATCGTCCCCTCCAGCCGCTTTCCAGCTTCCTCAAGCCTGTCGTCCAGGCGTTCCATTTTCTCGTCAATCTCCCGCGAAGCTTGGTCAAGCCTATCCTCAAGCTCTTTCGCCTGCAGGTCAGCGGTCTTCTCGATGCGGTCGGCCACATCCAGGCTCATAACGTCTTTCTCGAACGCGCAGTGGTTGACCAGCAGGCCCACCAGAAGCAGCGTTGCAAGCTGTATGAATTCCCTAACTCTCATCTTTTGCTTCCTCCTTGCTGTTTGCCATGTTGTAGAGGATTACGAACAAGCCCAACGCAATCGTGACCCCGCTGGCGATGAGCCTTGCGATATCCTGGGACAAAGCTACTATTGAGCTAGTTAAGTTGTTCGCAAGCAGCAGCGCGCCTACGAAGATGATCACGATGCCCGCGAACTGGCGGAAGTTAATGAATGCGCTGCCCCGGCTTTCCTCGTTCACGAGCGGCCAGAAGCAGTCCCACGCGCTGATGCCGTAAGCAAGCGTTATGAGCCCGCCCATATCGGCGTAGCATGCGAGCAGAAAGTAGAGCAACAGCAGTGAGCCTTTGCATATCTCGCCCTTTAGGAGCTGCGCAAGGCCGGGAATCACCAATCCTACCCAATACGGCGTCTTCGCCTGCTCAATATGCTCTCTTGTGGCCGTATAGCCGTGCTTGGCGGCTCGCGCAGAGCAGCGTTCGCAAACGAGGTGGTTCTCCGCCTCGCGGCGGCAGGCAGCGCACACCGGCTTGCCGCAAAGGTCGCAGCGCATAGTGGTATCAACATCAGGATGATAGAAACAGCGTGTCATAACGGGCACACCTCCGTTTGGCCGGGCAGCACCGAGCTGGTCTTGGCGTTGCCGTCCTTGTCGTCGCTTGGCGGGGCGAACATCTCGCCAAGGCTCTGCGCCCATTCGCGCGTCCTCTCGCCCAGGCCGGTCTTCGCTTCCGAGCCAAGCTGCTCAACCTTTGCCTTGGTGCGGTCAAAGAAGCTTGAGACCGGCGACTGCATCAGCCCGAATGCGATGATGACGAACACAAGCACCGCCATGGCGGCCGCCGCCGCCGTGCGCGGGCTGAGTATCCGCGTTTCGGCGAGGCGCTCAAGCCAGGTGCGCTCGTAGCTGCGAAGCCGCAGCGCGTTCATCATGCGCAGGTCAAGGGTGAAGTCTTCGGGCTGGTCGCCCAGGCACTCAGCCGTAACCTTACGCAAGCGCTGTAGCCTGTGCAGGTAAGCCTCGGCTTCCTCGTTGCCGTCAATGAAGTCGGCGACGCGGCGGGTTGTTTCAAGGTCAAGCGCGTCATCCGCGTATTCGGATATAAGCCCTTTCAGGTAGTCATTAAGCAACTCCGTCACCTCCGTCAAGGCAAAGGTCTAAAAGCTGTCCGTCTTCTATAACCTTGCCTGCAAGCTCAATCCACATCGCGCGCGCCCTGGCGAGGCGGGAACGCACTGTCCCCACTGGCACCTTCAGCGCGGCGGCAATCTCTGCATAGTCCATGTCTTCAATCTCCCGCAGGATGAGCACCTCGCGGTATAGCTCCGGTATCTGGAGCATCAGCTTGCCCAGAATGGCTTTTGTCTCCTCTCGCCCCCGCCTGTCGCCGGTGGAGGCAAGGGTGTAGGAAAGGCTTTCCTCGCGCTCGTTCTCGTTTTCATGCTTGTTCTTCCTGTTTAGCATCCGGCACTCGTTCACAAGTATCTGTATCATCCAAGGCATTACCCTGGAGCGATCGCGGAGGCGGTGGAGGTTGCGGAAGGCCTTGTAATAGGTTTCCTGCATCACGTCCTCCGCCATGCCGGGGTCCCTAAGGTTGGTTCTCGCTATGCGCTGGAGATGGCTGCCTGTAAGGCGGATAAATTCCTGCCACGAGGCGTCGTCGCCGTTCAGGCAGCCAATGATCAGGTTTGACGGTATCTCCAGCATCGTCAAAACGGTCTCGGTCACGTTCAGCGGGATTTCCCCTTCGGGCTTCCCTGGCTGTCTTCGCCTTGGCTTTCATTCTGCACTCACCAGATATGATGCAGCTCCAGGGCCGGAAGTTCCCAGGGAACAAAGCGCATAAACCTGGGTAGGTCGGGCTCACTAGCCCGGCTCTGTCCTGGCTTTTCCGAATGCGATTTGATTATAGGGGAAACGTGCGGGCTAACCAGATAACCCTTGAGTACGCCGGGCTAACTAGCCCTGCTCTGGTTTCTGGAGTCTGGAATCTGGACAGTGGCTCATGCGTCTCGCTTGTGCGTATAAACACAGCCGGGACGGCTGTGCCACATCTCTTATGGTGTGTAGACTTAAGTCCACACATCGGAGTTCTGCCGTGATTGTGCGTCCGGCGTACCCATCTGTGGCTAATCTCTAATCCCTCAACCCTACTCCTTTCCTTACCCCCCCATCCCAAACATGACCACCGCGAGCGCCAAGCCGAGGAGGACGACAGCCCAGACCCAGAGGATGGTGGCGCGTGTGAGGTCCAGCACGCGGACGCGCAGGAAGCCGGCGAGCCAGGCGTTGTGCGTGTTCGTGGGGTCGCAGACGCCCTGCATCATCCCCACCGAGAAGAACGCGCCCATGAGCATTGGCGCGGTCAGCACGCCCGCCTTCATGAACAGCCCCACTATGCCGCTGCCCATGCCGTAGAGGTTGAGCGGCCCGCGGTAGAGCGCAAGCGGCGCGAAGGCGGTGAACGCGATGATGTATGCGAGCGGGCTGGTCGGCAGCACATATCTGACCAGCGGCCCCACCGCCTCGGTGACCTGCGGCAGCATCGTCGCCTGCAGGAGCATCCCGATGCCGAACATGAGCAGTATCGCGGGGATGGCCATGCGGAAGCCGGCGTAGGCCGCGCGCATGAGGCGGTTTACTTCGCCGCCCACGCGCTCCCAGCTTGCCGCGTGCGCGTAAACGATGCCGAGAAGCAGCGCCGCGCCGATCGGCATGGTGAAGCCGTTGATGTACTTGATGCTCGTGCCGAGGTTCACGGCGAGGAGCAGCAGCAGCGGGTAGATGAGCGCGCAGATGCTAAGCCAGTGCACGCGCCCGGGGAGGAACCTGCCGCCGCAGGCGTTGACGATGACGCGCAGGACGGCGAGGATGGTCAGCAGCGCCGCCAGCCCGCCGATGATGGCAAACAGCGCGATTTTCACAGCGCCCAGCGCCGCAGCGTTTTTCAAAACGAATGCGCCCCCCGCAATGAATACGAGCGCGCATAGCGCCGTGACGCCCATCTCGCTTGCGCGGACGCCCTGCTCGCGGTGCACGCGCACGAAGGCGAAGGCTGCGGTGACGGCGAGGAAGATAGCGAAGAGCGCCAGCGCGTACGGAATGATGCGCTCCTGCGGCAAGCCGAGCACAGTGATGTAAAGCTGCCAGTTCACGGGGTTGAGGCAGCCGCCTAGCGACAGCGCAAGCAGGAACACAGCGCCCGCCGTGAGCGGCTGCATCCCCATCGCTAGCATCAGCGGCAGGGCGGTAGTGGCGACCATGATGACTGCGCCCAAGCCGCCGAGGTTGGTGAACAACAGCGCGATGACCAGCGTGAGCAGCAGCGTGAGTAGGAACGGCGAGTCGCCCGCGAACTCGGCGGCGAAGCGCACGAGGTGGCGCGCTATGCCTGCGTCGTCAACCGCCGCCGCCAGCACCGCGCCAAGGATGGCTGCGACGATGAGCGGGGCGAGGCGCGTGAAGCCGTCGGAGAGCACCGTGCCGAAGATGGTGTTCAGCGGCTCGGCGAAGCTGCCCTGCAGGAAACTGGGCATAAACGCGATGAGCGCGATGAGGGCGGCTGCGACCGGCAGCACTACTGCAGTGGGCGGCTTGTAGATAAAGAGAAACACGCCCATGCCGATAATGACCAGTATGAGGATTATCCCCAGGAGCATACAGGCATTATACAGAACATACGAGATTGGCGGAGTTAAATCCCTGTGGTTTTGATACTATAAGCGAGTTGGACGAGAGACCGGAAAACCGCGACCCGCATAACGCAGCCTCCGAATTCCTGGAGCAGCGGCGCAAGCGCAAGCGCAGACGCCGCAAACCGCGCCTGCAAGTCATTGACGCGCAGCCTGCCGCGCTGCCGCGCCAGCGCGTGCCGCTAGAGATTCCAGACTACAAGTGCGCCCTTTGCGGCGAAGAGCCTATATCCGGGGTGACCTTCCCCGGCGACACGCTCGTTTATTTCTGCGAGAGCCACATCCCCGCCGGCCGCCGCATCTCCGAAAATGCGTGGGAATACCACCGCCGCAGGAAGGCAATAGAGGCTTACTTTGAGGCAAAACGCCAACAGACAGATGCCGCGCTGGAGCGCGAGATGTGCCGCCGCCGCTGCCCGTTCTGCCAGGGCGAGCTGTCGCAGGAGATGAGCGAAGAAGGCAAGTTAGTCCAGTTCTGCCCCGTCTGCGACACCGAGTTCAAAGACACAAGTTATGGCGCGGAAGAAGACGGGAGCGAATCGTCCGGCTTCGGCATCATAGGCGAAGGCGAATGCTTTGACGCAGGCGCGGATGACGACGTCTAACGCGATATGTGCCTTAATCAGTCCCGCCGCTAAACTGCGCAGCCATCATCCACTGGCCGCAAGCGATCCTGTACGCGAAGGGTCGGCGCTGACGCCGCCCCAGCTCCGGAATCAGTTGGCAACCTACAAGTTCTAGATTATAGGAATATGCAAGTAGTAACAATCGGGCTCTGAGAGAGCTTCGTTCTGAACGGAATCCCAAGTATGTGGTAATGGATCTACAGGGTCCTTATAAAGGTCCCCTCTATATGGGTCATTATACCGATCAAGGAAACTTGGGACAATGCGGACTCGGGCCTCGGTCGGCATGAATGGACCGATATTTTCTACGTCAAGAGTTATCTGGAAGTTAAATAAATCCCCTGTGCCTGGTGGGTTAGGGACTTGATACAAGTAAGCAGGTAATCCTGATCCTGCTGGCAACTCAAACATTCTGTCTTCCTCAAGCAGTATGGGTGAAATATTCGCAGTGATGTATTCTGCATAGCTTGGAGGAGGAGGGGATTCCCAAGGCCTTTGAAAATCTGTGCCATCAAAAGGGCCGAACAATGCGGCGGTTAAAGGCATCCATAATTGGGCGGGTAGCTGATTATACGATGCCCAAATACCATCTGCTTGGTCTTCATAACCTAGCCAGAATGGGATATCACCAGCCACAATTGCTCCGGTATCAAACATGCTGCTGTCGTAGTAGAGAGCGCCCTCGTATTGCGCATCATACTGAACAACCACACTATCCATATATGTCATCGGATAGGCGTTATCTACGGCGATAACACGTACAGTGACGGTGTAGTCATTTGCAGCGTTCATCGTTGACGGTTCTGCAACCAGCCAGAGCTTGTTCATGTGAACTGTTACAGTGAAAGGATACTCGTCTTCACCGTATATATTTGTAACTGTAAGGCTGCATGCAGCCTGCCCAGGTTCATAGAATGTCACCTGGGGGCTTTCATCATTAGATGATGAGGGGCTGGCTCCGCCGCCGAATGTCCACTCATAGGTGTAGGGGCCGTAGTTTTCGTCGTCTAGCTCGGCGCTGAAAATGGATAGTGACCTACGGGCAGCATTCAGGGGAGTTACGCCTACAATTGTCGGCGGAATTCCCACTTGAAGCGTAAACTGCAACATATCAGATCCGTATGCATTTGTTACTGTCACCGAGCAGACATAGTTGCCTGGATTTCCGATTGTAACTGACGGATGCTCTACAGCGCTTGTGTTCGGCGTCGCGCCTCCTCCGAAATTCCAGGCGAAGGTCTCTTGGGCCGTGTCGCCCGACCATTCTACATCAAAGTTTACAGCCGAACCGGCTGTCGCATGTCGTGGCGTGACATCAATTATTGATGGGGCTATGGCCACGACCAAGTTCCAGTTTTTCGCCTCGCTGAAAAAGCCATTATTTACAATCAATGAGGCGGGATACTGCCCTGTCGTCGCCGACAAGGTGACTGCAGTGTTTTGCATTGGCTCGTTAAACTGGACAACGGAAGGAGTTGCGCCCGCCCCGAACTGCCAGCGATAGTTAGTTCCCGAAGGATGAGGTCCGCTAAGCACGCATTGAACATTGTGACTGCTACTCGGCGTCCCGCTAACAGGTCCCCAACCAGTGATATTCGGCGCAAGGTCAAGCACGTTCCCGTGCAGGTCATCGCGGCGGACTCCGTTTCCATCCACAGGCACAACCGTAATATATCTTTTACCGTAGCTTGTTGAGATGTCGCAAGTAAACTGCGCTCGTTGTTGAACGCCATCGTTATCTACATCCCTGTTTGCTTGCGAGATAGGCACAAATACCTGCGTCTGTAGTTCGGCAAAAGGACCATTTGCGCTATCTGCGCCGAAAATGGCGTAGCCCGAGATGCTCGTGCCGTATACACCTGGCACATAAAGCACTTGTAGGTCTAGGCCGCCATTAAGGCTGTCACCAATAAGATATGGGCCAAATGAAGGACCCATTACTTCATCGCTTGCATCTATCACATCGTCCCAAGTATCCCAAGTCCCGCCAGAGATTCTATGGCCGTAATGCATTGCAATGCACGTGACGTCGGAAATGTAAACGATGCCATCTTGGTTGTAGTCCCCAGGGTTGAGATAAGACCAAGTTAGCTTAACCGGTGATGACTGACCGTTACTCCACTTCAGGTCGGAGACTTGATAAAGCGAGGGCTTAAGGTCGTAAAAACTTGCAGATTTGCTAGTC
>JBBIJQ010000051.1:0-14464 GCA_037445915.1 Planctomycetales bacterium | reverse complement strand
GAGATTTTCAACAGCGTTTCTGGGCATAACCTCAAATCCCGTGCTCGCCTAAACCTCATTGAAGCTTGCTATATACACGACTCTGCCAACCGGGAGATTGATATAGTTGATGACGGCGAGCTTACAGCCGAGCCCGGCGCAGATGCGGTAATCATCGGCTCCATAATCGCGAAGGCAAAAGATTGTCTGGGTAATCGTGGTGTTATCCACTTCGGCCAGGATAGCGGGGGAGCGCGGAACGGAGTTCTCTACGTCATGAACTGCAACGTGGCGACGCCTTTCATAACTCCTGTCGTCATGCTTAGTTCTCCTGGCACAAGCCTTACTTGTGCTAATTGCATATTCCACGACTTCGGCTTTGGCCAGGAAGGCAGTCTCGCGCAATGGACTTACCCAGAAGATATTGCTCTGGATATCAAAGCCTGCGTCGCAAGCCCCGGCTTCAAAATCGCCGATGGCGTTGTTGGAAGGGAAAAGCTGGTCGAATTCGCTCCAGAACCAGGCTTGCCGGATAGTTGGCTCTACACAATGATTCCGGATAAATCGCTGCAAGGGAAAGGAACCCCGCTAACTGCCTACCGGCAATCAGGTATGCTCTGGAAAGGTTATGGAGGGCGATCCTTCTACCAGTATGCCCATCCTGCGCTAGATGTCAGCCGCGCAGACCAAGAATTGCCTGCAATAGGTGCCTTTGCCGCCCGTTACTAACACTCTGTTACAATCCCACTATGCCCCCTGGGACGCTATATCTCGTCGGGACGCCGATAGGCAACTTGAAGGACATAACGCTGCGAGCGCTGGAAACGCTGCGCGCCTGCGATGTCATCTACTGTGAGGACACCCGCCATTCGCGCAAGCTCCTTTTCGCGCACGGCATAAGCAAGCCCACGGGCAGCTTCCACCAGTTCAGCTGTGACACCGTTGTAGCGCGCGTGCGCGACAGCCTGCTCGCGGGCAAGGACGTTGCATACATAACCGACGCGGGGATGCCGGGCTGCGCCGACCCCGGACCGGAGCTGGTGGCGATGTGCTGCGCCGAGGGGCTGGCGGTTGACGTCATCCCCGGTCCGTCAGCGTTGGCAACCGCGCTGGCGTTTCTTCCCGTGCATCCGCTCGCTTTCACGTTCATGTCCTTCCCCGGCAAGAAGCGCCGCGATTTGGAGCAGCTCGCTGGAGAAATGACCAAACTGGGACATCCCTGCGTCGTATTCATCGGCCCGCACGACCTGCCGAAGCTTGCCGACGTTGTCGCAGCAGAAATGCCGCCGGAGACGCAGGTGCTTGTGTGCCGTGAGCTGACGAAGCTGTATCAGGATGTGCGGTTGGTGACGCTGAATGGGCTTGTTGCCCTAGCACAGGAAAATCCGCGCGGCGAGTTGACGCTCATCTTTTTGCCGCCGGAACAGCCTTCGGCGAAGGAAGCAGGCGCGATGCTGGGCTTTGAGGATGCCCTAAAGGCGGTCAATGCGCTTGACCTGTCAGCGCGGGACAAAATGCGCGTGCTCACTGCGCTGTTCCCGTCGGCTAAGTCCGAAATCCGCGATGCTGTGTATAATAAAGAAGCCCGCGCGAAGCGCGGGACTGCATAACAATGGTCAAAACTATAGGTAAAACTCCAGGGGGCAGGCGGCCCGGCCTCATATCCGGCGTCCGCAAGCCTGTAGATTCACGTGCTCGCGGCATGCGCACCGGGCGCGATCTGCTCATAGTCACAATCGTCGGTATCTTGTTTATCGTCGTGTTTGCGGCCGTCTTCCTGCGCCCGCCACAAGACCGGGGCGTCCGGCTGTGGATGCTAAACCACGGCCCCGACCAGCTAATCGTTATTAACCCCGACACTGGTGAATCAGATAAAGAGATGCTGGTAGCGGACGGCTTGCAGCAGGTCATATTCAACCACCGCAAGGACACCGCCTTTGTCGCCAATGTTGTTGACGTGAGCAACCGCATCACGCTCATTGACACGCGCTCTTACCTCAAAGCCGACCAATTAATCGTTGAAGGTGTCCCGCAAGGGCTGGCCATATTCCCTGATGACCGGTACTTGGCCGTTATTATGGGCAACAAAACCGACTTTATGGCCGGTGGGTTTGATGTGCTGGACCTAAAGCAAGCCTCCACCGCAGACCCTACCCGCAAGCGGGTGGTATACCACGAGCGCAACTTGTCGTTAACGGCGTTTATCGCGGTTGACGAGTGGGGCGAGAACATATTCTGCCTTGACGCGAAGGCATCCGAGCTTTTCATCTTTAGCATGTCGCAGAAAAAGCTCGTGCGCACTATTGATATTGAAGCCGCGCCTATGGGGCTACTCTATCCTGAACAAGGCGACTACTTCTTCGTTTCCAGCATTAGCAACGAATCCATCGCCGTTTTCAACAAAGCAAAAGACGCGAAAGATATTAACATCGTCGGCCGGGTGGTTTACAAGCGCTTCCGCAATATGGCGCTAAGCCCTGACGCGACGACCCTTTACGCGCCGGTAATGGAGTCCAAGGAGGTTGCGGTCATTGAAGTGGCAAGCCTCAAAGTCGTCAAGGCGCATAAGACTCCTGAAGCGCCCACGCTGATAGCGGTAAGCCCTGATGGATTGGAAATCTACGCGGTCAGCATGGATTCAGGGAACGTCTTTGTTATGGATTCGGATAGCGGCGAGCTAAAGCGCACAATCCCTACCCACGGCGAGTTCCGCGATATCAAGGTGATCCTGAACTCTGATAAGCCTGCAACGGGACGGTAGCTTGGCCTTACCAATCCAACTTGTGCTTCCGGCGCAGTCTCCTGAAGGCAGGATAGTAGCGCTCGTTCTCCTAGTTGTATTTTTTTCGCTGGCGATAGCGGCTGTCCCATTTGAGTTCAGTTTCTACTCCTCGCTTCGCAGGCAGAAGCTGTTACCTTCAATTCTGGCTGAGATAGCAGTTTTCATCATCATCGTGCTCCTGCTTGCAGGCGTAATGCTTGATTGGTTCTTAAGCCTCCAGGGGCTTTGGATGCTTGTCGTCCTGCTTGCCCTGCTGGTAACGCTTCTGCTCTACTTCCTATACTGGCGGATGCGGCTGATATCATCCCTCTTCGCGCGCGCTGACAAGCTGGCAAAACCAGACTTAGATAATCTCCTTGAAGAGATGCGCAAGGTGGATGAAAAGAAGCAGCGCGGCGATGCTAACAATAGAGAAGGTGATGGCAATGGTTGATGCTTTGGCTCTGCAGGTTACCAACGAAGCGGCTACCCAGGCTATGCAGATAGTCGGGGTTAGCCTCGTAGTCGTCATAGTCTTCTCCATCGCGGCTTTCATCGCCGTCCATATACTGAAGAGAAACATGCTAGAAGGCAATCCAGCCTATACAAAAGACAGCGCGCTGAAGGCGCGGGCCGAGCTGATGCGGCTGGCGAGGAATAAGAAAGTTGAAGGCGAGCGCGCCGAGGAAATGGCGCATCGGCTGGCAGTGCAACAAGGGCTTGAGACGCAGCGCGCGGAAGCGAAGCAATTGGCCCAGGAAAGCGCGCGGGACACTCTTCGCGGGGCTGCCGAAAATGCGGTTGGATTTAGCTGCCCGCACTGCCAGATTGAGATGTCGGGCGACGAGGAACTTGTAGTTTGCCCGGTATGCGGCAAAGCGCAGCACCATGTCTGCTTTGATTTGGGCGGGTGCTTCAACGGCTGTGCGTTGGAATATGTATACTGCCATCCCGAAGGCAAGTTCAGCGACTTGAAGAAGCCTAACTAGCTGGGGGAATTGGGGGCTGGAACTGGCCGAAAGTCATCACGAGCGGCATCTCGCCGCCCGGCAGTGCGTTCACATTGAACGACCCGCCGCCCACATCAACAACATCTACCAGCGGATATTGCTGCCTGAGGGCATCCATTAGCCTTGGCGAGGCCTGTGGCGCTGATATAAATGGTGTGGCGACTTTTCCGTAAGTGTTGATTACGTCCAGCGCGAACTTCCTTAGCTCAATCAAGTCCTCGCGTTCCACATAGACCACGATGAAATTCGGCAAAGGCTTGGGGAACATGACGACCGTCTGCGCGGGCTGCCCGATGATTGGCGCGATGGCGGAAGGTTGCTGGAGGTGCATAGACACCCCGTTAAGAAGGCCGGTCTTCTCTGCAAGCACTGATAACAGCCGTTCGGATGCTTCGCCATTTTCATAGTTTGCAAGGAGCTTTAGCACAAAGTCCTCTGTGCGCAAATTGGGAAGCGATAGCGCGTAAACGGGGGCGTCCGCGCGAAGCTGCAATTCGTATTCAAGGCTGGGGAGGTTAACGCCCTTAACCGCCTCGGTGCCTTCTGGATAGCGTGCGATAAAGATTGTCGCGCCTACCATATACTCGCGGTAGGAGTTCACCGCGAAAAGAACTCCAGTCAGCACGACGGCGAAGAGCACCATAGTCGCGCTTATTCGCGCGTAGTTAAGCCGGTAATGAGAGCGCAAGTCGCCGTTGCGCACCCGTGTAACCAGCTCGCGGCGGAAGTTGTCGCTGACGTTCCCGACGGTCGGGAACGCCTTCATGTAAAGCATTAGCCGCCGCTGCTTGAAATACTCGCGCTCGCAGGCAGGACAGCTGCGGCGGTGCTCATTGAACTTCTCCAGGCGCGCTCCGCCAAGAACTCCGTCAAGCTCTTCCCAAACAAAGCGCCTGAATTCGCGGCAGTCCATTATATTCTCACCTTCCGGCGCACGATCTCGCGCGCGCGGTTAAGCCTGCTTTTGATTGTTCCCTGGCTTGAGCCCAGGACTTCGGCGATTTCCTCGTAGCTCATCTCGCTTACTTCGCGCATGATTAGGACTTCGCGGTACATCTGCGGCATCTTGCGCACGACTTCCATTATCTCCTCGGCGATGCGGCCGTGCTCCAAAGATGTCGCCGGATCTTCGGCTGTGTCGGCCAGCCGGCCGATTGTATCAAAAGTCTTGCCTGTTTCGTCCTCGTGCTCGGGCGTGTCCATGAAGAACCGCCCGATAACCGACTTGCGCCGCTGGTGGGTGCGCACATAGTTCAACGCGACTTTATAAAGCCATGTTTCAAAGCTCGCCTGTCCGCGGTAATGGTTGATGAACTTGAAAACTCGCAGAAAGACTTCCTGGGCTATATCGTCAACATCGTCCGAGCTTCCTAAGTGCTGGTAGATGATGTTGAACACGAAGCGCTGGTAGCGGTTGATAAGCGTGTCAAACGCGTCAAGGTCGCCCGTAGAACAGCGGGCGAGAATCTCGTCCACATCGGGCGGATTGAAAGAACCGGTTTTATCAACTACAGCCAGTTCCATTCCTCTAGTATTAGACGCTGACGCGCGCCAAAGGTTCCTGATTTTACCAGATATACGGCAGGCATTCAGGCCAAGTCGCCCGCCCGCGCGTATCACAGGCAGGGGTTTACTGGCGCAAGCCAACCCTCCCTCTGGTGATAACAGGTTCATTCTTCGCGGATAACCTGTGAACAACTCACCGCACGCAACTATTTCGCCTTCTGCCGCATCTAACTAACTAACCGTGTTATCTGGTAAAATACCGCGGAGGGCAAATGGCTGAAGGTTCATTGAAGGATTTTTTCCGTAAAACGCTTGTGGTAGCAGTGGTCGTTATCGGCCTGCTTTTTATCTACCAGATACGCAACATATTCGTTTTCATTATCATCGCCGTCCTGCTTGCGTACCTCGCGCACCCGCCGGTCAGATGGCTTCGTCGGCACCGCGTCCCCCGGAGCCTGGCGATAATAATCGTATTCCTCGGGCTATTCCTATTCGGGCTGGTGTTGGTCGGGATAACTGTGCCCATAATCTACACCGAAGCGACTCAACTCGTCGGCGAAATACCGCATGCCCTTGAAAGCATGGAAACTCGCCTTAATGCGCTTTTTATAAGCTACTTCCCGGAAAGTACGCAGCAGTTTGCATTCCGGGAGTACTTTTACCAGTTCGTTGATAGCATCAAAACTAACCTTCCGGCGACTCTTCAGCACTCATACTCGTTCGTCTCCCGCACCATCAGCGGCACTGTCACCTTCCTGCTGGGCCTTGTGCTGATTCCGCTAATGGGGTTCTACTTCCTGGTTGACGCGGAGAGGTTCAAGCGCGCCTTCAAGCTCCTATTCCCACGGGCCTACAACGAGCGCATTGAGACGACAATCTGGCAGATGAACCTGATGCTGGGCCGGTATGTCCGTGGCCAGCTAATGCTTTCGCTGATTATGGGAACGATGGTCGCGATAGGATTGACCGTGCTCGGAGTGAAGTATGCCGTGCTGCTGGGCATTATCGCTGGCATAGCAGAGCTTGTGCCAATGGCGGGGCCGATAATTGGCTTCGTTCCCGCCGGCCTTCTCGCCCTCACGATAAGCCCCTGGAAGCTTGTCCTGGTAATTATTTTCTACGCACTGCTACACCTGTTTGAGAACAACTTCCTCGTTCCCCGGATAATGGGCAAGAACATGGATCTGCACCCGCTCACCGTCATTATTGCAATGATAATTGGCGCGCAGGTTTTTGGGCTGGTTGGAGTGCTAATGGCGCTGCCCGTGACCGCAGCGGTTAAGATTGTGCTTAATGTGCTGGTTTTCAAGCGCGAGGAGTTTGGGTTGCCTGCGCGGGGTTCTAGCGGATGCGACCCTAACAGCTAGTCCGGCAGGCTGCCGATTTCGCTTCCCGTCTCCACTTCTTCTCCGGTCGGCTTCCGGCGGGTTACTGCTGCACTCGCGCCTTTGGCAGTTCCAGCTTCCGATAGTGGTAACGCATGCACGAGCTCTTGGTATCTATGAATCAGCTCAAGGACCAACCGTGCGCTTTCCTGCACTTTATAGCGCCGCCCCGAGTTCATCTGGATGGCCGTCTCCTGCCCCTCCTCAACGCACTCAATCAGGTCTGGATTGAGGAGTATCTTCACGCCGTCGGTTGTTGTCAGTTCAATCATCTGGCTGTTTAATTATACTGGAAAGCCCATCAATCTTCCTTCTTGCGGTCGCGTTCTTCGCAGCGGCATCGTTCCTCAACTTCGTTCAGGCGCGGTTTCAGCCAATCGCAGCATTGCTTGAGCTTTTTCCCATCCCGGCTGCGAAGCCTGACCTCAACCCACGCCTTACCATCATATTTCGGGTAGCTGCCTATGGCGACTTCGGGATAAATCCCTTGGGCCTGCGCCAGTTCGGCGGCGAACTTGCTTTCGCCGGCATCCACGCGGATACTTTCCTTGTAGAACTGGCCACCGCGAAAATCCTCCGCGACTTCCTCAAACATCGCAAAGAGAAGCGACGGTATGCCGGGGAAAACGTAAACGTTGTCCACATGGAATCCCGGCGCGCCTGTCTGCACATTGCCGATGAGCTTGCAGCCCTCGGGCAGGTGCGCCATCCGCAGTCGCACCTCGGTCAGCTCGCCCTTGTGCGCCGCGCCTATCATGTCCGACGCCTCCTGGTTGAGCACAAGCTTGCGCCCGCAGGCCTCGGCGACGGCTTCGCGCGTGAGGTCGTCGTGCGTAGGGCCGATGCCGCCGGTGGTAATGACCGCGCGGTATTCCTGCATAAGCTTGCGAAGATTGGGGACGAGCACGTCCATCTTGTCGGGCAGCACGACGATAATACCGACCTCCGAGCCAAGTTCCACTAGGCGCTGCACAAGCCAGTAGGAGTTGCCGTCGCGCGTCCCGCCGTTTAGTATGACCGCAATTGCTATTGAGTCCCGCTGCATACGATAAGTATATACCGGCCGCCTTGCCCGCTTAGCCTAACTCAACTACCGAGTCCGCCGGGCATACAGCCTAGCTCTGGAATTCCCCTGGTAGCGCGGCCGTCTCGGACGTGATTCGACAGCGGAGACTATAGTTTCCTTTTCCTCTGTTGGCTCATCATTCTCTTTCTGCCTTCCGCAAGGGCGGAACGCTGGAGCAAGGCTTAAGCGCGAGGGCGCGGCGCGGGCGAAGCGGAGGGCAGAACGCTGGAAATCCTACGGCTGCACTGGTAAGAGCGGCCTGCCTGTTATACGTTCCACGTCCTGCCATACCGGAACTTACCTTGTACCCCTCATCCCTAACCTCTTCCCTCCATCCTGAAATCCGCCTTGCTACTTGCAACATACTACTTCCTCCTTCCCCTGTTATACTTATCCCCGATGTTCACAGGCATCATTCGCGAAGTAGGAATCGTGCGCGCCGCACCGGGCGCTGGCCCAGGCGTGCTGGAGGTGGAATGCCCCGCCACCGCCCCCAGCCTCAAACTCGGCGACTCGGTCGCGGTAAACGGCGTGTGCCTGACTTGCGACAAGCTGGAGCCGCAGGCATTCAGCGCATCCGTCCTCAAGGCGACTTGCGAGTCCACGAACCTGTCCGGCCTTCGCCGTGGCGACAAGGTGAACCTTGAACCCGCGCTTGCTGCAGGCGATTCCTTCGGCGGGCATTTTGTGCAAGGGCACATTGACGCCGCCGTGCGCGTCATTAGCTGGAAGCCCTCGGATGGCAGCCGCGACGCGGAGCTTCGCGTTGAGCTGCCTGAAGAGCTCAAGTCGATAGTATTCGCAAGCGCAAGCGTGGCGCTAAACGGCGTGAGTCTGACGGTGCGCGAAGTGCAGGCAGACAGCTTCAGCGTGAGCATCATTCCGCTAACTGCGAAAGATACGAACCTCGGCCATCTCAAGGCGGGCGCGCAGGTAAACCTTGAGGTTGATATGCTGGTTAAGAGTGTTTATCATTGCCTGTTTCAGATGCGTACAGGCATGAGCCTGGACGCGCTCCGCAATATGGGCTATGGAAAGTAACGACCATTTCGTTGAACGCGTGGAAAAGGCGCTGGACGAGCTGCGTGCGGGCCGCCTCATAATCCTGATGGATGACTTTGAGCGCGAAAACGACCTTGTTATGGCTGGCCAGTTCGCCACGCCCGAGGCCATTAACCTCATGGCGACCGAGGCGCGCGGCTTGATTTGCGTGCCAATGTCCGCCGAGCGCTTGGCAAAGCTCAACCTGTCCTTGATGACGCCCGACAACACCGAGATGCACGGCACCGCCTTTACTGTCAGCGTTGATGCGCGCAAGGGCACGACTACCGGCATCTCCGCGTCCGACCGCGCGCATACTGCGCAAGTGCTGGCCGACGATAACTCCAAGCCTGACGACCTGCGCCGCCCCGGCCATATGTTCCCGCTGCGTGCAGTGCAGGGCGGCGTACTGCGCAGGGTGGGGCAAACCGAGGGCAGCATTGACCTGTGCAAGCTCGCTGGCTTGAAGGAAGTCGCGGTCATCTGTGAAATAATGCGCGAAGACGGAGCGATGGCGCGCCTTCCCGAGTTGACTGCATTCTCCGAAAAGCACGGCCTGCTTCTTCTACACGTGCAGGATATTGTGCGCTACCGCCTGCGCACCGAGACGCTGGTGGAGCGCGTGGACGAAGCGCGAATGCCGACGATCTTCGGCGACTTCCGTGTAATCGGCTACCGCGTGCCTGCGTCGGGCGAGCACCACGTCGCGTTTGTCTTTGGCGAGCTTGACTCGTCAAAGCCTGCGCTTGTGCGCGTGCACAGCGAATGCCTGACCGGCGACGTGTTTGGAAGCATGCGCTGCGACTGCGGGCCGCAACTTCGCTTTGCAATGCGCCGCATCTCTGAAGAGGGCAGCGGCGCCATCATCTACCTGCGCCAGGAAGGGCGGGGCATAGGGTTGCTAAACAAGATACGCGCCTACCACTTGCAGGATGACGGGATGGACACGGTTGAGGCGAACCTGAAGCTTGGCTTCCCTGTTGATAAGCGCGATTACGGCGTTGGCGCGCAGATACTTCGCGACCTTGGGCTCAAGCAAATCCTCGTGATGACCAACAACCCGCAAAAGCTGGTGGGGCTGGAGGCTTACGGCATTGAAATCGTGGAGCGCGTGGATGTCCCGATAGACGAAGTGCGCAACAGCGAAAACGCCTATTACATTGAAACCAAGCACAAGAAGATGGGACACCTTCCAACTTCGGGATAATGCTCATATGAAGAGACTACATCTATTTATGTTGCTGATTTGCGTGTGTTGGCTGGCTGCAAGCTGCCCGGTGGACCCGCAGCGCGCCAGGCTGACATCAGGATCCACGGCGGAAAAAATCCCCCTGGGCGCGTCTGGCCTGGGATTCATCGCTTCATTCGGCGGCACCGGCACCGGCAAAGGCCAGTTCAAGCGCATTGGCGGGCTTGCGGCGCACAACGGCCGGATATACGTGGCAGACCAGCAAGTTTCGCGCATCCAGGTCTTTGATTACAGCGGCAAGTACATAGCTTCGTGGGGCAGCGGACTTGATGTGACAACTTACGGCGTAAGCGAAGAACAGCTAGTCACAAACCGCAACGCCTCCGAAGATGAGATGATGCAGGCGATAGTTGTCGAGGAAATCGCCGCCCGCCGGTTCTTCCGCGCCTTTGACGTGGCTATGGACAACGGGGATGTTCTGGTGCTGAACAACTTCCACTCCCGCGCTACGACCAACGAGGCGATGATGAATCCTGAAGTCTTGCGGTTCTCGGCCGAAGGAGAGCTTCTCCGCATCCACGACATAGACAGCCTGCTACCCGTCTCCATCTCCTGCGATGAGGAGCGTGGCAACATAGTCGTCGGAGACGTCCTCAACAGCTGCTTTGAGGTGTTCAGGCTGGAGGATAACGCATTTATCACTGGCAGCAGGCGCGGTTTCAACCGCGACTATGGCAACTACCTGGATACGGTCTATCAAGTAGCGTCGCCAGAGGTGCGGCAGCAAAAGAGCGACGAGTGGATGGGCAAGGGCAGTAAGCAGGGCCAGTTCAACTACATCGCTGGTGTCGCTTTTTACAATGGGATGGTGCTCGCGGTTGATATGAACAACCGCCGCATTCAAGTGTTCCGCGAGGATGGCTCTTTTCTTCACGCTGTTGTAGGCTCAGGCCCAGGCCGCCCGACGGTGTTCACAGTTCCGTTTGATATCGCAGTGACCAAAAACGGCGTCGTGTACCTCTCTGACCAGAGCGAAACGACTCCCGGCGTTACTGCTTTCTCCAGCAAGTTCAAGCCCATGTACAAGCTTATGCATCCCCAGCTTGGCACGCCGGGCTATTTGGAAATCGATGAAGAGGGCTATGTATTCGTAGCTGACTTGAGCAACAACCAGGTCTTTGTCTTCGGCCCCAAGAGCGAGATGTTAGCCGCAGGCAAGAGTGCAGCGTCCCAATCCGAGGGCGCTGAATAAGGCGGCGGCGGTGGCATTGAATGAAGGCGCGGGGGGGTATGCCGGGCGCATTCTCGCCGGAGAGCTGCGCGCCGTGGCGCGCGCGATTAGCGCGCTGGAAGCCGACCCATCATTCGGTCGTGAGCTTTCGTCAGCCCTCTGGCGTTCAACGCAGCGTAAGCCGCGCCTTGGCATAACCGGAAGCCCTGGGGTAGGCAAGAGCACCCTCACCAACGCTCTCATCGCGCTTCTGCGCGGGAAGGGTTTGCGCGTTGGAGTTGTTGCCGTTGACCCAAGCTCGCCGTTTTCCGGCGGCGCTGTGCTGGGCGACCGCGTGCGGATGGCAGTCGCGGAAGATGACCCCGGTGTTTATATCCGCAGCGTCGGAAGCCGTGGTTCATTAGGCGGCTTGTCATCTGCGACATCAGGCATTGTCCAAGTGCTGGAAGCTTTCGGCATGGACATCGTGCTGATAGAGACTGTCGGGATGGGGCAGACCGGATTTGATATCGCTGACATCAGCGATACCGTCGTGCTCGTGCTTTCGCCTGAAAGCGGGGACGGGGTGCAGGCGATGAAGGCCGGCGTTATGGAGATTGCGGACATTTACGCCGTTAACAAGGCAGACCGGCCGGGCGCTGGCGCGCTTGCCGCCGAAATATCCGCGCTGCTTTCCCCAGTGGAAAAACCTGGCGAATGGCAAAGACCGGTGCTGAAGCTATGCGCCAAGCAAAGCGAAGGCGCGGAAGATCTGCTGGCTGCATTCAACGCCCACCGCGAGTTTGTCAGCGAGTTCGGGAGAACGGAAGAGCGGCGGAGACACCAAACTGCAAATGAGATAAAATTCATCGTTGAGGGGCGTGTTAAGTCCATTCTGGAAAGAAGTCCCCAGCGCGACGAGTTGCTTGCTCTTGCACGCCGCGTAATAGCGGGTGAGCTTGATGCCAACGAGGCTGCGGACAGACTTCTGGAAAGAATCGCCGCCCAAATCTGAACAGGATCGCCATATGCCTAAACGCAAGATAAAAAAGTTGCTCGTCGCCAACCGTGGCGAAATCGCGTTGCGCATTATCCGCACTTGCTACGAGATGGAGATTGAGCCTGAAGCCATTTACTCGGATGCGGACAGCAACGCCCTGCACATCGTCCACGCATCCAGCTCTTACCGCCTGGCAGGGAACACACCGGCGGAAACCTACCTCAACATCCCGCTGATTGTTGACATCTGCAAGAAGCACAACATTGACGCAGTCCACCCTGGCTACGGCTTCCTCTCCGAGAATGCCGATTTCGCCCAGGCGCTTGAAGGCGCGGGCATTATCTTCGTCGGGCCGTCGGCGAAGTGCATCCAAGACTTTGGAGACAAGCTTATCGCAAAGAAGATGGCGGCGCAGGCTGGCGTTGAATGCGTCCCCGGGACGCCTGAGCCGGTGCAAGCGCTTGATGAAGGGCTGAAGGCGTTCAATGAAATAAAACCGCCTATCATCATTAAGGCTGCCGCTGGCGGGGGCGGGCGCGGCATGCGCGTCGTGCGCACGGAGGATGAGTTCGCCAAAGCGTTCCGCGCTGCGCAGAGCGAAAGCCTTACTGCGTTTGGAAGCGACAAGGTCTTCCTGGAGAAGTACATTGAAAAGCCGCGCCATATTGAGTTTCAAGTTCTCGGCGACCAGTTCGGCAGCCTGATACACCTCGGAGAGCGTGAGTGCAGTATCCAGCGCCGCCACCAAAAGCTGCTGGAAGAAGCCCCCAGCGCGGCGGTTGACGAAAAGCTGCGTGCGGAAATGGGCGCGGTTGCAGTCAAAGTCGCCAAGAGCGGAGGCTACTACGGCGCGGGCACGGTGGAGTTCCTGCTTGATGCGCGCGGCAAGTTTTACTTTATGGAGATGAACACCCGTCTGCAGGTGGAGCATCCCGTAACCGAAATGGTCACTAATACCGACCTTGTGCGCGAGCAGATACTTGTCGCCGAAGGCCAGAAGCTCTCCTACAAGCAGGAGGATGTGAAGATTATCGGCCACAGCATTGAGGCGCGCATCAACGCCGAAGACCCATTAACCGACTTTCTTCCCGCGACAGGGAGGCTGAACCGTTACATCCCGCCGATGGGGAACGGCATCCGCCTTGATTCGTCGGCTTACGAGGGCTATGAGATACCGATGCACTACGACTCGATGATTGGGAAGCTCATTAGCCACGCCCATGACCGCGCAACGGCGATAGCAAAGATGCGCCGCGCCCTGCGCGAGTTCATCGTAACGGGCGTGAAGACGACAATTCCCTTCCACGAGTTCGTTATGTCGCATCCTGATTTCGTGAAGGGCAATTTCTCTACCGGCTTTGTGGACGAGCACTTTACGCCGCGTGAGATAGAAAAGTTCTTCGCCAGCCCCGACCAGAAAGTCCATATGCGCGATGTCGCTATTGCCGCTGCGCTCATCTACCATCTGTCACAGGCGAAGGCGCGGCCGGAGTTCAACCCAATG
Organism: Planctomycetales bacterium; assembly: GCA_037445915.1. Classification (GTDB taxonomy): domain Bacteria; phylum 4484-113; class 4484-113; order 4484-113; family 4484-113; genus JBBIJQ01. The sequence goes on along the minus strand of JBBIJQ010000051.1, from coordinate 813 downwards.
GCTGCGGTTAACGTCCATAATTCCCCTTATGCAACGCGCCTACGGAGGAAGCAATGAAACTTGTTGCCGTTGTTGCCGGAAAACAGTTCAACCTGGAGATAGCTGAAGACTCCGAGCGCGAAGGCGCGTTCATCGTCGCCATTGACGGCGAGAAGCTGCCGGTAGACGTCATTGAGCTGAAGCCTACCTCAATCACGATGGGTATTGATGGCAAGGTCGGTTTCTTTGAATTCGCGCGCAAGCAAGGCAAGCTAGCCGAGTTGAACATAGGCAACCAAAGCTTTGTGGCCGAGGTGAAGACGCCGCAGGAGGAGCAGCTTACGCAGATTCTGGCGAAATACGCGCGCGACGGCGCAGGTCCCAGCGCCCAGAAATGCATCACTGCGCCCATGCCCGGCAAGATACTGGACATCTACGTGAAGGAAGGAGACCAGGTGGAGCTTGGAACCGTCGTCGCTGTGCTTGAGGCGATGAAGATGGAAAACGAGCTGACCAGCACCGTTTCCGGCGTCGTCAAGAAGGTCGCCGTCACCAACGGCGAGGTCGTCACCCGCGACGCCCTCCTAATTGAGTTTTTGTAACGCGACTTTCTCGTAACAATTTCAACTGAGTACGCCGGGCTAACCAGCCCAGCTCTGGAATCCGTAGGCCACACTTTAGTGTGGCTCAGGAATCTGGGTCCAACTGCGATCTACGACCTACCATTCCCGTCTTACCCCTCATCTCTTTCCCCTAGCCCATCATCCCTAATCCCAATTTCCCCCATACCCCTTCTTCCCCGCTCATCCCCCTCACTTGGTATAATCTTCCTGA
>JBBIJQ010000050.1:0-15027 GCA_037445915.1 Planctomycetales bacterium | reverse complement strand
CGTTCACAAATCCGCCGGTCGCCTCCATGGCATCTTCCGCGCTGCCCACATCCCCGCCACCAGCACCCGCACCTTCGCCCCCTGCGCCGCCGCCTGCATGTTCGCTGTGCCCGTGCGCATAGCGGTAGCCCTCGCTGTAGCCAAGCTCCTTCATCAGCTTCGTCGGCGCGTTGCGTATCTTCATCGGCACCGGCAGCGCCCCGTGCTCCAGCACCGCCTTGCGCGCCGCGCCGTTCGCCGTGTAAACGCTGTTGGACTTCGGCGCCGCGGCGAGGTAAATCACCATCTGCGCCAGCGCGTTGTCGCACTCGGGCATGCCCACCGTCTCCACCGTCCTGAACACAGCCTGCGCCAGCACCAGCGCGAATGGGTCGGCCAGGCCGATGTCCTCGCTCGCCATGCGCACCATCCGCCGCGCGAGATACTTGGGGTCTTCGCCCGCGGCGAGCATGCGCTGCATGTAATACAGCGACGCATCGGGGTCGCTGCCGCGCACGGCCTTGTGCAGCGCGCTGATGAGGTTGTAGTGCTCCTCGCCGGTCTTGTCGTAAAGCAGCTCGCGCCGCGTCATGACCTGCTGGATGAACTCCAGCGTGATGCGCTGCCCGCCGTGTTCCTTGCCCAGCAAATCAGCCGCCAGCTCCAGTGCGTTCAGCGCAAACCGCGCATCCCCGTCGGCCGCGCGCGCTAGATACTTAAGCGCGTCCTCGTCCATCGCAAGCTTCAGCGCGCCTAGGCCACGCTCATCGTCGGCGAGCGCCTGTGTGATGATGCCGGCAATGGCTTCGTCGGATAGCTGCTCCAGCACCAGCACCTTGCAGCGCGACAGCAGCGGCGAGATGACCTCAAAGCTCGGGTTCTCCGTCGTCGCGCCGACTAAGACGATGGTGCCGCGCTCCACGTGCGGGAGAAACGCGTCCTGCTGCGCCTTGTTGAAGCGGTGGATTTCGTCAACGAAAAGTATGGTCGGACGCTGGAACATGCGGCGACTCTTCTCCGCGCCGTCAATGACTTCGCGCACTTCCTTTACGCCGCTCGTCACCGCCGAGAGCTTCACGAACTCATAGCCGGGGAGGGTGCCGAGGATGAACGCCAGCGTCGTCTTGCCGCTGCCGGGCGGGCCCCACAGGATGAGCGAGGGCACCTTGCCCGACTGCAGTATGCGCTTGAGCAGCCCTTCATCGCCGGTGAGGTGTTCCTGCCCCGCGAACTCCGCGAGGCTGCGCGGGCGCATGCGCTCGGCGAGGGGTGCGGTCGGTGCAGGCATGCTGTTAGCGCTGGTTATCACGCGGAGATTCTAGCACTGAGCGCGCAATGCCGCTTCTAATGCCCCGCGTAGATGAAGCGCGAGAACCAGATGAGAATGCGGCGTTCACGCCAAAGTGAAGCGCCAGGGGAACAAGCAACCCGCGCGTCCTGAGCGCGACGATGCCAAAGATGATGCCGCCGATGAAGACAACTGCCGCCGGAAGCCAAAGCTGCGTGAACATGAGCGACAGCGGCATGACGTGATAACCTGCGAAGATAATCGCGTGAAGCAGGTTAGGCGCAGGCGTACGCGCATCGGCAAGCGTGGGCAGGATGCGGCCGCGCCAGAATGCCTCCTCCGCCAGCGGATTCATCAGCCCGAAGTAAACCGCGATCAGTAGGTAACTCTGCGCGTTCAAGCCCACCGCGTTGAGTGAGCCTAGTGTCACAGAAGGGATTGCATGCGGCGCGAGCAGCGGAAGAATGTGCTCTATCACGAGCCACGTAAGCGCAAAGCCGCTGGTGAGCGCGAGCGCGGCTGCGCCGATGCGCTTTGTGCTGAAGCGCAGCCGTAGCTTGGGACGCAGAAAGAACCAGCCGCCGCCGCAAAGCGCGACGTGATAAACAATCATTGTGAGCAGCGCGCTCTTGAAGACGAAAAGCCCCAGCGCGACCCATGCGTAAACGGCGGCGCAGAAAACGGCTGCAATGAGGAGTTGATTGCGTGCGGCCACGTGGACTCGTTACTTCTTTATCGGCTCATACCATTTCGGCCAGCCGCCGGGCGGGATGAAGCCAAGCTTGTCGGCTTCCGCCATCTTCACCTTCGCGCCCGCGTCGTCTTTGAGCACTGACAGCGACATAGCCCAGTAGTAGTATGTCGCGGAGAACTTCGGGTCGGCTAAGGCCGCCGCCTCGTATTTCTTCACCGCTTCTTCGTGCTTCTTGTTTTGCGCGAGGATGGTGCCCCACGCATAAAGCGCGCTTGAATAATCGGGTTTGAGCTTAACCGCCTGCTCGTATGCGTTCGCGGCTTCGTCAAGTTTCTTGAGCGCCGAAAGCGCATGCCCCATGTTGTGGTAGAAGCGCGCATCCTTTGGGTCAAGCTCAATGGCCTTCTTAAACTTGGCGACGGCGTCGTCAAGTTTCTTGACCATGTAAAGCGAGTTCGCCCAGTAATAATATCCGTCGGCCCACTTGAACCCGATCTTCTCAGCTTCCTTGAAGCGTTCAATCGCCTCGTCGTGTTTCTTTGAGCGGAATAACAGAGTGCCCCACACTGCGAGCGTGTCGCCGTCTTTGGGGTTCAGCTCGCATGCGCGCTTGAGCAGCGGTATTGCCGCCTTGAAATCGCCAAGCTCAATGAGCGATTCCGCGAACGCGGTATGCGCTTCGGCGTTGTCGGGCGCAAGCTTCACCGCTGCTTCAAGCTTGTTTTCAGCTTCCTTGTGGCGGTTGAGCTTTTGAAGCGCGCGCCCGGCCAGCAGCAGCACTTCCGCGTTCTTGGGCTGTAGCTCCGCTACGACTTGCAGCCTGCCCAGCGCTTCTTCGTAACGCCCAAGCTTCACCAGCGCTAACGCCCACTTATACGTTGAATCGCCGTATTTGAGGTGGGGGAATACGGCCTGGGCGTATCTCTTCGCCGCTTCCTCATATCTGCCTAGCGCGTGCAAGGCATCGCCCCAAGCGTAGTAGATGACATGCGGCTTATCGTGGGCATCCCCTGCCGCAAGTTTCTCTGCCATTTTCACGGCGTCCTCATGCTTGCCTTCGGCGACGAGCGCTTTCAGGTCGTCAATGCGCTGCGCAGCCTGCGCAGCTTCTGCGGCAACCTTGACTTCTGCCTCCTGCGCCGATGCATTCGCATCCGCGAGCTGAGCTTCAAGCTCTGTAATGCGGCTAGTAAGCTCGTGGTATTTCGCCTGCATCTCGCTAGATATAGATTCGTTAGCCGCAAGCTTGTCTGTCAACTCCTTTACAGCCGCTTCGTGTCTCTTCGCTTTGGCCTCGTAATCCTCGGCAATCTTATGCATCTCATCAAAGTCTTTCTGGTGCTTGGCGGCCAAATTCTCATGAACTTTGCCTGCGCGCTCTGCGGCCTCAAGCTTTGCGGCAGTTTCTGCCACGCGTTTCTCAGCATCTGTAGCTTTTGCAGCGAGCTCGTCTGCGCGCGCCTTAAGGCTGCGCGCTTCTTCGTCTTTGCCTGATAAGGCGGCAGCAAGCTGCTTGGCGAGATCGTCTGCAGCTGACTTGAGCTTTACTAGTTCATCTTCTCGCGTCTTGGCGATAGCGGATGAATCAGCAGCGCGCTTGTTGGCATCTGCGATGCGTTTCTCGGCTTCCGCCGCTTTCGCAGCAATCTCGCCTGCGTGCTTCTCCGCGACTGCCAATTTAGCGGCAAGCCCGCCTGCGCGCTCTTCGGCATTCGCAACCTTCGCAGCAAGTTCATCAGTACGCGCCTTAAGGCTGCGCACTTCTTCATCTTTGCTAGATGCGGCGGCGGCTAGTTGCTTGGCTTGGTCATCGGCGGCGGCTTTAAGCTTGGCTACTTCCACGTCCTTAGCCTTCACTCCTGCGGCCGCGTCACTCGCGCGCTTTTCGGCGTCAGCCAGGCGTTTCTCAGCATCGGCGATTTTGGTCTGAAGCTCTTGGTTCACTTTGCCTGCGGCCGCGGCAGCTTCCTCCTGCTCCTTCAGGGATGCTTGCGCAGCGGCGAAGTCTTTTTTAAGTGCCGCAAGCATCTCCTGCGCCTTCGCCGCGTCAATCATATGGGCTTCCGCCTCGTCGCTTGACTTCTTAGCGTGGGCCAGCAAGCCTGACAGCTCTAATTCGCGCTGCTCAAGCAAATTGGCAAGCTGGCTAGCATCAGAGCTGCCTTTCTCCGCAGCTGCGCGCGCTTCCGCCAGTTCGCTCTCTCGCAGTTTCAGCCTATCAGCGAGTTGCTTGACATTGGTATTTTGCTTCTCAACCGCTTCTCGAATCTGGGACAATTCGTTTTCCCGGCTAGCGAGTTTTGCTTCTAGCTGCATGCGCTCAGCGACGGCGGACTGCAATTCGCCTTCCAGTTTTTTTGCAAAGCCGTTTGTAGTAAGATGCGCATCCGCGGCTTCCTTGATGCGCTTGTCCAAAGCGTCAACGGCTTTCTGTAAACGGCTGACTTCTTCTTCCCGTTCAACTATGATCCTATGCGCATCACGCAGATCTCCCTCTAAGCCTTTCAGGGTATTCGCAGTTACACCTGCGTCAACAGCGCGCTCCTCCAGTTGCTTCTTCAGCGTGTCTGCATCCCTTGCGCTCTTTGCTGCTTGCGCGTCCAGCTTCGCTAGCCTGTCCTGAAGCTCCTTAACCTGGGCAGCAGCGGTGGCTTTTTGCTCTTCAGCAGCCTTAAGTTGCGCAAGAACCTCTGCGGCCTTCGCGTCGGCCGACTTCATCTGCGCGTCCGCTTTGCCAAACGAGCTTTCAGCCTGGGTTATGCGCGCGCGCAGTTCCTTGATTTGCGCTTCGCGCTCTTGAACTAGGTCGCTTAGCCCACGCACCTTGACATTACTTTCTTCAAGGCTGGCTTCCAGCGACTTGGCGCGGGCAAAGCGCTCCTGTATCTGCGACTCCATGCGTTTAAACACGCTTTCGGTTTCCAGCGAGTTACGTTCTGCGCTTTTGATTATTTCAGCTTGCTCCTCAACCTTCTCCAGGAGTTCCTTGTTCTTGCCGACCAGTTCGGCAGACTTCTTCTCGGCATCTTGCAGCTTGCGCTCAAGGATATCTGCGCGCGCTTTCTCATCCCGCGCTGAAGCCTCCATCTGATGCGCCTTTTCTTCAAGCTGGTGCATTCGCTCGCTGTTCTCGCTGAGAACCTGTTCCAGCGTTTGCGCCTTTCCCTGCTCGCCTTTGGCAAGCGCTTCGCGCTGTTCAAGGTGCTTGTTAAGCTCGCCAATGCGCGCATCGCGGTCGGCAATCTGCGCCTGCAGCGATTTGACCTGTCCCTCCAACTCCTTTCGTGCTGATGAGGCATTCTTGGCTTGTTCATTGGCTGTTGCTGCTTTAGACTCGGCATCTCTCTTTAACTTATCTAGCTCAACAAGTACGGCCTCATACTGCTTCGCCATATCCTCACGCTCGGCTGTGCCCGCATCCTTCGATTGTAGTTTGGAAGCATGCTCTTCAATTTGTGCACTAAGCGTATTGATGCGCGCGTCGCGTTCGTTTACGATAGCCTGGAGTTCAGCGAGCTTGCTTTCTGCCTGCTTCATAGCGCTGGAAGCGGATGCTAGCTCGGATGTATCCTGTGCTTTCGCGGCAAGCTCGGCAAGCTGCTTTTGCAGGGCCGCGATACTCTTATCCTTTTCGTCCAAGCTAGTTTCAAGCTCAGCTTTGAGCGCCTTAGCGGCCTCCAATTCGGCGACAACCGACGATGCGGCTGCCGGCGCAGGCGAGCCTTGTAACTTTCCTACTTGTGCGGATAGCTCTTTTATCGTTCTGCCGCGCGCCAGCACTTCCTGCTCTAGCGCGCGCATGCGTTCTTCTAATGCATTACGGCTGGCATCATCAGCCATCGCCTTCGTAGACACTTCCGCCTCTGCGGCCTGCTCAGGCTTAGGCGCAAAAGCGACAGCCTTTGGCTGCGGGGTGGGGGGCGGCTGGCCTCGCTTCGCCTCATAGTGCTTTAACAATTCCGGAAGCAGCGCTAGGGCGCTTGTAGCCTTGTCATCATTAACGCCGGTCTGCTTGAGCAGCGTTGTCCACCCGCTCTCGCTATCCAGTTCAATCTTCACAGCATGTTCAAGGACTGCGGGAAGGCTGCCGGGCGCGAACAGGACTGCAATCGGCTGGTTATGGGGGTAGGCTCGGTGGTGCGTGTTCATCTCATGGACGCAGTTAAGTGAACGCGCCCATGGCTTGGTGACTATGACGACGAGATGGTTGCTGACGAGCGCGGCGTCGTCCGCGGCGCGCTCTGATTCTTCGTCAGGGCCGTGTACGTCGTCGTACCAAACCCGGAGGCCTGCGCCGGTGAGAACTTTGTTTAGTAAATTTGCCTCAGCCGACGCGCTTTCCGGATGGTAGCTGATGAATACGTCGTAATGATACGCCAACGACCTGTTTCCTCGCCGAAAAGGTTCTTGAACACTTATTCTACCAAACTGCGGCGGGAAGTTGGGCAATTTCCTCAGGAATAAGACTGAATCGGCTTGCTAGCCGTGTGGATGGGCGCTGGAATACACATCGCGCAAGCGGGACATTACAACCCTAGTATAGAATTCAACCGTGGCAATGCGCGAATGCCCCAACAGCTCCTGCACAACCCTGATGTCCGCTCCTTGGTCAAGCAAATGCGTCGCGAATGAATGCCGAAGCGTATGCGGGGAGACGTCCGATGTTATGCCAACGCCTGAAGCATATGCCCGCAAAAGCCGGTAGGCTTGGATGCGCGAAAGCTCACCTTTCCGGCTCAGGAATACCTTTTTGCTTGAGTGCGCGCACTTGAAGCCCGGCCGCACTTCCCCAAGGTATCTGCAAAGCCACTCAACCGCGTAGTCGCCAAGTGGGCAAATGCGCACTTTCCCGCCCTTACCTTTTACGCGCGCGAAGCCGGCGTTCATATCAACGTCCGCAAGAGTCAAGCCGCAGCATTCGCTGATGCGCATGCCTGATGCGTAAAGCGTTTCCAGCAAAGCGCGGTCGCGGATTCCAAGCGGTATCTCGGTGTTAGGCGCAGCCAATAACCGTTCAACTTCGGCGATTGTTAGCGCTTTAGGCAGCGGCGTAGCTTTAGGCGCGCGCAGCCGCGAAGGGAAGGGGTCCTTTTCAATGTAGCCGCGAATCGCAAGAAAGCGCGTGAAACGCCTAAGGGATGCGATGCGCCGACGCACTGTGCTGGCCGCAAGGTCTTGCGATGTATTTATGTGGCCGACATAGGAAGTGAGAACTTCGGGAGTAATGCCGCCGATGCCGGGCTTGCCCAGCCACGCTGCGAATTGTTGAAGGTCGTTGGAGTAGGCTAGGATAGTGTTTGCCGACAAGCCTCGCTCAACGCGGCAGTACGCGATGAAGGAGTCCATTACGCGGTCAATGTCCATCAGCTGTTCCGCAGCTTTCTAAGCTGCCGAACTCCGTCGTTGTTTTTGCCGCGCTTGCCTCCTGCACTCATCATGTTACGGAGCACAGCTTCTTCGTCCTTGCTATGCTTCGCCGGGATATCCAGCTTAACCAGCAAGTGCATATCGCCATTTCCTCTCCCGTTCAGGCGCGGCATCCCATGGCTTCGCAGAGTTACTATCTCGCCCGGCTGCGTTCGCGGGGGAACCTTCACTTTAATCTGGCTGCCGGAAGGATGCTCAACGTGAAGCTCCGTCCCAAGCGCGAGTTCTGGATAGCTTAAAGGCAACTCAGCAAACAAATCCGGCCCTTCAGTAGTAAAAACAGGGTGAGGTTTCACGCGCACGCGAAGCAGTATGTCGCCGTTCCTCCCGCCGCCAGTGCCGGTGTGTCCGCTGCCGCCCAGCCGAAGCGCTGTTCCGTCTGAGACGCCTGCGGGGATGATGACATTCAGCGCTCTGTTGTTTGCAGTATGCCCGGTTCCCCGGCAAGCCTTGCACGGCGACTCAATCAGCCTGCCAACGCCATGGCAGTTAGGGCAGGGCATCGCAGTGCTGAATACGCCAAGTATCGTTTGCCTTGTCTGGGAAAGCGCGCCACTTCCTTTGCAGTGCCTGCAAGTTGACGGGTGTGTCCCAGGCGCAGCGCGCGAGCCGCCACAATCGGGGCATAGCTCAAGCCTGCGGAAGTTTATCGTTAGGCTGCGCTCAGCCAGCACATCCTTAAGCTCAAGCGTGACTGTTTCAACAATATCTTCGCCATCGGAATAGGCTGGATCACGTTGCTGGCGGCGCGTGCCACTGAAACCACCGCCGAAGCCGCCGCCAAAGAAGAAATCAAAGATGTCCGCGACGCTGCCAAAACCGCCGTTGCCGCCCGGCCCCCCGGTCGTTCCGAACTGGTCGTACTGCGAGCGCTTCGCTGGGTCGGAGAGTATCTCATACGCCATTGAAACCTGCTTAAACTTTTCCTCCATCTCCGTGCAGTTCCCGTGCAGGTCGGGATGGCACTGGCGCGCAAGCTTGCGGTAGGCGCGCTTAAGTTCATCCGCCGAAGCGCTGGGAGAAACGCCTAGGATGGAGTAGAGGTCTGCTTCAGCTTTCATTACTGTCCTTCCTCCATTGGTCAATCACCTGGCTGATGGCGCGCGCAACATGCAGAACGAGCGGCAGCGTCTTGCTGTAATACAAGCGCGTCGGGCCTACAACCCCAACCCGCCCTTCCGAACTCTCCCCTATGCGATAGTTGGAGAAAAGGATGCTCACCTCCGCCAGCTCGTCAGTGCCAAATTCGTCGCCGATAATCGCGCCTAGGTCAATGCCTTTGCGCTCTTCCAGCTTCCGCAGGAATGATTCCTCGTCCATCACGCTGTCCAGCATTGAACGAAAGTGCTCCAGCTTATAAAACTCCGGCTGCGTGAGGAGGCGGTATGCGTCGCTGAAAACGATGCGGCTGGAAACAGGCTTAATGTCGCCGAAAAAACGTTCCAGCTTCGTCTGGATGGATACAGGCAAGGCTGCGAAATCCTCTAGGGCGACACGAATCTCATCCTGGCGCACAGCCGCCAGGTTGCGCCCGCGCAACAAGTTAGTCAGCCTTTCATTGAGGTGGCCGAGCATTAGTTTGCGCGCCGGAACGTCAGTCTTAATAGGCTCGCTTTGCAGCACGCCAAGGTCGGTTACCAGCATTATCATTAACTGGTTTACGTCGGTTTCAATAAGGTTGATGCTGCGCACGACAAACGAAGCGTTGAGCGGCATTGTAACGAAAGCCATGTATCCCGACGCAGACACAAGCTGGTCAAGTGACTTCGTGCCCAGCTTGCTGATTTCGCTGCTCAGCAAGTTGAAGGTCTTAGCTAGCGCGCGGACTTCAGCGGTATCCACGGTAATGTTGGCGAGCAACGAGTTGACATATAACCTGTATGCGGCAGAAGTCGGAACGCAGCCGGAAGCGGTGTGCGGGCGCTTGAGGAAGCCCAGCTCTTCCAACTCCTTCAGCTCATTACGGATCGTCGCGCTGCTAACCTGCTGGTAGCGCGTGAGTGACGACGAGCTTACAGGCGCAACTGTGCGGATAAATTCCTCAGTAAGGAGGAGCAGCAAGTCTTTCTTGCGCGCACTAATTGGTATCTGAAACGCCATAGTTATTGGTTACATTCATTTTACCGCAGAACAAGCCGAGCTGGGAGGATTTGCGGGCTTTTCTGGCTCTAAGGTGTTGACAACGCAAATTCGCCTGCTATACTTAGCAATCGTCTGGCGAGACTGCTAACAGCCTAAGGCTTGTATTGATAGCAGTCCCGCGCCACGTGAAATAATGGATTGTTGAAAGGAGGAAACTCACATGGCTAAGAAATTTAGCTTCACGCCTGCTCCGGGGCGGCTTGTAATCAAGCCGGCAGAGGAGTCTGAGAAGACGACCGAAGGGGGGATACTAATCCCCGACAGCGCGAAAGAGCGCCCAGTACTCGGCGAAGTCATCGCCGTCGGCATCGGGCGCTTGTTGGAGAACGGCCAGCGCTCAGAGGTTTTTGTGAAGCCTGGGATGAAGGTGCTTTACGGCAAGTATTCTGGCACAGAGTTTAAGTTCGCCGGCGCTGAGTACCTGATTCTCCGTGAAGACGACGTTATGGCCTGGCAGGAGTAGCAGGCACGATTATTACTATTGGAGGTGCTAAATGGCAGCTAAACAAATCTCATTCAGCGACGAAGCCCGCAGGAAGCTTGAGCGCGGCGTTAACACAGTCGCGGACACTGTAAAAATAACCCTCGGCCCCCGTGGCCGCAACGTCGTGTTGGAAAAGAAGTGGGGCAGCCCAACAATCACCAACGACGGCGTTACCATCGCAAAGGAAATTGAGCTGGAAGACCCGTATGAGAATATGGGCGCGCAGCTGGTTAAGGAAGTCGCCAGCAAGACCAACGACATCGCGGGCGACGGCACGACCACCGCGACCATCCTCGCCCAGGCAATCGTACGTGAAGGCTTGCGTAACGTGACCGCCGGCGCGAACCCGATGAGCCTCAAACGCGGCATCATGAAGGCCGCCAAGCTCGTCGTGGAAGAGCTCCAGAAGCAGGCAATCAGCATCAAGGACGACAAGAAGTCCATCGCGCACGTAGCGACCATCTCCGGTAACAACGACGCCGAAATCGGCGAGTTGATTGCCGAGGCGATGGAAGCTGTCGGCAAGGACGGCGTCATAACCGTTGAAGAGAGCAAGACCGCCGAAACGAAGATTGAGCTCGTTGAAGGCATGCAGTTTGACCGTGGCTACCTTTCCCCTTACTTCATCAACGACAAGGAGAACCTTGAAGTTCACCTTGACGACCCCTACATCCTCATGTGGGAGAAGAAGATTGCTGCAGTCGCCGACATAATCCCGATGCTTGAGAAGATTGCGAAGAGTGGCCGCCCGCTCCTCATCATCTGCGAAGACTTGGAAGGAGAAGCCCTCGCAACCCTCGTCGTGAACCAGCTTCGCGGCATCCTCAACGTATGCGCGATTAAGAGCCCTGGTTACGGCGACCGCCGCAAGGCAATGATGCAGGACATCGCCGTCGTTACCGGCGGCACGTTCTTCACCGAAGACCTTGGAGTTAAGCTTGAGAGCACCGACCTTAACGACCTCGGCCGCGCCAAGAAGGTGAAAATTGATAAGGACAATACGACCATCATTGAAGGCAAGGGCACGAAGGATGCCATCAAGGGCCGTATTGACCAGATTCGCAAGGAGATTGAGAAGGCGACCAGCGATTGGGATAAGGAAAAGCTCCAGGAGCGCCTTGCCAAGCTCGCAGGCGGCGTCGCGGTTCTTAAGGTCGGCGCGTCCACAGAAACCGAACTCAAGGAAAAGAAGCACCGTTACGAAGACGCCCTTTCAGCGACCCGCGCGGCCGTTGAGGAAGGTATTGTCGTAGGCGGTGGCGTTGCTCTGCTGCGCGCCGCTGCGGTTCTTGACTGCGTTGACGACGTGAAAGACCCTGATGAGAAGCTCGGCTCTTGCATTGTGCGCCGTGCTCTTCAGGAACCTGCCCGCATGATTGCCAACAATGCCGGCCAGGAAGGAAGCATCGTCGTTGAGCGCATCCTTGAGAAGAAGGACAAGCACCACGGCTACAACGCCGCGCACCACGAGTATGAAAACCTCGTGAAGGCCGGCATCATTGACCCGGTTAAGGTGACACGTTCCGCGCTGCAGAACGCGGCTTCAATCGCCGGCATGCTGCTGACAACCGAGGCACTCATCGCCGACAAGCCTGAGAAGGAAAAGCCCGCGCCCCCGATGCCCGGTGGCGGCGGAATGGGGATGGATTACTAGAGGCCATTCGCCGAAAACGCATTGCAGTTGAAAGGGGGCGCGAACGCGCCCCCTTTTGCATCAAAGGTCGGATATGGCTAGACTCATCCGCGCCTTCAAGGCTGCAGGACGATGGACAAAGGCATTTCAGCTGCGCACTCGGTGAATTCAGAGCCAGGCTATTTGAACTGGGTCCCCGAGCCGTTTGCCGCGCTTAAGCACCGCAACTACCGCCTCTACTGGCTAGGGCAAATCATAAGCCTCGTGGGAACGTGGATGCAGCGCACGGCGATGGGGTGGCTGGTAACAGATCTTGTCTTGGGGATGCCCATAGCGGACGGCGCTAACATTGAGGCGATGACGAGCTGGTGGGTCGCGGTTATCAGCGCATGGAATACTTTGCCAGTGCTGTTGCTGTCGCCATTCGCAGGTGTTTTTGCCGATTACCTTGATAAGCGGCGCGTCATCATATTCACGCAATCACTGCTGGCTGTGCAGGCTCTCGCGCTTGCGATATTGGCATACGCCGGTGTCATTAACATATCTTACTTGATTGTCTTAGCGCTGTTCCTTGGAGTCATTACTGCGCTTGACACTCCTGCGCGGCAGGGGATGGCGATTGAGCTTGTCGGCCGCGAGCACCTTCCCAGCGCGATTGCACTGAACTCCGGCGTTTTCAACTCCGCGCGCGTCTTCGGCCCTGGCATTACCGGCGTTATGCTGGCGATGCACTTCAAGGTCGCTGACGCATTTATGCTTAACGCGCTTTCGTTCATTGCGGTTATCGCGGCGCTTGTAATGATGCGCGGCGACTTTTCCGCGCGCGCGAAAGGCGGGCTGAACAAAGAAAGCTACATGCGACGCACTTCAGAAGGGATGCGCTACTTGGCGCAGGCGCGCGGCATTCGCCGCATTGTTGTGATGATAGGCGTGCTGGCGCTGCTCATTGCGCCGGTGATTGCGCTTCTGCCTGCAATTGCGCGCTACCAGCTCAACGCTGGGCCGGCGCAATTCGGCTTCCTTGCGGCTAGCTTCGGCGTTGGCGCAGTCACAGGGTCGCTTGCTCTTGCGCTCCTCAGCACAAAGAACCTGCAACACATAATCCTCCGTGCAGGTTATGTTTTGCTCATCGGCGGGATAATTGTGTTTTCACAGCTTCATGTTCTCTGGCTCGCCTACATAATACTGGGGGTCGCGGGCATAGGCTTTAACTGGGCTTTCGCCAACAGCAACACAATCATCCAGCTCGCCGTTCCGGATGATATGCGCGGGCGCGCGATGGGCGTGTATTCCATGTTCCACATCGGGCTTTATCCTGTTGGCACGCTGCTGCTGGGCTGGTTTGCGAAGAACTATGGTGTCTCCAATGCGCTCTTGAATGGCGCCATCATCAGCGCTGCCATCTGCGCCATCCTCTTCATAGGCAGGCCGCTACACCATCCGGAGCACAAAACCAGTTAGCTTCAAGTCTAGGGTTTTGCTGTGGGTATCCTGCGCAGGCGGCGCCTGAAAAGCAAGAGTACCCAAGCCACTACCGCAAGCGCGGGAAGCCAGAACAGCGCGCTGACTGCGAAGGTAATGACGCCCGCGATGAACGAGCGCACAGTGTATTTGAGGTTAACCCACGCCTGCTGGAAGACTTCGCCAAAGCCCCATGCAAACTGGATTGTGGAAGGCGGCGGGGGCGCTTCGGTCTGTAATGTAATCTCAACCGTGGCTCGGCTGCTACGGTCGCTCAAGTAGCGCATGCGGCCCATGACCTGGTTAATCTGCGCCTGCTTATTGGATAGTTCGCGCTCAATCTCCAGCAGGTCGCTTAGCTTTCCGCTCTTTGAGAGCATGTCCTTCAGGCGCGCCTCGGATATCCTCAACGCCGATAGCTGTGCCTGCAAGTCAACGAATTCCTCTGTGACTTCATCGCCGGTCAGGTCTGACGAAAGAACTTCGCCGACCTTCTTTACTTCAGCGATGAAGTCCATTACCTTACCGGCGTCCACGCGCACAGTAATAGTCACGAGCTGCATCGTCCCCTGGGTGCTCTCGGACATGTTGGAGACGTAGCCGTCGTATTTGGGGAGCATTTTGAGGACGGTGTCTGATGCGTCTTTTAGCTTCGCGACTTTAATCGCCAGCGAGCCGTTATAGATGATCATCGGCTTCACGCCGGACGCGGTCGTTTCCTGCGCGAATGCTTTCTGGTCTAGCACGCCAGTCCAGTTTGAAACAGGAGGAGCGCCTGGCATCGCCTGCTCAGGTGCAGAGGCCGAACCTGCCATATCACTCTCGGCAACTGACATTCGCTTGGCGTCCATTTCTGGCTGAAGCGATATTGAACCGGCACTCTCGTACGCTCTGTGGCCGCATGAGACAAGCCCAGAAAGAAGGATAAGCACGGCGAAAGCAAAGAAGAAAGGTAATGCAGCGCTGAGGCTTGTGCATCGCGCTTGTGTCTTTTCCTTCGCGGTATGCGATATCCTTTTACTGCTGCCAGATTTATTCACGTTTCCTCCCAAGCCGGCTTTCGCCATTCAGAGTATAACACTGCTTTCGCCGGCACGGCCGCATGTAGATGCTTCTTTTGACTCTCGCCGAGGCTTATTTGTTCGGGGCCATCCACCCGCCGAACGCGCCTAGGTCTGACGGCGTCCCGTCGGGGTTCACATAACCTTCAAAGCCTGTCGCGATGCAGGGCGAGCCTGCCTGCAGCCTGTAGCCGCCGCCAACCTGTTCAAACAGGTCGTCGGGAATGACGTCAAAGGTAGTTGTTGCAGGCGTCGCGCCGTCAGGAAGGTTCAGCTTGCCGGTGACGAACATCGGGTCTGCGCTGATGTTGCCGAATGTGCCGGTGGGGTCTTCCATGCCGAGGTAGTTGGCTTCGGTGCTGCCGAAGATGCAGTTGTTCAGCACGCGGTAGTTCGCGGGCGCGCAGTTCATCCACAGCCCCACTCGCGGAGCAACCCACTGCTCAACCGTGCCGCTGTTGTAGCTAATGTTGTTAATCATCTTCAGCTGCGCCGAAGATTCCCATCCCGCGAAGCCGACGTTGCCCATCCGCACGACAGTGTTGTTGACCGCGTCCATGCGCGATTCGCCGGTGGCGATAATGCCCCATCCCGCAAGGTCGGTGACGATGCAGTTGCGAACCGTGACCATGCTCTCGCCGAAGCTGCCGATGCCCTTCCAATACGCGGAGATGATGTTGCGGTAAACGTCAGCGGCGCCGTCCCAGGTCACGCCGATGCCCGCGCCGCGCCCACCGTAAATGAAGTTGTCGTGGATGACCGCATGCGCGCCCCGGTAAAGCGCGATGCCGTCCCAGGTGTTGTTGATGATGGCGTTGTGGTGGATATGCGCAAAGCCGCCGTCGCGCACGAACACGC
>JBBIJQ010000049.1:0-15030 GCA_037445915.1 Planctomycetales bacterium | reverse complement strand
TGCGCACAGTGTCCCCCAATGTTGGGATGGTCGCGCTCTTGCGGCCGCCGCCGCACGACATCACCCCCAGCAACACAAGCAGGATTAGCATCCCGCCTACAAAAAATAAATTCTTCCTCATAAAGTTCACCTCGTCCTTTGGTGATATGAAAATAAATACGCTATCTGCAAACTGCCGCACAAAGAGCGGCGCTTCCCACCGTGCAGCGTAATAGCGTAACTGCCCATAATCCCAATTGCGAACCAAGCAAGGGTTGCCCTGCGGGAACATGCCCCGCAAAGAAGCGTCACGCGATAGTCCACAGAATGCGTGGCACTCCCTTAGAGCTATCCTCATCCACAATCCAACCCATCTAGTTACAAGCTACCATAATATGGAGCTTCTGAATGTCAGAAAACCAGGGAAAACACAAAAGCAGTATATTTCTCAAGCTTCACTAACAAGAATCCTTAATCATTGTAGGCATGGCTGTCCCTTGGGCTTAGCCGCGCATTGGATTTAAGCGCTTACGCCCACTAATGCTGCTGTATATGCTGAACATCAAGCGTGATTGCGCCGCGATAATAGGCTATAATCTCTGCTCCCCGGAAGGGAGTGAACTGAGGTGAAGAATGCAATCTGAACTTGTGGAAAGGGTTGAGAACCGCGCAACAGTGCGCGTTAGCCTTGACGCCAAAGAAGTAAACCGGTTTTTCAACAGCGTTTATGAACAATACAACCAGCAACTGAAGTTGCCCGGCTTCCGTAAAGGCAAGATACCGCGCAACATCATCACCAGCCGGGTAGGAGCGGAGGATATCGCCCGTGAGGCGCAGGATGAAATCAAGGAAGCCGCCGTCAACCAGAGCCTGGCAGACCTGGAACTTCAGGCGCGCTCCAGCGACGTGACTTTCAAAAATGAGCGCGCGGCGGTGGAAAACGAGCCTTACGAGGTCGTCTATGAAATACCGCTACTGCCGGAAGTTAGCCTGCCCGACTACAAGGGCTTTCGCATCCCGATAAAGCGCGTGATTATTGACAGCGAGATGACCCGCCGCTACCGGCAGAATCTGCTGGAGCGCTTCATCCAGTATGAAGACAAGAAGGGCGCTGCGGAGATGGGCGACGCCATCGCTTACGACCTGAAGACGACGTTTGACGACGGTGAGAAGGAAGCCCCGCTTGCGCATAAAGACGCTCTGCACATCCTTGGCAAGGAAGGCAACCTTCCGGGCTATGATGAGCATTTCGCAGGCGCGAAGGGCGGAGACAAGCTTACCTTTGAATATGTTATGCCCAACGACTTTCCAAGGCATGAAGTCGCAGGCAAGACGCTTATCTTTGAAGCGGCGGTAAACGCAGTGCGCACCGTTAAGCCGCCGGATGTTACAGCGGCATTCGTGAAGGAAAATTTCAAAATGGATTCGGTAGAGGAGTTTGAGCGCTACATCCAGGAGGCGCTGGAGTACGAACTTGCCGAAGAGGAGAAGCGCTATAAGCAGGATGTGTCGCTTTCGCACCTGCTTGGGAGGATGGCGGTAGTTGTCTCCGAAGATATGATTAAGGAGGAGACGGATTACCTCATTAGCTCGCACGAACGCAACTTGCGCGCGCGCGGCCATTCGCTTGCGGAAATGCTTAAGGAACGCGACATGCAGCTTGAGGAATACCGCAACAGCCTGCGCGAAGAAGCAACGCGGCGACTCAAGGAGTTCCTCGCCGTGCGCGCAATCGCCAAGGCCGAGAACATTCGCGTCACTGACGAGGAGATGTCGCGGTATGCTGCCAGCAGGATGCGCCAATATAACGTCAACTCCAAGGACATGAAGAAGCTCCTGCAAAACCGCGAATTCCGAAACGACGCTATGATGGAGATCCTACGCGCCAAGGTATTCAAGCACATCGCCGAGAGCGCGAGTTTCTATTACGAAGACGAAGAGCCCGCGCCGCAGCCTGAGACCGGGACTGAAATTGATACGTTGGAAACCAACGAAGGCCAGCAATAAAGGGGAATTACGATGGACAAGAAGATTCGCGCATTCCAGCACATACCTTATGTGATTGAGCAGTCGGCATACGGAGAGCGCGGCTATGATATTTACTCGCGGCTGCTCAAAGACCGGATCATTTTCATCGGCACCGATATTGACGACCAGCTCGCCAACGCCGTCATCGCGCAACTGCTATTCCTGGAAAAGGAAGACCCCAGCAAAGATATTGACATCTACATCAACTCGCCCGGCGGAACAGTCATTGACGGCCTCGCCATTTACGACACGATGCAGCTTATCAAGCCCGACGTGAGCACGATTTGCGTAGGGCTTGCTGCGAGCATGGGGGCGATACTGCTCACAGGCGGCGCAAAGGGCAAACGGTTCGCGCTGCCCAACTCGCGGATGATGATCCACCAGCCTGCCGGAGGTTTCCGCGGTACCGCCGCCGATGTGGAAATACAGGCGCGCGAAGTAGTCATCGCCCGCGACCGGCTTTATGAAATTATCGCCTACCACACCGGCAAAAAGCCTGCGCAAGTCGCGAAAGACGCGGACCGCGACAAGTATTTCAGCCCGGAGGAAGCGCGTGATTACGGCGAGTTCGGCCTGATTGACGAGATCATCAAAACCGCAAAAGAGCAGCCGCGCAAGGAGTAGGCTAGGCCGCTTACCCGTCAATTTTGCGGATGATGGTCGGAGGCTTTTCGTAAAGCGGGCTGTCTTTCGGCGGCGTTGGGGGGTTGAACGCTATCTCGCTTTTCCCGCTTAGCTCCAGCGCTATCCTCTGGCAGCGATCAATTCGCTCTTTTGGTTGCGGGTGGGTGCGCCAAAGGTCAAACAACTCCGTCTTGCCCAGCTTGCTCTCCAGCTTGCTGAACAGGCGCATGCTGCGCGACATCCCATAGGGGTCGTATCCCGCGCCGAAAGCAAGTTCAATGCCGGTGCGGTCTGCATGCTCTTCATCGTCGCGTGAATACTTAAGGAATATCAGCGAGCCGCCGTATCCCAGCGTTTCCGCGACAGCCTGCCCTTCGCGCCCGCCTATGGCAAGCCCAACTGCGAGTATCCCCAGCTGCGCCTTCAGCGACTTTTCATACATTTGCTTGTAGTGGCGCTCTTTTATGTGCGCCATTTCATGGCCCAGCACCGCAGCCAGCATCGCCTCGTCATAGAAAAGGTAATCGTAAAGGCCTTTATTAATGAAGACGTAGCCGCCGGGGACGGCGAAGGCGTTTACTTCCTCGTCGTCAACCAGCGTGAATGTGTAGTTCCAGTCGGAAAGGTTGTTGCGCTGCACGAGTTTCTGCCCTACCCGCTTCACGCGCGCGCCGTCGGGCGTGTTATCAAGATATTTGCGTTCCTTCTTGTAGCTTTCGTAGAACCCCTGGCCAATCTTGCGCTCGTCGTTGCGCGACACCTTAAACAGCCCGGCATAGGCGCAGGGCGAAAGCGCAAGAAGCCCGACGAGCGCGAGCACGGCGCATAATGCATATGCAGCTTTATTCATCGTCATGCTTTAGATGATACCACTGGCTCATGTGTTCACTGGCATTCGCGCTTCACTAAACCGCGGACTTAACCCACTCTATGTAGCGCGCATCGCCGCCGGCCGGGGTTATCAGCAGCTCCGGAAGCGCGTAGGGATGGTTGGCGCGCAAGCGCTCCATAAGCCTTGAAGCGGATTCAATGGTTGTTTTGGCTGCAAGCGCAAACTCGCCGCTTTCTTCCAGTTTCCCCTCCCAGTGATAAACGCTGGTGACGGGATAAATGTGCGCGCAGGCTGCGAGCTTCCCACGGATGATTTCCCGCGCGGCATCTAGCGCGCTCTCTTTGGATGGATACGTCGTTGTCACGATTACTATGCCTGTTTCCATAGGGCAAGCCCTCCAACTCACAACCGAACATGGAAATTACGCCCGGCAGGACTTGAACCTGCGACCCTCTGCTTAGAAGGCAGATGCTCTATCCCCTGAGCTACGGGCGCATAGCCCAATTATAGCCCACGCGGCTGCGCGGGGCGGCTAGCCTTCATCGTCGCGGTGCTGCTGCTTGGCGTGGTCTTGGCGGCGCATCGGCTCGAACTCGCGCTTGAATTCCTCAAGCGTAAAGACAAGCTCCTTGTCATCTTCGCCCGCGTCAACAAAAACCTGGTTGGTGAGCATGTTCCAGTCCATGACGCGGCATTCCTTCCTGTCGCCGCCCTTGCGGCGGAAGGGCGCACCGGGCTTAATCCCCAGGAAGTCCGCAAACTCCTGGTAGCCTTCAGCTTCGTATTTCAGGCAGCAGTACGGCTTTCCGCACATGCCCGACATCTTCCCTGGGCTGTATGGTAGCTTTTGCAGCTTCGCCAGGCGCGTCGGGATTTTCTCCGGGAAAAGCTCTGGCTTTGCTTTGCAGCACAGATCCAGGCCGCACGGGCCGATATATGCGTGGAATAAAAGCTGGTCGCGCAAATTGAGCTGGTAAAGCTCAATGCGCCGCCGCAGCTTTGAAGCAAGTAGCTTCACAAGCTGGCGGAAGTCCACGCGCCCCGACGCTTGGTAGTAGAAGGTAATGCGCGCCTGCTCAAAGCTGTGGTCAATCCCCGCTAGCTTCATATCCAGCCCCTCGTCGCGCACGGCGTCCTCAAAGATCTTCGCGCACTCAACATCTGCGTCGACGTTCTTCGCCGCGTGCTCAAGGTCGCCACAGTCGGCAGGCCTCACAACCACGCCGGCGGTTTCGTTAGGGATTTCCTTGCAGCGTTCACGCAACAGCCCAATGTCCAGCCCGTATTCAGCGTCCACAATGACCTGCCTGCCGAAGTGGCGGCCCATATCCTCTGCGGCGAGGAAAACGCTACGGCGGCGCAGCCTGCCCATCGCGACATAGTAAGCCCAGCGCTCAGGCGGCTTAATGGATTCGGGGGCGACTGGCGCGGCGAGAGCTGGAGCAGCTATTCCTGCTTCACACTGCGCAGGAGCGCCGGAAGGCTGCGGGGCGTCTTCGCCCGCGCTTGCTTCGTCATTGGCGTGATATTCGGTATCCACGGCTTCGCCCACTCAAGGGCTGCTAATTCTAGCACCGGCCATTCCCACCAGCAAATAATCCACGACCTGCTCTTCGCGTAGGTTCACGTCCAGCATGCTCGTCGCCTGCCCGAAAAGAGGCGCTGACGCAGCCGCAGCCCCGGGATTCACGCGCCACACCGCAAGCAACAGCATGTCCAGCGCCAGTTGCAGCGCTTCGCGGCGAAGCTCGCGCCTGCGCTCGTCAGCCATCTTCTCAGGCTCGTCATCGCCGATGGCTTCCGCCGCGCGACGCCACGGAAGCAGGTAATACGACTGCGGCACGTCGCCTGTTTCCACGCGCACCATCGCGTCGTGGTAAATGTCTGCCAGCGCAAGCAACGCATCGCCCAGCGGATATAGCCCTGCCGCGGTAGGCTGCTTCTTGAGCATACCCGTGAACTTGCCCATAACCGCCGTTGTCTTCGGCAGCAGCTCTTTTTCCAGCAGGAAGAATCGCGCAATGCCCGCCCTGCCCTGCGCGAAGAACGCCGCGTTCTCGGCATCGGTCGCGGATACTCCGTCATCGCGCAGCCACTGCGCCAATGCCGCTTCAGGTTCAGGGCGGAAGCGCACGCGCAATGAACGCGAAATGATTGTTGGCAGCAAGAGCGACGGCTGGTCGGTCACGAGGATGAACAGCGTGCGCTCCGGCGGCTCCTCAAGCAGCTTGAGCATCGTGTTGGCGAGGTCCTCGCTCATCGCGTGGCACTCTTCCATCAGGAACAGGCGGTATGGCAGCGCGCGCGGGTAAAGGTATGCGTCGCGGAAAGAGCCGTGCTCTTCGCGCACCGTCTTCAGCGTAAGCTTGGCAGTCTTCGGGCGGATGCCTGCGAAATCGGTGGACACTCCCGCCTCCAGCGCGCGGCATGCAGCGCATTCGCCGCATGAGCTGAGCAGTGTGGATGTTTCATGCGCGTTATCACCGCCGCCGTTTCCTCCGGCAATGTCCACCGCGCTTTGTGCGCGTTTGCCAATGTTCCGCTCGCACACCAGCGCCGTGATGAACGCAAAGCCCGTCAGCGCCTTCCCAACCCCGCCGGGGCCGGTGAGCAGCATCGTGCTCGGCAGCGTCTCGCGCAAAATCAGCTTCGCCAAGAACCGAAGCGCAATGCCGTTCCCGAAGATGGGCTGCGCAGGCATGTGGAGATTATACGGTTAGTCGGTAGGAAGTAGAAGGTTGAAAGGAGAAGCGCGTCAAGGAATAAGTGGGAAAAAAGGATTACTCTCCACAGAGCCATGCTAAATCACACGTATCAATCAGAAGTGCGGTACAAGTCCGTGCCCTACATCCGGAGCGGAACTGAAGTTCCGCGGAATATCTCAGAGCGGCGCTAAAGCAAGCCAGCCTTCGGCTGGTGCCGCCTACAAGAAAACCATACAGACGGCAGGGGATAAACCCCTGCCCTACAGCCTGATTCCAGAACCCGCAGCCGGGCTGGTTAGCCCGGCGTACTCAATTGAAACCGAGCCCCGAACCCCGAAAACCGTTCACCATCGCCAGGCTAAAGCCTGGCCTACGGACTCGGGGCTAAAGTTCCGCCTACCAGAATCGGATGAGCTGCCTTACCCCGGGAGGCCGCCCTGGACGCGGAAATAGAGCGGGTCGGATGCTAGCGGTGCGATATCTCCCCAGACAGCGGTGATGTTGAAACTTCCCGCCATGGGGTTGTCCACAGTCATCTTCACGGGCTCCGGCAGCGTTGCTGCGCTAAAGCTTATGAACGCGGGCGGGAATGTTTCAAACGTAACCTGGTCGGTTAACTCAACCTCCCCGGCTTCGCCTTTCGCATAAAACACGCGGATGTCGTATTCAATCGGCGTAGTCGTGTTGAACTGGACGACGAAGGGGTCGGGCTCGGTGCCTATGCCGCTCACGGGCGGTGTTGACGCCACGACCAGCTCCACCGTCAAGTCATATGCTGCAAAACGCACTGCGTTGCTTGCTTTGCCGAAGGCGGCTTCGGTGCTGTCATAGACGCGCACGCGGAACATGTCCAGGTCGTTGGGGGCGGGCAGCGTGAATGACAGCCTGCGCGGCTCCGTGACCTGCTCCGACGCAAACGGCGCGCGGTCAATCTCCGTCCAGTCAACGCCGTTGGCGGACTGCATCACAGCATAGCCCCCGACGGTTACGCCAAAGTTCTGGGCGATTGCGGTGACGTCGCTCACGCCCACGCCGTTCTGGTCAAGGTCTATGAGCGCGTCTAGCGCGTCGGCGGCGTTGTGCCCGAAATGCGCGGCAAGCGGCGTTATATCGCTCACGCCCACTGCGCCGTTCTGGTCGTAGTCGCCGAGGCTCTTGAACGTCCACTCAAGCGCCCAGTCTGTGCCGTCCGGCGCAAGCGCAAGGTCAGCGACGTCATTGCCGGGCTTCGCCGGGTCGGGCGGCGCGCTTGCGGACTTCCAGCCGTTTTGCGCAAGCTGGCGCGTCAGCTCGCCTTTGAGCATTTGGAACACCGCCGGGTCAGCGCCTTCAGGAATGGGCAGCGACTGGAGCTTCTCCAGCGCGCCGTTTTGCGCGGCAGAGGTAGCAGGTGTCCTCACGGCGTTATTCGCCCCGCCGCAGGATGCGATTATGGCGGCGAGTATCAGCAAAGCCGCAAGTTGTTCTACTAAGCGTTTCATCTCCGCCCCAAGCAAAAATGTGTTCTTTCAGCCTGATTATATCAGAACGATAAAAGCCTAAGTAAAACTCTCGGGGGAATTTCAGCGGAAGCTGGAACAAAAACGCCTGGGCATAGTCTAAACTATTACCTAACTTCCTTTCTGGATTAATGGGGCGCCGCTATGGCGCCCCTCCCCTTTTAACAGAGCCAACGCCATTTCCATTGCTGATGCGGCTTTTGGGCGTTTCGCGCGCCAGCCGCCGATTAAATAAAGCGGCGGATGCCGAAGCACCCGCCGC
Source organism: Planctomycetales bacterium (assembly GCA_037445915.1). Lineage (GTDB taxonomy): Bacteria > 4484-113 > 4484-113 > 4484-113 > 4484-113 > JBBIJQ01. Next base: position 7,101 of record JBBIJQ010000049.1, on the reverse strand, counting down.
ATGTGTTGCAAGAAACAAGCCGCTTAGTCAACCGTGAGCGTCTTGCTCAGGTTGCGCGGCTGGTCGGGGTTGTGCCCCAGCGCTATTGCCATTTCGTAGGCGATCATCTGTAGCGGGATGACCGAGAGGATGCTGTTCAGGTATGGGTTGCCCACTGCGGGGATGGGCAGCTTGTGGTGCAAGATCTTGTCGTAGCCACGGCTGGGCTGGCCCACATGCACCACCAGGCCGAGGCGGCAGATAACCTCGTTCATATGCGACAGGACGAGGTTTTCGTTTTCCGGCAGCGACACGAACAGCACCGGGTAGCCCTTGTCCACGACCGCCAGCGGGCCGTGCTTGAACTCGGAGGAATACATGCCCTCGGGGTGGTTGTAAACGACTTCCTTCATCTTCAGCGCGCCTTCCATAGCCACCGGGTGCGTCATATCGTGGCCGAGGATGTGCATGGACGGGCGGGGCAGCAAGACTGGCGCCAGCTTCTTGCAGGGCTCTTCGCACATCGCAATCGTTTCCTTGATGAGTTCGGGGATGCGGAACACATCGTCCCAGGTAATCCCCTTATACTTGATGCCACGGCGCTCCGCGAGCTTCATCGCGGAATAGAGGAAGCAAAGCACCTGGTTAGTGTAAGTCTTTGTCGCGGGAACGGAGATTTCCAGGTAGCTCACAATCGGTATCATGCCGTCGCAGTGCAGCGCCAGCGTTGAGCCGATGTTGTTCACGACCGAGAATGTCCTCGCGGTGCGGTGCTCGCGACTCCAGTTGTAAACGTTCATCAGGTCCTTGGTCTCGCCTGACTGCGACACCAAGACAAGCAGGTCGCCCTCGCGGATGCTGTTTTCAAACATAGGCAGCATCTGCGACGCCATTGACGGGTAGATGGAGAACTTGGCGATCTTGTTGAAGAAATACGTGCCGAGCAGCAAGGCGTGGTGGCTCGTGCCCGCGCCGGCCATTATCACGCGCTCGGACTTGTCCAGCGCTTCAACGAACGGCTCCCAGCGGCCGCTCTTGTCATAGAAGTCAAGCATGTTGTGCGTCGCCTCAACCTGCTCGTGGATCTCCTTCATAAAAAAGTGCGCGAAGGGCTCCTTGTTGGCGTTTTCAACGTCAATGTTGGAGATGGTTATCGGGCGGTCAATATACTTTTGCTCCGGCAGGCGGAAGATGCGGTATTCATGGTCGTTGAATATCACGAGGTCGCCGTTTTCCAGGCGGATGTATTTCTTCGTGAATTCCAAAATGCTCGGCAGGTCGGAGCTGATGCAGATGAAGTCTTCCGCGAGGCCGAGGTAAAGGCTGGATCCCATCTTGGTCGCGTAGATTTCATGCTTGTCCTTGCGCATAAACACAAGCGCGAAGTCGCCTTCAGTGTCGCCGATGATCTTCGTGTAAGCCTCTTCGGGCGACAAGCCCTGCGACAAGTACTTGTGCGAAAGCAGCACCAGCGTCTCGCCGTCGTTTTCACTCTTGAAGGTGTAGCCCTCGGCGGAGAGGTCGTCGCGCAGGAACGGGTTGTTGGTGATGTTCCCGTTGTGCGCGCCAATCATCTCTTCGCCCGGCGCAAAGTGCGGCTGGGCGTTGATGGTGTTGGGGACGCCGAAGGTCGCCCAGCGAAGCTGGAGGATGCCGCGCGTACCGGACATCTGGTCAAAGTGGAACTGCGCGTTAGTCTTCTGGATATTGCCAGTGTCCTTGCGCAGGTCTATCGGCCCGTCGCCGGTGACGACAGCCATGCCCACCGAGTCGTATCCGCGGTATGAAAGGCGGTGCGCCGCGCGCACCATCATATCGCCGAGCTTGTCGCTCTTTTCTTTAAGCACGATTCCAAATATTCCACACATGGGCGGGGATTGTAGCAGATAGGATGCAGAGCGCAAGGGGAAACGGCGGAAATGGCGCCAAGAGGGTAAGTTGGGAGAGTTGAATTGAGAGAAATGGCTGTTGAGCAATGAACTGAAGTAAAATATGCGCGTGGGGAACGAACTTGAGCAGGCTGCGCGGCGCGCCGAAGAGCTTCGGCGCGAAATCGCGCGGCACAATTACCTTTACTACACGCTGGACGCGCCAGAAATAACCGACGCGCATTATGACGCGCTTTACCGCGAGCTTGAGCAAATTGAGAAGGACAACCCCGGCCTCGTCACCCCCGACTCCCCCACGCAAAAAGTCGGCGGCGCGGTGCGCAAGGAGTTCGCCACCGTCAGGCATGCCGAGCCGATGTTCAGCCTGGACAACGCGTTTTCTCTGGAGGCTCTTCGCGAGTTTGACGCGCGGGTGCGCAGGTTCCTGAAGATGGGCGAGGATGCTGCGCCGCTTACTTACATTGTAGAGCCGAAGCTGGACGGGCTGGCGATATCGCTGCGCTATGAAAACGGCGCGTTTACGCAGGGAGCGACGCGCGGCGACGGCGAAGAAGGCGAAGATGTGACCGCGAACCTGCGCACTGTAAAGGCACTGCCTTTGCGGCTGGCGAAGGATGCGACGCTGACGGCGCGCGGGGAGGTGTTTTTCACGCAAAGCGATTTTGCGCGCGTGAATAAGCAGCGCGAGGATGAGGGCGAGCCGCTGTTCGCCAATGCGCGCAACGCTGCGGCGGGAAGCCTGCGCCAGCTTGACGTGAACATCACGGCCGGAAGGCCGCTGCGCGTATTCCTCTACACGCTCGTTGAGCCTGAGAAGCACGGGGTGCTGACGCAACACGAGGCGCTGGATTACATGCGAGGGCTGCAGTTGCCTACCGCGCCCATCGCGCGAGTGTGCAGCGGGATTGATGAAGCCGTCGCGTTTTTAGAGGACGAGTTTCCACGGCTGCGGGAAGCGCTTCCCTTTGCCACTGACGGCGCGGTTGTCAAATTAGACGAGGTAGCGCTGTGGGCGAAGCTCGGGTTCACTGCGAAGTCGCCGCGCTTCGCGATTGCATATAAGTATGCGGCGCAGGAGGCGGTCACGGAGTTACTTGGCGTGACGTTCCAGGTCGCTCGCACGGGGACGCTCACGCCGGTCGCGGAGCTTACGCCGGTGGATATAGGCGGCGTCACGGTGAAGCGCGCGACGCTGCATAACCTTGACGAAATCGGGCGGCTCGGTATTGCCATCGGCGACAGCGTGCGCGTCATCCGCGCAGGGGAAGTCATACCTAAGGTTGAGGGCCTTGCGCAGGTTGGCGAGAAGCGCGAGGACATACTCGCGAAGCTGCCGACGAAATGCCCGTCGTGCGGCAGCGCGCTTGAGCGCAAGGACGATCCGCCAAGGCTAGTGTGCGTTAATACGCAGTGCCCCGAGATCATCACGCAGCAAATAGCGTTCTTCGCCGGGCGCGGAATGATGCGCATTGAAGGCTTGGGCGAAAAAGTTGCGCGAAGGCTAGTTGAGGCGGGGCTCTTGATGAACCCCGCCGACATTTACGACTTGCGCAAGCACGAAGCGAAGCTTATGGAGATGGAGGGCTTCGCCGAAACGTCGGTGAAAAACCTGCTTGCGGAGATTGAAGGCAGCAAGAGGCGCCCCTTCGCAAGCGTCGTCTTCGCGCTGGGCATTCCGCAGGTCGGCGAGCAGACCGCGCGCATGCTGGTGCAGAAGTTCAGCAGCATTGATGCGCTGATGGGCGCAAGCGAAGCCGAGTTGGGAAAGGTTTACGGCATCGGCAAGGTCGTCGCGCACGAGATACGCGAGTTCTTCGCAGATAAGGGCAACTGCGCGATGGTGGAGCGGCTGCGGGATGCTGGCGTGCGGATGAAAGCCGACACCGGCGGCGATGTCCCGGTGGGCGCGTTGGCGGGGAAGAAGATATGCATTACCGGCCGCATTGAGCCGCATTCACGCGAGGAACTTAAGGACATGATTGAAGCCGCGGGCGGTTTCTTCGTGAGCACTGTCAGCAAGAGCACCGACATTCTCGTCGCGGGCGAGGAGCCGGGCAGCAAGCTCGCGAAGGCGCAAAAGCTCGGCGTGGAAGTCTGGACCGGCGGGCAGCTTAAAGAAGCGCTCAGCATTTAGCATTACGCGTGCCGCAACCCATTGACAATGCTTGGCTATTTGGCTATATTACCAAGTATCTATGGTACGCACAACTACACTGCGCAGTTACGAGGGCTCGCTTAGCGGCTTGGAGGCGCGCGCGAAGGTCTTCAAGGCGCTGGCGCACCCCACCCGCCTGTTCTTCGTCCACGAACTTTCGCGCGGCCCGCGCTGCGTCTGCGAGCTTACGGACATGGTCGGCGCTGACATGTCCACAATATCCAAGCACCTGTCCGTGCTGAAAGCTGCGGGCATAGTCGTCGACGAAAAGCGTGGGCAGCAGGTTTATTACAGCCTGCGCATGACCTGCGTCGCGGGGTTCATAGACTGCGTTGACGACTTCATCAAGCAAGATGCACGGCTGCTAAGCTCACATTCCCGATTTCGCTGTGGTTGCGCAGATACACGCTCATATGTAACCAAGATTCATAAATGAAAACAGATTGGATGCGCGAGTGGCGGCCGCTCATATACATCGCAACATCGCAGCCGGCTTCGCCATAAGCTACTTTCTTCCAGTTGGGATACCGCGCTTTGATAATGCCGTTACCGAAGCGCTGACAATGGTGCGCTGGTATGCGCGCGAGCACGTCATCCTCTGCCTGCTGCCTGCGTTCTTCATCGCGGGGGCAATAGCAGCCTTCATTAGCCAAGGTTCAGCGATGAAGTACCTTGGTGCGAAGGCAAACAAGGTGCTGGCATATGGAGTAGCGTCAGTATCAGGAGCGATACTCGCGGTCTGCTCCTGCACCGTGCTGCCGCTGTTTGCCGGAATCTACAAGCTGGGCGCGGGGATTGGGCCGGCGACGGCGTTCCTATACTCAGGCCCTGCGATAAACGTGCTCGCGATCATCCTCACCGCGCGCATTCTCGGCGTGGAAATCGGCATTGCCCGGGCTGTCATGGCGGTTTTCTTCAGCATAGTCATCGGGCTGCTGATGCACTTCATCTTTCGCCACGGGGAAACCGCCAAAGCCAACGCGCAAGCTCATCTTCCTGTGCCAGAACCGACATGGCCGCTATGGAAGAACGCGCTGTTTTTCGCGGCCCTTGTAGGCGTGCTTGTCTTCGCGACGTGGGCAAAGCCTAACGAGACAAGCGGCGCAGCGTTCATAGCCGTATATAACGCTAAATGGATATTGACGGCCTTCGCAGGATTGGCTTTGGGATATATGCTTGTTGCATGGCTAGGAATTGCTTGGAAGAAGGTAGCCTTGGTTGCAGTCCCAGTAGCCGCTCTGGCTGCAGTATTCCCCGCGCTTCCCGCAATCCCATTCTTGGCCGCGCTCATCGGCGTATCCATCATCACGAGCACAAGCGGCGGCAAAGCGGGGGATTGGTTCGGCGCGAGCTGGGGCTACACCAAGCAGATAATGCCGCTGCTGCTGCTAGGAGTGCTCTTCTCCGGCCTGCTCCTGGGGATGCCAGGCCGTGAAGCGCTTATCCCCAGCGAATGGGTCAGCGCGGCTGTCGGCGGCAACTCATTGAGGGCTAACTTCTTCGCTTCAATAGCCGGAGCGTTTATGTATTTCGCGACGCTCACTGAAGTCCCGATTGTGCAAGGCCTGTTAGGCAGCGGGATGGGTAAGGGACCTGCGTTATCGCTGCTTTTGGCGGGGCCGGCGCTATCGCTGCCCAGCATGTTAGTGCTTAACAGCGTTATGGGACTAAAAAAAACGGCAACATTCGCCGTCATCGTTGTTTTGCTCTCCACTGCCAGCGGCATGTTGTTTGGCGCATTATTCGGATAGGAGGCAACGGGCTTGAAAATTCAGATACTCGGAACTGGATGCCCCAAGTGCAAGAAGCTCTTTGAACACGCAGAGACGGCAGCGCTTGCTTGGGAATTGAGCATGAAATAGTTAAAGTCTCCGACATTAAGGAGATAATGGAATTCGGCGTGATGATGACCCCCGCGCTGGCTATTGACGGAGTCGTGAAATCAGCCGGTAGGCTGCTAACCGTTGAGGACATCAAGAAGCTGTTGGCCTTAGGCTAGCGGGAGATAAAATTGATAAGGCGCAATTGCTCGCAAATGCTTCCTTTGCCTTGCTTGCTGCGGTATTAGTGGGGTGTAACCAGCCGCAGGGCGCAAACCCTTCATCCACCGGCACGGCCGCTAACAAGCCTTCCGCCGCTGCCAACTCTGCAAAGCCCACCCCCGGCGGACGTTCGCCGCAGGCTATACTCGCGTGCGCGGGTCATAGGCAAGATGTATAATTAGCGCCGGAAGGCATTGCATGCCTGCGCGAATTGTTTTGAGGTGCAATTATGGGGATTCGTTTTATTGCCGTGCTATTAGGAGCAGCAGTGCTCATGTCTCTCGCACTAATCGCCACATCGTGCAACAAGCCTACACAGGACACTAGCGCTGGCACGACGACCAGCAATGCCCCTCCGCCGGCGCAGGCAGCATCTGCAAGCACGCCGAAGCTTCAGTATCTCGGTGCAGACTGGTGAACGGGCTGCCGTCAGATGGCACCGGTTCTGGACGAACTGGAAAGGAACTACGCGGGAAAGTTTGTTGTTGAGCGCATTGACACAGACAAGGAGCCCCAGCGCGCGAAAGACCTGGGTATTCGCGGGATACCCACGCTGATATTCCTGAGCCCCGACGGCACGCAGCTGTTTCGCATGGAAGGCGGGCTTTCAGCGCAGGACATCGTAGCGAAATGGGCCGAACTTGGCTATAAGTTCACTTAGGCTTTAGTGCAAACTAAATACTGCTTTCATAATACTTGCAGGCGGGACCAGCCGAAGGCTGGCAAGCCTTAGTCCAGTTCTGGGAGGAGCTCGGGGTTTGTTCCAGATACCATAGCGGAGCTGAAGCTCCGCCTACAAGCAGTAAGTTCGAAGTAATCCTGCGCCCCGCAGGTATAATCATCACGCGCATTAACCCGCGGGAATGGGCGAACAAATAACACAACTGCTGGCATCAGGTGGCTGCGCACAGTGGCTTGCGCTGCTGGCTGCGTTCGTGTGGGGAGTCATGAGCGTCGCGCTAAGCCCGTGCCACCTTGCAGTCATTCCCCTCGTCGTCGGGCTGATCTCAGGCCAGGCGCGCACTGGGACGCCGCG
>JBBIJQ010000048.1:4283-15704 GCA_037445915.1 Planctomycetales bacterium | reverse complement strand
ACCGGAGGACTCGCCTTGGCGCGGGTGCGCAGGAAACTACGTTGTTACGCTTGGCGCGGAAAGCTCTGCAAGGCGCGGCGAGGAATTGAAGCTGCCGATGATGGATGCTAGCGTTAATGCTTTCACGCGCATGTGGCTTGGCGTCCGTTCCGCAACCGGCTTGTCCTACACCGACGATTTAAAAGCGCCGCCTAAACTCCTGGACCAGCTAGACCGCGCGCTGCAGATGCCGGTTCCAAAGCCCGACTGGGATTTCTAACTAAACGCGATGCCTAAGCGGATTACGCTGGCCGATTTAAGACGGGAGCTTTCGGCGTACCGCTTGATGCTTGCCGACAGGCGGACGCCACGCCTTGCCCGATGGCTGGTGGGAGCAGCGGTGGGTTACGCGTTTCTGCCGTTTGACATCATCCCCGACTTTATCCCGGTTATCGGCCACATTGACGACGCTATCATCATCCCAGCGCTTATAATCCTTGCGCTAAGGATAATCCCGAAGGATGTCGCCGACGATTGCCGTAGCCGAGCGTGCCAGCCGCCGCAATAAGCGCATAATAATCAAGTGCGGCTTAAGCCGAAAAGAACGTATATGGAAAAAGCTCCGAACACCAAGTTTTCAGTGTCTACGGTGATCCGCTACATCCTGCTGGCAACAACCGGGCTGGCAGGTTTGTTCTGGACTTGGTTCGCCATCGCCGAGAGCATTTCGGAAGGCTACGATATCACAGGAATATTGATGCACAGCATTACACCAGGGCTGTTGCTGCTGGCTGTAACACTGACGGCGTTCCGTTTCCCGGTTATCGGCGGCGTGTTGCTCATCGCGGCGGGCATCCATTTCCGTTATTACTTTCACGTGCAAACGCTCGCAGTATATGCCGCGCTTGTGTTCCCCCCCGTACTTGCGGGATTATGGTCGCTGTTGACCAGCATTCCTGTAAAGCCGAAATTCCAGATATCTAACGAGGTGAATGAAGATGAAACCAAAGGTGCTGCTGATTAGCTGGAACAAGGAATATTCAGAGAAGCAAGCCGCGCGCTATGAGTGTGAGGGGTGGGACGTGATACTGGAGAACGAAGACGGCGCTAGGGCATACAAGCTCGCAGCCGAGAGGAAACCGGATGTCGTGGTGGTTTATATGGCGTACAGGGCCAAACACGGCATTGAGACGGCGCGCGCAATACATGAGCGTAAGTCCACAAGTTCCATCCCGGTAATCTTCGTCTACCAGTGAAACGAGCGTTACGTGCCGGCGGCACGTGAAGCAGTCCCTGGAGCTACGTTTGTGCGCCTGCATTCCGAAGCCGTTATTAAGTTGCGGGAAATGTTCGGGACAAAGCCAAATTTCGAATGACCAAGAGGCAACTAGCTCGGAGTAAGCTTATAACAAGCGCAGCCACCGAAAGGGCTGCGCTTGTTTCGCGGCGTAATATGTAGTGAGACCTTACTTCGCAAAGTTCACGCGAAGGTAATGCGTGGAGCATGAGATACATGGGTCATATGCGCGAACCATCATCTCCAGCGCCAGCTCTATTTCCTTCTCGGACTTGCCGATGAGCGTCGGCACTATCGCCTCAAAGTCAAGCTGGATGTTCGCGTGATTGAGGTTCGTTGGAATCACACAGTTTGCGCCGGTGCAACGCCCTTCGTCGTTGTATTCGTATTCGTGGAATAGAACTCCACGCGGAACTTCTACTCCTCCAGCTCCCTTGCCAGCGCGAGGTGTTACTTGCGGCTTCTCGTCGTGGATACCTTCTTTGATAAGCCCGTTGATTATGTTCAGCGAATCCTCAAAGCTGTGAACGCACTCTACAACCTGCGCAACCGTGTTCATATAAGTGTTGCAGTTCACGGGTTGGAGGCCCAGTGACTTCGCAATGTCTTTAGCCATCGGCGAGAGCTTGTCGTAGTTTAGGTTGAAGCGTGCCAGTGCGCCTACCATAAACGACTCGCGGTTGTGTTTGCCCCATTTCGCGGTTGATTGCGGAACGAGATATTCATTCACGATACCGCGATATTCCGGCACCGGCCAAGTTCCGCCGTCAGTGCTGCCGATATGGCCGTCGTAAAGGGCGTATTCATTGTCGGCAGTCAGCGCAATGTATTCGGTCTCGCGCCAAAACTTCGGGAAGTTGCCCTGGAGTGCTCCATAAAGCCCCGCGACAACTTTTAAATCTGGAATTGCTGCCTCAAGCCCACTCGCTAACGCACTAAGCTGCTCTTTCGTCGGCAGCTTCGTAAAGCCACCGGGAACGAGACGCTGCGGGTGAGTTGTGCGGCCACAAAGCAGGTCGCTCATTTCGTTTGCAGCTTTGTGCAAGCGGATGACGGTCTTCACTTCCACGGGATGCGTTGAAGCAAGCGGGACAACGCTGTCAACTCCCAGCAAGTCGGGCAGCACGAGATAGCCAACGTGAAGCGTGTGGCTTTGCAGGTTTTCCGCATGGATGCAAAGGCGGCGCAGCTTTTCGGTCTGCGGCGTGACATTGATACCCATCGCAGCTTCAGTCGCCTTTACGCTTGCGAGCGTGTGTCCGATGGAGCAGATGCCGCAGATGCGGCTTGTGATGTGGTGCACTTCGTGCCACATGCGCCCTCGTACCATCGCCTCAAAGAAACGCGGTGCTTCAGGCACTTCCCATCGGCAATCAACTACATTGCCGCCCTTGATCTCTACATGTATATTGCCGTGGCCCTCTACTCGGGTCACGTAGTGCACGTTCACCTTGACGTCACTATTTCCGGTCATTACTCAACCTCCTGCGAACACCCGCCGTAAAGGCGAAACTTGTTGATGACTTCCTGCGCCTTTAGGCCGTATTTCTCCAGAACCTCTTTGTGGGCTTCGTTGTTTGGATCATCCACGAAACCTCGGCATCCCCAGCAAATGCAACCCTCAGTCACGCAGCACGCTTTGCAGCCTGCGCGCGTCACTGGGCCAAGACAGAACTCGCCCTTCTGGAAGACGCAAACGTTATCTGTTAGCTTGCATTCCACGCAGACCGGGTAGTTAGGCAGCGGGGGCTTCTTTCCAAGCAACATCGCTTTCACGATGTTCATAAACTCCGTACGGTCAATCGGGCAGCCGTGAACATACGCATCCACCTGAACTACTGCATTCACTGGTTTTGTCGCATAAGTGTCATATTCCTGCCACTTGTCTGCATAGACGTATCTGCGCACTTCTTCCAGGTTGTGGAAGTTCTTGATAGCGTTGATGCCTCCTATTGTGGCGCACGAGCCTAACGCGACAAGATACGTGGCATTGGCGCGTATCTTCTTCAGGCGCTCTTCGTCCACAAGGCGGGTAATGGAACCTTCTATAAATGCGATGTCGTATTCGTCGCTATGTTCCTTCATCGCCTCACGGAAGCTCACAACATCAACATGTTCAAGCAGCGCAAGAAGGTCTTCCTCCAAGTTGACTACTTGGAGCTGGTCGCCTTCGCAGCTGGCAAAATCAAAGAATGCGATTCTCGGTTTCATTACAACGCTTCCTTCAAATGGCGGATGTCAGAATACCGGAAGACGGGGCCGCTCTGGCATGAATACAGGCCGTTTATCTGGCAATGGCCGCACTTGCCAACGCCGCATTTCATCCTCCGCTCAAGGCTCATAAAAATCTGCTCATGAGGGATGCTCTTCTTCTCCAGTTCCTTTAGCACGAATTTGTACATAATTGGAGGGCCGACGACAATCGGATAGGTCTTGGCGGGGTCAAGCTCAACCTTGGGAAAGAGCGTCGTAATCACTCCCACATTACCCGACCAGCATGCCAAGCTGTTCTCCTCGGTAGCCTCGGCGCGGTCAACTGTCTCGTAAAACTCAATTTCCTCACGTATATGCCAATCAGCAAGCTCCTCTACAAACAGGCGGTCGCCCGGGGAGCGCGTACCATAGAGTATGATGACGCGGTTGTAATCCTTACGGTTGTCAACAACTTCATTGATGACCGAGCGCGCGGGGAACAAGCCGCAGCCGCCTGCGACGACGCAGACGTCCTTGCCCTTCATCTCGTCAACAGGGAAGCTCGTTCCGAACGGGCCGCGGATGCCAATCTTCGCTCCGGCATTAAGGCCGTGCATCGCGCCTGTCACATCGCCGACTTTGCGGATGCCCAGTTCAAACGTCCCGTTGCTGCGGCTTGGCGAAGAAGTCACCGAGATTGGCGCTTCGCCAATGCCGAACACCGATATCTCCACAAACTGCCCAGGCTTGTGCCCTAATGGCTTGCCGTTATCCAGCGCGATAGTGAATACATTCTCAATCGGAGTGAGCTGCACTACATTCTTGATGGTGGCAGGGACCGGAACATACATATTCTCTGCGTGATGGAAGGTCACCTACTTGCCCTCCTTTAGAATGTTGTAAACATCAACTGGGTCTGCGATGTCGGGCAGGCAAGCCGTTGCGCAGCGCCCGCAGCCAACGCAGGCTATGTCGCCAACCTTATCGTAAAGGTATAATCCCTTGCGAAACAGGCGGTGGCGGTAGCGCTGCTGCCTGTGCTCGCGAAAGTTCTCGCCTCCGGCGACGATGGCAAACTCCTCAAGCAGGCAGCTGTCCCAAATGCGGTAACGCGTTCCCTGAGTGAGGCAAATATCTACGTGGTCTTGCACGTCAAAGCAGTAGCAAGTTGGGCAGACAAGGTTGCAGCTCCCGCAGGAGTAGCACTTTTGCGCCTTCTCATCCCAAATGGGATGTTCAAAGTTTCCGCGAAGAAGTCCTGGCAGTTCTTCAGGCTTAAACTTAACATCAGTAGTTGTTCCAAGCTTCTGGAGCTTGGCGCGCACTTCCTCGCGCTTCCTGGCATCGTCGGCGGAAGCTCCCTTTGTTGATGCAAACTTGGAGACAACCTCTTCGCCCTTCAAGGTTGCGGTTTCAACAACAAACTTACCGCCAATATCGGTCAGCCAGACATCGTATCCTTCGCTGACTTCCCAGGTTCCCATTGAGCCCCAGAACGCTCGCTCCCCAACATTCACCGGGTCCACACCGATGATGATGGCGGCCTCGCGGCGCTTAAGATATTGCTCGTCGGGATTGCCTTCGCGCATCACCCGGTCAAGCTGGTTGATGGCAACCATGTCATAGGGGTGAACGCCAATCAAAACAAAAGGCGCAGCGTCCAGCCGCGCGGCTTCAGCTTGAGAATCAGCCCTTTTGAAGTGCAGCAAAATTTCCTTCTGCGGGGAAAAAAATTTCTTAGGGGACTGGACCGTCACGCCATAATCCAGCCTAAGCTCCTTAGCGTCGCTCAGCCGGGCAAACGTGAAATGTTTCCCATCCCCGTTATGCTGCCTAACGCCCATAACGGGATGCGCGCCAATAAGCTTGTCCACAAACGCGTTCAAGCTTGGCGCGTCAATTATCATCAGCTTCATTGAGTGTCCTCCTAGTTCCACCGGCTGTATTGCCTAGCTTTGGCGGAATGCAAGAAAGCCCCTTTGCGTGGCAAATGCAGGAGGGGCTAAAGCCTAGGATATAATAGCCTTGTTTCCCGCCGTGTCAAGGGGGTTGTGAGCCGAAAGCCACATTGTTTGTGCTCTGATTTCACAAGCACGTAAGGTATTGGACCTGCACTATACTAACCAGTTAAACAAGAAGAACAGCGAAAGCTACAGACGCTAAAGCTGACATAGTGCGCCAGGTTATTCTAGCTGATATACTAGTTCCATCGGGCGGGTGGCGGAATGGCAGACGCGCTAGCCTTAGGAGCTAGTGGGGTAACCCGTGGGGGTTCAAGTCCCCCCCCGCCCAAAAGTTGAAAGCATGCAATCACTCAAGCGACCGAGGGTTAAATGGACACAATGAAAACGGTGTTCTTCTATGAATTTGGCGGGCCGGAAGCGCTCAAGATCGAAAACACGCCTATCCCAGAACCGGGTCCCGGCGAAGTGCTGGTAAAGCACGAGTACATTGGCGTGAACTTCGCCGACACTCTTATGCGCCGTGGGCTATATGCGCGCGGCGGCACAGTAAAGATGCCCAGCGGCGCAGGATTGGAGGCCTCCGGGACAATCGCAAAAGTCGGCGAAGGGGTGGAAGCGCTAGGGCTGCAAGTTGGAATGCGTGTAGCCGCGCTCTACCGCAAGCCGGCTGCATACGCGGAATATGGAGTGCTTCCGGTCAATAGTGTTGTCACCTTGCCAGATGAAATACCGATGGAGATAGGCGCAGCGTTTCCTGTGCAAGGATTGACCGCCTATCACATGCTTGCCGAATCGCATAAAACACAGGCAGGCGAAACAGTGCTCATACACGCTGTGGCCGGCGGCGTTGGGCTGCTGGCCGTGCAAATAGCAAAGTACTTTGGCGCGCGCGTTATCGGCACAACCTCCAGCGAAGAGAAGGCACAGGCTGCTCGAGCGATGGGCGCTGACGAAGTCATTATCTATACGCAGGGCGATTGGATGCGCGAGGCGCGCAAGCTTTCACCGGGCGGCGTGAACATCATTTTGGACAGCGTTGGCCGTGACACGTTTGACAAGGGGCTAGAAGCGCTCGCCGACTTTGGCCAGCTCATCCTCTACGGTAGCGCAAGCGGCGATGTTGCACAGGCGGTTCCACAGCTGCTTATGCGCGGCAGCCGAAGCATCACCGGCTTCTGGCTCAACACCGTGCGCGACCATCCCGACATAGTGCGCAAAGATGCGGACGCGGTCATTGACCTTTACTGCGCCGGGAAGCTCAAGTTCACCATCAGCGAAGTCTTCCCGCTTGAACGCGCGGGCGACGCACATCAAAAGCTTGAATCGCGCGCGAGCATCGGCAAAATGCTACTCAAGCCGTGATTGCGCCTTGACGCCGCAGCTTCTATAATCATCCCGTGGACGCAACAGGAAGCGGGGGCTCCGGCAAGCCCAAAGCATCATCTCGTGCCCAGCACGAGGCCTCCGTGCGCGCGCTGTTTCGCCGCAGGCGCGCAATTGCGCTGACAGCCATTTTAGCATTCATCGCGCTTACATGGTGGGCTTATTGCACATACGCGTCCGGCCGCGTCGTCCTTTACCAGCAAGCCACTGCCAGCTCCATTACCAGGGGTTTCACTTTCGGCCCGTTCTACGCGCCTGCAAAGCAAAACTGCGTTTATACATACCACATTAACATTCCTGCAGCAGCCGGCATGTGGGAGACACGCACCGAGATACTTGATTCCAACGGCGTAGTTATCCACCCGCAAACAGATTTGATCCTCGTAGGCGCGAACGCATTCGGCTCGTCAACACGCTATTCAAGGAGCTGCCGGTTCGTCCTGCGCGATTCAGGCATGTATTACCTGAAGTTCACGCAAGTGAACGGCGATTATTCAGGCCAAGTAGGCAGTTCAACCGACAAACCGGTGATGACGATGTGGGTGCGCGCAGGGGCGCTGAGGGGGCTTGAAGAATGGCTTCCCATTGCCCTGATTGTGCTGCTCATCATAGCTCTGTGGTTCCTCATCTAAGCAGGTTTCTGCAGTCAGAGCCGGATGATGGTAGAATTGTGGTGTGTCCGTGTCTAAGAAGAAGGACCCCTTGAGCGTGGATTTCCCGGCGCAAGCCACGAAAACCGATGCAGAAACGCGCCGTTGCCCCAAGTGCAGCGGTGAGATGGTGCGCGGCGAGTTTTCCTCAGTGGCCAACTTCGGCGTGACCAAAGAACCCCACTTCGTCGCCACCTATGGATGGATGCAGGTCAAATACGACCGCGCGACGCCCATTGACTGCTATATGTGCTTGAAGTGCGGCTTCATTGAGTTTTACGGCCGCAGCCCCCTCGCCGTCCTTGACCCGATGAAGCGCCAGGAGTTTATCAAGCAGCAGTTCCCCGAACTCAAAAAGAAACTTGAGAGAGAGGAAGCCAAGCGCAAAGAAAAGGAGTCCATGGAAGCCCTCCCCGACTCCGACGAACACAAGGGCATCTAGCGCAAGCGTTCCTGCTTCTCCGTTCGTTAACCGCGCTACACTCCGCTACGAGTCACATCCTCTGCTAGTGAACAAACATGTTGATAAGCCTATGCCCTCGTGGATAAAGCGTTGATGGCGCAGCAGGTTAGTAAGTTAGTTGGCTAATGAGCTTCAACAATATACTAACGCGTTGTTAGCGCGGGACGGGAACGGACTTCACTATTTCGGCGATTATCTCCTCGGATTTGCGGCCTTCAATCTCAAGCTCAGGCGAAAGGATGAGCCTGTGGTTCAGGACGTGCGGAACGAGCATCGCCACGTCGTCAGGCGTAACGAAGTCGCGCGCCTCCAGCGCCGCATGCGCCTTCGCGCCGCGAAGCAGGTGTATCCCCGCGCGCGGGCTTGCGCCAAGGACTATGCCCCGGCGCTGGCGCGTGCGCTGCACGATGTCCAGGATGTAATCAAGTATTTCGTCTCTGACCTTGACTTCCTGCACTTCCGCCGTGAGGTCGGAGAAGCAAGCTGACATGCCTATATCCTGCAAGCCGGCGGATGCGACATCCTGCGCGTCAAAGCCCTTGTGGTAACGCAACAAGATTTCCTTTTCGCTTTCACGCGACGGGTAGCCGACCTTCACGCGCATCATAAAGCGGTCAAGCTGCGCTTCGGGCAGCGGATACGTTCCCTCATACTCAATCGGGTTTTGCGTAGCGAACACGGTGAAGTCCAGCGGCAGCGTCTCCACCCCACCCTCTATTGTCACTTGGCGCTCCTCCATAGATTCAAGCAACGCCGACTGCGTCTTCGGGGGCGTGCGGTTGATCTCATCGGCGAGCAGGAAGTGGCAAAACAGCGGCCCCCGATGCAGCCTGAACTTACCGTCCTGCGAGGAATACACCATCGTGCCGAGGATGTCGCTTGGCAGCATGTCAGGCGTAAATTGGATGCGGCGGAAGCCTTCGGCCTTACCGCCGTCAGCGCCGCTGCCTAGTATCACCGATAGCGCCTTCACCATCAGCGTCTTAGCCAAGCCCGGCACGCCCTCAAAGAGGATGTGGCCGTGCGACAGGTAAGCGACTAGCATCAGGCGCAGGACTTCGTCCTGGCCTACGACGACTTTGCGGAATTCAGTGGCGGTCAATTGAAACGCATCAGCGACGCGCATTAGTGCCTCCCGAAAATGACGCGGGAATTATAGCAGCATCGCCGTTTACTACCCGGCGGGCCAATCCATTTCCAGCACTTTTTCCAGCAAGCCCATCGCTTTTGCATCAGCCTCTTGCGCTTCCATGAGCAGCTTGCAGGCAAGCTCAATCTTCTCGTCGTCCTCTACCGGCTGGCCCCACGCGCCGGGGAACGGGAACAGCTTGGCCACATGGTCAAGCGCTTCCGCGGAATGCCCGAAGTGCTTGGAGGCAGTATCAAGCAGCTCACCGGCGAATTCGTGGCGCTTCGCAAGCCTGGCGGTGAAAACACTCGCAAACCTGCGCCCTTCGGCGTAGCACGCGGCGCTGTAAGCATTGCCGCCGCCGTCCGCGCGCTTGCCTTTGAGCGCTTCAGCCCAATGGATGTATGCGTCTTTGCCATAGCGGTATGTGCTGAAGCCAGGCGCGTTCCACGCTTTCATAGCAAGCGTTATCGCGGTCAAGCCAGCGAACGACTGGTTAAGCTGCGCGCTATTTGGAAATGCGAGCAGATAAACGCCGCCCGGCGCGTTCACTTCTTCGCAGGGGATAGGCTGCTGTTCCTGGCCCATGCAGCCCTTGAAGCTTTCAACGAGGTAGCTGTCGCTGGTAAAACCTGTGACTGCTGCAAATTCCGGCATGTACGCGCCCCAAAGCACGCATGGACGACCCGCCAACACTTCGGCCTTCGCCATATCAAACGCCGTGCGGCAGTGCTCGCGGGTTAGGTCGGTAATGAAGCCCTCGCAATGGCACTGACCGCCGTAGAACATCTTGGTTGTGCGGCCGAGGAATCTCACCCCTTCGTTCAAGCTGTCCCAGCTAAGCACCGACGGCCCCGACGAACAAAGCTTCGCGTCAATGCAAAGGTGGAAGGCGTAGCCGCTGTAGCCTGCGACGTCAACCTGGTCGCATTCAACGCCCAACGCGCGCAGGCATGTCGTTGTTGCGGCAACCCACGAGAGCCAAGCCGGCGCCCATTCAACTTTCATCGGAACCATCGTTGCGTTCATTTCCATATCCAATCTTCTCCCTGTATGCGGGCGATGAACCCGCTGACAGCATTATATACCGCCTCCCGGTCAACATCCTCAGTCAGCACGTGCCACGAGTTCGCTGCGGTCGTGAGGTCAAGCACCTTCTCCACTGAGTTTACGTTCGCCAGCACAAACTCCGAACTGCGCACCGACACTGTTCCATCCAGTGGGCTATGAATGAGCAACAGCGGTTGGCGGATTTGCGGCAGCCCGCTCTTGACATGCTGCGCGTATCTCAATAGCTCAATCACGCCTGAAGTTGGATTGAAGCGGTAATAGATGTGGCTTAGGCGCGCGGATTCATCGTGAATGTCGGCGTGCATGAAGTGCGGCGCGCGGTCGCTCGGCTCGCCCTTATAAAGTGTTGCCAGCCAGGGCATTCGCGAAAGAAGCCATAGCTTCATGTCGCTTGCCTTGCGCCACGGCTTGCGCGGGTTGAACATCAATTCTACAGATGGCGCAAGAGCGACGATGCCTCTAATGCCGGGATGGTGCGCGGCGAGGTGAAGCGCCTGTAAGCCTCCCAGCGAGGTGCCCACGACGAATACGCTGTCGCACTCATGCTGAAGCTCATTCAGCGCGCTTTCTACAGACGATGCCCAGTCCTCCCACCGCGTTCGCCGAAAATCGCGCATCGTCGTCCCGTGCCCCGCTACCAACGGCACATGCACACGAAGCCCCCGCGCCGCGAGATGTTCCGCCAGCCCGCGCATCTCCTCAGGCGTGGCTAGGTAACCGTGGATTAGCATCGCGCCCGTGCTCCCCTCGCCCATCTTGATGGGCGCGATGGTGACGCCCTCGGCGTGGCAAAGATCATTAGTAGCCCTAGGCATTGGCCGCTGTTCGTATTAGTGTTTCTACAGCCCCATGAGTTGCCGCACATACTTTACGGGGATTGTGCCGTGGGAGAGAAGCTCGTCGTGGAACTTGCGAAGGTTGAACTTCGCGCCGTGCTTCTTCTTGTAGTCGTCTAACAGCGCGAGGATTTGCAGCTTACCCAGCATGTAGCTCATCGGCTGCGTCGGCGTCTGGCAGTAGCGGCGCACTTCAGTCACGGCATTCACGCGCTCAAGCTTCGCTTCTTTCACCATGAAGTTCACGGCGTCGTTAAAGCTCATCTTGCCGGTGTGCAGCCCCACGTCAACGATAACGCGGCAGGCGCGCCAGAGCGTGTCCTTGAGCTGGAGCAGGCGGCTGCGCAGGTCGTGGTAGAAGCCCTGCTCCCACATCATCTCTTCGCAGTATAGCGCCCAGCCTTCGGCAAACACGCTGGTTTCCAATAGGTGGCGCAGCGCGTTGGTTTGGTGCGA
>JBBIJQ010000048.1:0-4266 GCA_037445915.1 Planctomycetales bacterium | reverse complement strand
GCCTCGTGCAGCGATGTGACAACTATGCCCCACTTGGAGTGGCCCTCAAGCTGCTCCTCGGCGCGGGCGCGGGGTGTGCGCGGCGGGACCTTCGTTACCCAAAAGATGCCCTTCTTGTCTTTCTCGTAAGGCGCGGGTGAAACATACGCTGCGTAAGGAATGGTCGGCGCGGCGAAATCGGGCGTAGGCACTACGACGAGGCGCTCGGCCTTGGGGAACGTCACGAGCTTGTTCTTTCGCACGAATTCGCGCGCTCGCTTCATTTCCTTGGCGTAATAGTCAACAAGGCCTGCGTTCGCAGGATGCTCCTTCTTCAAGTCGTCAACAATCTGCATCCACGTCTTGCGGCGGTTGATCTTTTTCGCAATCGCCTCAAGCTCGCGCTTGGTTTCAGCAAGCTTGGCGCGCCCCATTTTGTAGAGCTTGTCGGCGTCGTAATCAACATGATGGTTGTATTTGAGGAGCATGTTGAACGCTGGCTTGCCGACGGCGAACTTGCCGTGGCTGCGCGGAAGCAGGTCCTCCAGGAGGAACTGCCCGTACTTGCACAGCGCCTTTTCGGCCTTGCATGCCGCGGCTTCCATGTCCTCGCGCATCTTCTTATTCGCAGGCCCGCGCAGCGACTTAATGAACTCGCGGACGGTCGTCTGCAGGAACATAACGCCGCCTTGCGCTTCCATTATCGCGCTTTCAGTGAACTCGCGCGGCGGGTTTTCAAGATTGAGCATTGCCTGCTTGACGAGCTTAGGGATGGCGCGCATGCGGCGCAGCACGCTCTTTGCGCGCTTCTCTTTCGGCGCGAAGTCGCGCTCAATGAGGACGTAGAGGCTGAATATGGCCTCGTCAACGTAGTGCGATGGGGAAATCTTGTGGTCGGGGCGGCGCTTCTCCATCTCCAGCCAGGTTTTGAGCGCGCCCGCAAGCAGCTTCGCGTCAACCTGCTCGTCCAACGGCAGTTTCTTCACGTCAACTTTCTCCAGCTTCGCCTGGAACGATTCCAGCTTCTTGAGCCTCTTGGCGATATCCGCAGGCGCAAAGCTGGTCAGCTTGCCGTCCTGCTTGTGGATACCAAGCCATGTGGCCCAGCTTGGATGTTCAGCCATGATGTACTCAAAATACTCGTCGGCGATGCGCTTAAATGCAGTTGGCATAAATTTCTCCCTATTCGCAAAGACGTTCACACTTATTCTAGCACCGCGGCTATTTCCGGCTTCATTTCGCGCAGATGATGCCGCTAATCACTCCGCCGCCAACAACTACTTCGCTGTCGTAAAAGACGCAATATTGTCCTGGAGAGATGAACTCCTGCGGAACACCGAACCTGACTCGTAAACCATCGCCGACAGCCTCAACTACTGCTTCGGTGTCCCGCTGGCGGTAACGCGTGCGCGCCAAAACCGTTCGGCCGGTATCCACGTATCCTTCGGCAAGGATGTTACACTCGCTAAGCTCCACCGCAGCAATCAGCATGCTGCCTGCTTCGCCGATGACAAGCTCCCGTGTCTCTGCGTTGATATCCAGCACGAACTTCGCCGGTCCGCCACCGAGGCGCAAGCCCTTGCGCTGGCCGCGCGTAAAGTGCTCAATGCCGTCGTGCCTGCCAACGATTTTGCCGCCAAGCTCTCGGATATCTCCTGGAATCGGCGCTTGCGCAAGCTGTCCCATCCAGTAGTCAATACTCCTTTCATTCGTGACGAAGCAGATATCCTGGCTCTCCTCGGCATCCACAGTCGCCAGCCCCGCTTCTGCAGCCATCGCGCGCACTTGTTCCTTCGTGTAATCGCCGCAAGGGAAAAACAGGCGCGGCAATAGGCTGCGCGGAGTCGCTGCCAGAAAATACGACTGGTCCTTTTTCCTATCCACTCCTCGCAGGAGCTGTAACAGCTCGCCGGTTCGTGCCCTCAACTCGTTTGGCGAATCGCCCACCGGTTTTGGTACCGGCGCAAATGTTTCGCGCGGCCGAAGGCCGATGCGCGCGTAGTGGCCGGTTGCGAGAAATGCGCAATCTAATACTTGTGCTGTCTTCAGCAGCATGCTGAACTTTATGAACCTGTTGCAATCTACACAGGGATTCGGCGTCCTGCCTGAACGGTATTCGCCTACAAACCTGCGGATAACTCGCTCCCTGAACTCGGCGGATAGATCAGTGACGTGATGAGGAATCCCAAGCTTATCGCAAGACCTGCGCGCGCGCTGGGCAGTATCAATAGAACAGCAACGCCCAAATTCGCCGTCATCCAGCAGCTTCGCCGTGACGCCAACCACGTCATAGCCTTCACGCACGAGCAAGAGCGCAGCGACGCTGCTGTCCACGCCGCCGCTCATCGCGGCTAAAACCCTGTTTCGACTGCAGTAAGCCATGCTATCAAAATACCACGTACCGCCCCTAGATGTGGCTTCAGCTAGGAGCATTATGGTAGTATTCAAGCTATGAGACAAGAGCATAAACAGTTTCCAATCTATGCGGCTTTAGTCGCTGCGTTGCTTGCGCTGCTTCTGGTTGCTCTAGCCTCTTGCAAGCAACAGCAGCCTTCCAGTTCCGGTCGGGTTAAGCCATTGCCGAAGGTAAGCGAGGCTGTCGGTTCATCGGTTTCGCCGGAGTTGCTTCGCGCGGAAAAGGTTGGAGATGACACAAGGTATGTCATATCCTACAACGGCACGGAGTTTTGTATTGTCGCTGGCGAGAAGGGCATTTTCGGCATCAAAGTAGTTGCACCCGCTGATGCCCAGCGCTGGACGAGCCTATGGCTGGATTTTTACCCAGGGATTCCCCGGCCCCGCCCGCACACTATCGGCGAGATATCCACTAGAAACGCCTCTTTGGACTACATAGCAGAAGACTACCGAAGCTATGTATTCAAAGCTAAAGAGCTTGCCGCAAAGCTTGCCCCTCAGGATCCTCAAGTCGGGGAAGCTGCTAAATCCCCCCGGGCCGCAAGGCTCAAGCTAAAAGGGCTTGATCTCCCACCCGTAGCAGCTAACGAACTAGCCATTTTCGCCCGCACTAACAATTTCATGGTTCGTGTAAACGAGATTTTTCCAGCGCGTTCGCTTCCAGGGAAAGTTGAAACACTGGATGGAGGAGAGATTAGACTCAGTCAAGGTTCTTCTGCGCTAGGTTTTTCCCCTAATGCTTCCTGGGCACACATGAAGTTAGGCATCAAGCTATACGAGACAAACCTGCTCATTATCAAGCGCGATAGCGGATTTGAGTGCTATCTTGATTTCTCAAAGTATCGCGGTAGTTACGTTGACCTTGAAGCCATAATTAAGTTTGATAGCGGGTTGGTTGGCATCACGCGTTTTGACCCGGTGAAGCCGGGAGACGAGAAACTTATAGGGGACGAATACCGAAGGATGTCCGGCATG
This sequence comes from Planctomycetales bacterium, assembly GCA_037445915.1. Taxonomy (GTDB): domain Bacteria; phylum 4484-113; class 4484-113; order 4484-113; family 4484-113; genus JBBIJQ01. The sequence continues at coordinate 897 of JBBIJQ010000048.1, read as the reverse complement.
ATGTTAGCACTCCTGGATAGCCAGCTCTTTGAACCGCCTCAGGAGCTTAAGCGCGAATTGCTTACGGCGCTAACGGCCATAAACCAGAAAGACACTGCCCATTCCTATGCGCACATGAAAGAACGTAAAGGCGGGGTTGAGGACATTTTGCTATCACTTGGGAGGGAATAGGCGGCAGCATTCATCGGGCAATGGGCTTGCCTGCCTGCTCTAGTTACATCGTGGAAAGCGGAGCGGAAATCTACCGAAACTGGAGCGAACTTAGGGCTCTGAGGGGAAAGCGCGTCGCGATGACAATCGGCATTTTTGACGGCATCCACCGCGGACACATGCAACTTTTCAACCTCACACGGGAGCTTGCCACTGACGCCTCCGGCATCCCGTTGATTTTTACCTTTCAGAACCATCCTCTACAGCTTGCAGAGGAAGACCGCGAGATTAAGTTTATTACGCTGCCAGCCGAGAAAATTGTCCTGCTGCGCAAGCTGGGCTTCAACAATGTCGCTTGCTTTGATTTTGACGAACGTTTTGCCAAGCTACGCGCAAGCGAGTTCTTTTCGCGCCTCTGCTCTTATCTCAATCTGCGCGCTGTGATCGCAGGCTACGACGCTTCGGTCGGCGCTGACCGCGTGCGCAGCGACGAGGCCTTCAGTAAGCTCGCGCACGAGCACGGTTTTGAGTTTCTTCGGGTAGGCGCCATTAATAACGGAGACGGGCCTATTTCATCGCGCAGGATTCGTGGCTTGCTTACGGAAGGCAATGTTGCGTCTGCAAATGAGTTATTGGTTTATCCATACTTCGTTCGGGGAAAGGTAGTACGCGGGCGCGGCATCGGCAAAGCTGTGCTGAATGTTCCGACTGCAAACTTGTTTATGCCGCCGGAGAAACTCGTCCCAC
>JBBIJQ010000047.1:0-15715 GCA_037445915.1 Planctomycetales bacterium | reverse complement strand
ACGCCAATAATGATGGCTATGATAACGAGCACGACCATGAGCTCTACGAGCGAATAGCCTGCGTTATCCCGCCTCATACGCGGCGATGAATCCTGCACAAAAGATATCGCGCTTTTCATATTCACGGGTATTCTACCCACAGACAGTATACCTGCAAACTTGCCAACCCGCCACACTACCCGGCGGGCTTTCTTGGATGTTCGGATTTGACAGCCTAACCTCTTAACTATAAACTAGGAGCCTTTAGGAGGGGCTATTACACAACCTGCAATCTACGCTGGCACTTTTGATCCGGTCACTAACGGCCATTTAGACATCCTGCGCCGCGCGTTATGCGTTTTCCCGCAAGTGCTCGTTGCGGTCGCAGAGCCTGCCGCCAAGGACTGCACATTCACGCTTGAGGAACGCCTTGAGCTGATGCAGCGCGTCACGGCGGGAATGGAAGGGGTTACCGTTACTTCCTTTCACGGCTTGCTCGTTGACTATGCAAAGTCCATCAACGCGAACATTCTCATCCGTGGCTTGCGGCAAACTAGCGACTTTGATTACGAATTTCAGATGGCGGCGATGAACTCGCGGCTGGATTCCGGAATACAGACCGTTTTCTTCGTCGCAAGCCTGGAACACCTTTACTTAAGCTCGTCGCTGGTTAAGGAAATCGCGCGGCTGGGGGCTGATATTTCGCCTTTCGTGCCTTCCGCCGTAGAAGATGCTATAATTCATCGCTTGAAGTAATCCCCGGAGAAGCAAACCGCTTATGGTTGACGAAAGGGAACGACTCGAGACAATTGAGCGGCTATTAGACGAACTTGAAGGGTTCGCCCAGAAAAGCTCGTTCCTACTGCCGCATAAAATCCTCATCCCCGACCAGGAGTTCTTCCGCATCTGCATGGAACTAAGGGAAGCGATACCCGCTATCCTTAAGGAAGCGCAGGAAATTGTTGGGGAGCGCAACAACATCATTGAGAATGCTAAACGCGAACACCGCCGCATTCTCCAGACCGCCGAAGACCGGCTGCGCGACATGGTAAGCGAAGAGTCCATTGTCCGCGAAGCTCAGTTTGAAGCTGACCGGCTGGTGGAAAACGCAAGGGAGAAAGCCAATGATATCAGGCGCGAATCCCTGATTTATACTGATGAAAATCTTGCTAAGCTTGCCGACTCGTTCACTCAGTCGCTTGAATCAGTGAACAACGGGCGCAGGCTAATCAAGAGGATGCTTGAGGACGACCAGGCTGAAAGCTCGGCGAACCAGACTGAGCCAGAATCTTAGTCGTTAATATGGGTATAATAGGCTGATGCGTAATACGCACATGTCTACAAGGAGTGCGGCTATGAAGAAAGTCTTTCTGCCGTTGATTGTGTTGCTTTTTGCACTGGCGGCCTTTTCGGCATGCGGCGGCGGTGGCGGCGGCACAACGCCTACGCCCACTGATACGCCGAACACGAGCACAGGTGGCAATACTTACATACCTGGTAGTAATACGCCTCCGTTGAACCCGCCGGGCTCACTTCCCGGCTACAACGGATACGTGCCGCCTTCCCCGCCTTCAGGCAACCCGGGTACGCCTAATGTCTTCCCGCCATGGGTTCCTGGGGATTCCATTTTCTCGCTGCCCGTAGACAGCGGCGGAAACGGCTTCCTTTCTGTGAGCAGCTTCCAGCCTAACCAAAAAGTCGCGCTGGTGACCATGAACGTTAACAAGGCATATCTGGACTGGCACCCCTTGCAAACTCAGCTCCAGTATTTCCCGCCATTTTCGTTCTCGCTGGTCTTTAGCCTGGTCTCGCGCGGCGTTTCCTCGGTGAACAGCACTCCTGCCCTTGCGCCGGCAGACCTTAATATGGACCCTGCAAACTACAAGGGCTTGCCGATGACCAAGGATAAGTTGCCTGTAAGCGCGCTTTATGAACGCGAGCGCGACCACCTGAAAGCTACGACTGGCTACGATGTGGAAGCGGTCGTGAAATCCGCATCGCTTTTGAGCAAGGGCGAAGTGCGCACTTTCACCGAAATCCCGCGCACAATCCCGCTGCCTCCAATCCAGCCCGGCGATGACGATCAGCAGGATATCGATGAACTTCGCTGGCCTGACAATTACGATGGACAGGATGCCCGCCTGGTCGCCATTGGCGCACATAGCTATGTGTTCCTTACGTGTGAAAACAACCAAGGCTTTCCCGATGGGGTTCGTTTCACCGAGCGCCGACTTGCTGCCTTCGCTCAGGAGTTTGACATTAACATCTTCCCGAAGGTCCAGGCTGCATTCGGCAGTATACTTGGCTACAACAACTCCGGGCCGGGCACCGATGACGGTCCGATATGGAAGAACATTGACCGCAACATAACCCTGACCGGCAACGACTTTGATAGCAACGGCAACCTCATCCGTACGCTGCCTGGAGAGCCTGACCTTTCCATCGGTCGCGATAACCGCGTAATAGTCGCGATAATGAACCTTCAAGGCGCAGCCGGCCTTTACCAGAACTGGACGCGTGGTATTAACCGTCCATCCCTTGAAGAAGAAGGCCAGCAGCAGCAGGAGTCTTACGCCTGGTCAACCTTGTTCCTGGACACCCGCATCTTCCCCGCTGACTCCGACGACTGGAGCCAGCCTTACGCCGTACTTGCGCATGAGTTCCAGCACAAGCTTTATGCCGACCACCAGCTTCCTGACAGCATCTGGCTCAACGAAGGCTTGTCTCAGCTTGCGGTCTACCAGGCCGGCTACACACTTCAGAGCGGCCGCACTGCGCAGCTCCTGGTGGACCAGGTTCGCAACTACCTTAACAATATTAACAGCATCCCTGTCCCCTGTGACGCAGAGCGCATGACCGGCGTGGATGAAGACGCCTCCCACGGCGCGCGCTTCCTATTCTTCCTCTATATCGCCGAGCACTACGGGCCTGGGACAATCCGCAAGCTTTACACCGATGGCGGGTCTAACCCAATTGCTATGCTTGAAGCCGCTACCGGCGACAGATTTGATGTCCTGCACACCAAGTTTATGCTAGCCAACCTCATAGACGGCATTTACGTCTCCGACGAATCGCCGCTAAGTATTCGGAACAACCCGTGGCTGCACTACCTTACCTTTGACGTTCGCAGCACTGTTGGCATGGAGGAAAGCCAGCGCCTGCCTGGCGTTCCCATACTGCGCCTGCCGGGCGAAGGCGATACTTACCCGGTTACCCGCTCTCTCATCCCTGTTGCGCCGTATTGCGCGCACTACACCCTCATTGGAAACGGCGACGGGCGCGACCTCAACCTAACCCTCTACGCAGACCCGAACTACCGGTTCTATCTGCTGCCGGTCAGCTTTGATACCAGCACAAACCGCGCACAGATTATTGAAGGCTTGACATTCCCTAACGACTAGCTTCCCTTCTCGGGCAATAGAAAGGGACCCCTTCGGGGGTCCCTTTCATTTAACAACTACCAGCTTACAGCTCCGGCGGCCGCCGCAAATCATCGGCTGCCAAGGAACTTGCGCAAGCCATATCCGACCATCTGCCGGCCGGTCGCTGAGATGGATTCGGTGAGCGGGATTTCCTTCGGGCAGGCGCGCACGCAATTCTGGGCATTGCCGCAGTCTGCGATGCCCCCGGGCTTGGTTAGCTCCTCAAGCCTCATGTCTGCCTGCATCGCGCCAGTGGGGTGTAGGTTAAACAGCCTTACTTGCGAGATGACAGCCGCGCCGACAAACGCCCGTTCCTCTCCGTACTGTGGGCAAACTTCAAGGCAACACCCGCAGGTCATGCACCGCGACAGCTCGTAGCGGACAGCTTGAACCTTTTCGCTGTATTTCGGGCCTGCGCCAAGCGCATAAGTCCCGTCAATGTCAACCCACACCTTCGCCTTCTTTAAGTCCACAAAGAAACGCTGGCGGTCAACGATGAGGTCTTTGACCAGCGGAAACTTGGTGAGCGGCTCAAGCGTGATAGGCTGTGAGTAATCGTCAACCAGCGCGGTGCACGCCTGGCGCACGCCGCCGTTGATAATCATTGTGCAGGCGCCGCAGACCTCTTCCAGGCACGACTGGTCCCAGACCGGCGCGGCCGAAGCCTCACCCATCCTGTTCGTAGGGTTTCGCTGAATTAGCTGGAGGCAGCGGATAACATTCATCCGCTCCTCGTGGGGCAACTCAAACTCCTCCCATCGGGATGGCTCGTGGGGTCCAGCTTGCCGCCTTATCCGCAGTAGAACTGTCTTTGGCATTATCGTCCAGCTCCTAGTGTTTAACGTCGTAGCGCCGCTCGCGCAATGGCAGCAGTGATGTGTCAACAGGCTCGTAAGATATATCGATTCCGTCAGGAGTGTAGTCCGCAAGCGTAGTCTTGAGCCATTCCTGGTCGTTGCGCTTAGGGAAATCCGGCTTGTAGTGCGCGCCCCGGCTCTCATCGCGCAGCCTTGCGGCCTGCACGATAAGCCTTGCGTATAACAGGCGGTCGCGCAGCTCACGCACGAATACCGCTTCGGCGTTCATCCGCCGCCCCTTGTCTCGCAGCCCGATCCTGGATGCGCGCGCCTCAAGGTCGTACAGCTTGGATGCCACGCTGTCAAGCACTTTGTTGTCGCGGACGATGGTAACGTTCTGGTCCATCAACTCGCCCATCTCGTCCTGTATTACATAAGCGTTTTCGCCGCCCTCGGAAGCAAACACTTCTTCAAAAGCTTTAATTTCGCCCTGCACCGCTTCGCCTATGTTCGCCTCCGTCAGCGCAGGCAGCAGTTCCTTAGCATACTCAACAGCCGGCTTGCCGACGACTCGGCCTGCGTAGATGCAGGACAACAGCGAGTTTGCGCCCAGCCTATTCGCGCCGTGATACTGGTAGTCGCATTCGCCCACGGCGAACAGCCCAGGCATGCTTGTCATATGCTTGTAATCAACCCACATCCCGCCCATTGCATAATGGACAGCAGGATAAACCTTCATTGGATTGTGGTAGGGGTCTTCGCCCATGAACTTTTCGTATATCTCCAGCACGCCACCGAGCCTGCGCCGCAGCATGTCTTCGTCAAGGTGCGACACATCCAAATAGACATAACGCTGCCCGTTCACGCCCAGCCCCTGGTTGATGACCACATCGTAGATTACACGCGATGCGATATCGCGCGGGACAAGGTTCTTGTAGGCAGGATACATCTCTTCAAAAAAGTACCACGGCTTCCCGTCTTTGAATGTCCAGACCCGCCCCCCTTCGGCGCGCACGCTTTCGGAGATAAGGCGGCGCTTGTCCACTCCAGCGATAGCGGTGGGGTGCACCTGGTAGAATTCTGGGTTGCCGAAGCGCGCGCCGGCCTTGAACGCGCGAATAATCGCCGAGCCGGTGTTTATCATTGAATTCGTTGACTTGCCGAAGATGAGTCCGGCACCGCCCAGCGCAAGGATAACTGCCGGCGCGGGAATCGCCCTGACCTCCATCGTCGGCATATTCAGCGCAGTGATGCCCCGGCAGCGCCCTGCGGAGTCCTTGATGATTCCCTGCATGCTCCAATACTCAAACTTCTCCACAAGCCCCTGCGCCTCGTAGCGCCGGACCTGCTCGTCCAGCGCATACACAAGTTGTTGGCCGGAGGTCGCGCCGGCGAAGGCAGTCCTATGGTAGAGCGTCCCACCAAAGCCGCGAAAGTCCAGGTTGCCTTCGGGCGTGCGGTTGAACGGCACTCCCATGCGGTCAAGCAGATAGACGATGTTCGGCGCGTCGTCGCACATTCCCTTTGCCGGGGGCTGGTTGGCAAGGAAGTCGCCGCCGACAATGGTCTCCTCAAAGTGGACCTGCGGGCTGTCGCCCTCCCCTTTAATGTTGATGGAAGCGTTGATGCCTCCCTGCGCTGTCACGCTGTGGCTGCGCTTTACGGGGACGTAAGAAAAGAGCTTAACGGGGTGGCCTTCCTCGCATACGCGGATAGTGGCCATCAGGCCTGCAAGGCCTCCACCGACGATGATGATTGCACGGTCAGACATAATGCACCTTTAAATACTGCTAGCGGGTAAAGCCGTAGAGCGCGCCCATCCCTGCGGCAAAAAGCACAAGGCCAATAAGCAGCCCTAGCGCCATCGCCCAGGTTTGCGAGCGCTCGCTGACGGTAATGCCCCACTTGTAAACGAAGTTGAAGATGCCGTTGCCGGCGTGAAACGCTGCGCAGGCGATGCCTACAACATAAACCGCATAGATTAGCGGGCTGGCAAGGTATTCCGCCATCAGCGCGTACAAGTCGTGCTTGCCAGCCAAATCGCTAAAGATGCGGGCGGCGTAAATGTGGTAAGTGACGAACAAGAGCAAAATGAGGCCGGTCGCGCGCTGGAGGGTGTAAAGCCAGTTGCGCATGTAGGGCACCCGCACTTCAACCGACCCTTGAAAAGCGATCCACACGCCAAGTATGCCGTGGAAGTACAACGGCACGATGATGACCGCCAGCTCAATCACGATGAGGTAAGGCATGCTCCGGAGCACGCTTGCGGCCGCATTGAACTGTGAGGAACCGACGGTGGAAAGCGAATTCACCAGCAAGTGCTCCGTGAGAAACAAAGTGAGCGGGATAATCCCCAACAGGCTGTGAAGCCGCTTAATAAAGTAGTAGTTGCTTACGAATACATTAGTGCTCATAAGTTTCACCGCCGAATGCATCCGCACCCGGCCTTAGCGGAAGCGCAACGCAAACGCCGCTGCCAATCAAATACTCCTATACTTGCTGATACCCAACTCGTGCAAATCGTTGCCTTCAACATCATTCACGACGATGACCGGAAAATCCAAGACTGTCAGCTTGCGCACCGCCTCAGCCCCCAACTCCGGGAAGGCGATTACTTCGCAGGCGGTAATGCTCTTAGAAATTACTGCCGCCGCGCCGCCTATGGCCGCGCAGTAAACCCCCTGGTGCTTGCGCAGCGCTTCGCGCACCTCTGGACCGCGCGCGCCTTTGCCGATGAGCATCTTCACACCGCCTTCAAGCATGCGCGGCGTGTAGGGGTCCATGCGGCTGGAAGTAGTAGGGCCTGCGGAGCCAATGACTTGCCCCGGTTTCGCAGGCGTAGGGCCGACATAGTAAATGGCTGCGCCGAGTAGGCTGAAGGGAGGCGCCTCGCCCTTATCCAACAGATCCACAATGCGCTTGTGAGCTGCATCACGAGCGGTGAAAACAGTCCCGTTGAGGTTGATGATATCCCCAGCGCGGTATAGAGCCACATCTTCGGAAGTAAGCGGAGGCGAAGCCTGAAAAGTCTGTGACATGACGGGGGATTATAGCACTAACCCTATCCCCCCGCTACGCCCAAAATGCAGTTGTCGGACTGCGCCAGCGCGCGGATGCTGCGGTGTGTTAGAATCAGCTACCTACTTAAGGAGTTGGCGATGGGACGAATAAAAAAGAGAATTGCCCTCGTTCTGGCGGCTATGACGGTTGCCCTCTCGCTTAGCGCATGCGGCGGCGGCGGAGAGCTTCTACTCGGCTACTACCTTTATCAACAGCTTCTCAACAACGGTAGCAGCAGCCAGAAAATGATTTGGTCGAGCGTTGTAACTGACGGTACAAACAAGCCGCTCAAAGGCTATACCGTGGAGATACTCGCCAACCGCCCCGACCCCGCCAGTGACGAGCGAAAGTCTGCTGTTACAAACGACACGGGGCAATACAGCGTCGCTATAATGTGGTACCAGGTAGCCGCATATGAGATTTCTGTCTACTACCAGAACACGACCGTTTACCACGACAATATCGGGCCCGTCTTCTACCAGAACCAGACCCGCGACATACAGGTTCCCACGGTTTCTACGGTAGCCGTTTCAGGCACAGTAGTTGACGGTGCAGGCGCGGCTTCATCCCAGGCATTCGTTTGCGTGGCGAGGCCGCAGTCGCTTGGGGACACGCCTGACACGCTTGTGAAAAACGCTGAAGGCAAGACGGCCTATATGCTCACCAATAACACGGGCGTATATCTCATTGAAAATGTATTTGGCTCGCCGCTTCTCATCGCAGGCTTTAGCCCCAGCCTTGGCTTTGGCTATTACTACATTGACGCGCCATCTTCCGTGAACGCAGGTGGAACTGTAACGCTGCCCGGCAAGACACCTATTCCCGTCCGCGTCCGCGTGCTGAATACGGCTTCTGAGCCGCTTGCCAACACCATCCTGCCCGTGGATTTTCGCTTCAAGATTAAGCTCACTCCAACCTACAACCTCTCTACGCAAGTCGCGACGGCTGTGCGTGACGCCAGCCTTTTCAGCGGTATAACCAGCGAGGAAATTATCGCGATGCACCCAGTGGCGGGCGAGGCAAATGTCGCCAGCACCAGCGCAGACGGCATCGCTGATATCACGCTGAACCTCGTTCCCGGAGCGTATAAGCTGGAACTGGCAAGCAGCCCGGGCGGGGTCTTTCCCGGCGTTCTTGTTGGCTCTTTCCAGCGGCTGTTGAAAGACGCTGCCGGCGAGATAATTGAAGTCAGGATTCCGCTGGCCTAAGCCTCAGGCTGGCTTGCTTCGGGCATCCGGCATAGACGCGAACCTTCCGGCGTGAGCAGCAGCACCTTGCCGCCAATTATTAGCGGCTGAAAATACTGCGCGCCTTGCTCAAGCTCCGGCATCGTTTCGTTTCCGCTTGCACGCTCAAGGATGTGCGCTATTCCTTGAGCGCCGGTGCGGCTTTGAATGGCCGGCTTTTCAACAAGCAGCAGCAGCTTCTTCCCTGCGCGCTCAAGCTCCAGGCCTGCCCCGAAATGCGGAAACAGCTTTCGTTCCCAAACGGTTTTGCCGCCACTGGTTAACCGCAGCATTCCATCGCCAATGCTCAGCTTTTCGCCTCCGCCGATGTCCCGCGACTTTGGCAAAGTAACTTCTGCTGGAAGCTGCCCCGCAAGCCAGGCGGCATCGGCGCGCTTCAGCCACGCAGCATCGTCTTCCAGCCGCGCTTCGCCTGTGCTCAGCTCAAGCGCGCACTTACCCCTATCGCTGAAGCGCGAATCGTATGCTGGAAAGAAAGCCCTCCCGCCCTCAATTTCCAGCTGAATTTGGTAGGCGAAATCTGCGTAAGGATATTCATTTTGCGATATCGGGATGATTGTGGACGCGCGCTGCCACAGGACTTCTCCACTTCCCGCATCAAGCCCGATATACTCGCCGTGAACGTAATCATAGCGCGCGTAAAGCAGCATCACGCCACCGCATTCGCCGATTAGCTCCATGTCGGCTACCGGCATCGCGGTGCTCGCATTCACTGACCACAATTTCTCGGCGCTACTGCTAATCGCCGTGAACTTAACTTCGCGCTGCCAGCGGTAATACAAGTCTGTGAGCGACCGCCTCGGGCGGTAAGTCATCAGCAATGGCAACCCCATCGCATCGCCATTGAGCAGCATCCCTTGCGGTGCGAGAGGGGTTGTCTTGTCCATTATCTCCACCCCTAGCGCCGACCCCGTCTTCACCAGCGCAACACTGCTACTCCCCGCCAGGTTCTCCAGGACTTCGCTGACCATTACTCCAAGAATCGCGTTGTCCCCTAGCCTGTATGCCACATACCCTTGCAGCCGAGCCTTCGCGACTCCGAAGCGGTCATGCACGCTAAACCCGCAGTTAAGGTCCCAATCCACATATGAGAGAACATTTCTTCCCTCCCCGGTGGGCGTGGCGATGTAAGGGATGGCTGGCTTAGTATGTGCGCCTGCATCCACCTCGCCTGTATCCAAGTTAACAGCGGTCAGCCCTTCTGGGCGCGCGAAGAAAGCCCACTTAGCCGCCAAGTCGCCGCTTCGTTCAGCGCGCGTTTCCGTATCGCTTGCGCAGGAAATCGCTGCGGCTAGCAGCAGCGGGAGTAGGACAAGGCTATATTTCACTCCGTAATTCTACTATGAAGTGACCGCGCCGGCACTAATGCGGAGATAGCCAGCAGAAAGCGACCCGCGCTTGCGCGCCCTACGCCTCATGGTTGCGGCTTGCCCAACCAAACCGCCTCGGTTAGCTGAAGCTGACCTTTGGCACTTCCTTCGCTGCTTCCTCAATCTCAAAATACTTCGCCGCTTGAAGCGCCATAATGCTGGCGACAATGTTGTCGGGGAAGCGTTCGCGCTTGGTGTTTAAGGCGAGGACAACTTCGTTGTAGTGCTGTCTTGCGTAGGCGATCTTGTTTTCAATTGAGGAAAGCTCTTCCTGCAATGCGAGGAAGTTCTGGTTCGCCTTCAAGTCAGGGTATGCCTCGGCCACGGCGAATAGGGTCTTCAGCGCGCCGGAAAGCATGTTTTCCGCTGAGGCCTGGTCGTCAACGCCCTGGGCGTTAATCGCCTGCGCCCGCGCCTTGGTCACGTTCTCAAAGACGCCCTTTTCGTGGGCGGCATAGCCCTTGACCGTCTCAACGAGGTTGGGGACAAGGTCGTACCTCTTCTTAAGCTGGACGTCAACCTGCGCCCAGCTTCCCTGCACCCGGTTCCTCAACACGATAAACCCGTTGTAGATGCCAATGAACCATAGCACGAGTACGACAATCGCGATAATGATAAGGAGGAATAACCCACCCATATGCATGCACCTCACGGCGTATTTGCCGTCGCCCATTATAGCACGAGGCGGGCGCGGCCGTTTTGAACAGGTTACTGCTGCCTGCGTCAGTATCTAAATGTCAGCGCCCGTAACGGGCATAATGCACGGGTTGACTATCTCTGTGAGCAGCTTAAAATACTGCGCTGCATAACTTTCAGGAGCGTGCGCCTATGATTGAGGTTGAACACCTAACAAAACGCTTTGGAGCGACGGTAGCGGTGAACGACGTTAGCTTCACTGTAATGCCGGGAGAAGTAGTCGGTTTTCTAGGGCCTAACGGCGCTGGGAAGACCACGGCTATGCGTGTGATAACCGGCCTCATCCTTCCGCAATCCGGCACAGCCCGTGTTAATGGGCATGATATCTGGGAGAGCCCGCTTGAGGTGCGCCGCTCGCTGGGCTACCTGCCTGAAACCACGCCACTCTACGAAGAGATGTGCGTTACCGATTTCTTGCGCTTTATCGTATCGGCGCGCGGCATACCCCCGAAGCAGGCAGCCTCAAAGATAGATGAGATGATTGAGGCGTGCTCGCTTCAATCAATGGCGCATAAAGATATCTCCGAGCTTTCGCGCGGCTACCGCCAGCGCGTCGGGCTTGCCCAGGCGCTCATTCACGACCCGCCAGTGCTCATCCTTGACGAGCCGACCAGCGGCCTTGACCCCACACAGATTCTTGAAATCCGCAAGCTTGTGCGCGATCTGGGCAAGACCAAGTCTATCCTCTTTTCCACCCACATCCTTGACGAGGCTAGCAAGACCTGCGACCGCATCCTCATCATCAGCGACGGCAGGCTTGTTGGAGAGGGAAGCCCGCAAGACTTGATTGAAATGGCTACCGGAGAGTCGGCATACAGCCTTGAACTGAAGGGCGATGCCGACGCATTCATCTCCGAGCTGCCGGAAACGTACAAGCTTGCCGGCAGAAGATCGGAAGGCGACCGCGTCCTGCTGGAACTTACATCCTCCGTTGCCGCAGACCACAGCGAAGAGCTGTTTGACCTCGCGGCAAACACAGGCTGCAAGCTGCTGCGGATGAACCGAAAAGAAGCGAGCCTTGAGGAAGTCTTCCTCCGGCTGACGAAAGGGGGAAAGGCGTAATGAAAGCAATGGCTGCTATTTACCGCAAGGAACTGAAGGCGTACTTTGACAGCCCTATCGCCTACATATTCATCGTCGTCTTCCTTATAGTGACGAGCTGGCTTTTCTTCCGCACTTTCTTCCTGGTGAAAATATCCACGATGCGCGGATTCTTCGCGATGATCCCCTGGATGTGCCTCTTTTTCATCCCTGCAGTATCAATGCGCCTGTGGGCGGAGGAGCGCAAGACCGGAACCAACGAGCTTCTGATGAGCTTGCCGGTCAAAGAATCTGAAGTCGTGCTCGGCAAGTACCTCGCGGCGTTCACCGTCTACGCCATTACCATCCTGCTGACGCTCCCGCTAGCGATAGTCGTCGGCATTATCGGCTCGCCCGATTGGGGCGTCATCGCCGGAAGCTATGTCGGCGCGCTGCTTATGGGTGCGGCGATACTCGCCATCGGGACTTTCATCAGCTCGCTCACGACTAACCAGATCGTCGCGTTTATATTGAGCGTGCTTGTAGTGGCCGCGCTGACCGTCGTCGGCCAGCCGCTGGTAACGTTGTTCTTGCAGGGGCCGTTAACTGTGCTGGTCCCATATGCGGAGTGGCTAGGCATGGCCAACCACTTCCTTAGCATCTCGCGCGGTGTGCTAGACAGCCGCGACATCCTCTACTACCTGCTACTGACCGCGCTGCCGCTTTACCTGACTGTGAAATCCATCCAAGCGAGCAAGGTGGGCTAACATGGAATCACGGAAGACCTACTGGCAGAAACACTCGCTAGAGATATTCCTCGTCATCATTATCTTCGTCCTCGCGGGACTTGTGTCCAACTACTTCTATACCCGCGCCGACCTCACTAAGGACAAGGTATTCACGCTGACGCCTGCAACCAAGCAGGTGCTGCGCAATGTTAAGGGGATTGTAAACGTCAAGTTCTATCTTTCGCGCGACTTGACCGCTGATGTTCTTCCCGCTGCCGAGCGCATAAAGGACATCCTAGCAGAGTACGAAGCGCACGGCGGAAGCCATTTCCGCATCCAGATTATTGACCCGACCAATAACCCCGACGCTAAGCAGCGCGCGCAAGAAATCGGCATCCCTGAAGTCCAGATGCAGGTTACCCAGAAAGACCAGCTTCAGGTGAAAAAAGTCTTTTTCGGGCTCGCCCTGACTTACCGCGACAAGAGCGAGATAATCCCGATTGTCCAAAACCCTGACAACCTAGAGTACGACCTTACTTCGCGCATACTCAAGCTGACGCGGGAGAAAGCCCCAGTGCTGGGCATAGTTGACTTTTCGCGCAACTTCAACTTCAACAACCCCCAGCAGCAAAACGAATCCCGCTTCAATGTCATCAAGCAAGCGCTTGGCACGCGGTTTGAAGTAAAAGACATTAAACTTGAAGAAGAGCTGGAGATACCCGGAGACGTGCAGGCGGTCATTCTCCTCCAGCCACTCGGAATGTCTGAAGAGGCCAAGTATGTCCTTGACCAATACCTTATGCGTGGAGGCAACATCTTCGCGCCGACGGAAGCGTTGATGATTTCCCAGCAGCAGATGCAAGGCTACCCCGCGCTTCCCGGTTTTGAAACCGTGTTCCAGAAATACGGCCTTGAACTTAAGAAGATGCTTGTCCTTGACCGCTCCTCTGAGATGGCGCGTTTCTCCGCCGGGCCAATGGTAATCCAGATGCAATACCCGCAGTGGATCAAGATTCTGCCGTCCGGTTTTAGCAGCGGCTTTGCGCCGACCGCACCGCTTAATAGGCTTGTAATGCCCTGGACCGGATACCTTGCGCTTGCTGACGAGCTTCCCGGCAAAGTCGAGCCCACAGCTCTCGTGACTACGACGCAGGAAGGATGGGCGGTCGAATCGCCATTTGACCTTAATCCCCAACAAGACTGGCAGGCACAGCGCACAAACTCGCCGAAGAAAGGCCGTTTCGTTCTAGGTTACTTACTTGCCGGCGAGTTCCAATCGGCTTTCAGCAGCCCGCCGAAAGCAGCGGATACTGCGACGCCCGAACGCCTTGCACTGACCGCTGCCAAGCTTGACCCGGCGAAGCATATCGCCGAGAGCCAAAAGCCGGGCAATTTGGTTGTGGTTTCCAACGGCTCGTTCCTTGAAGACAACTTCGTCAGGCAGTTTCCCGACAACCTCCTATTCGTGGAGAACTTGGGCGACTGGATGTTGGACAACAACCAACTCATCGGCATCCGCTCGCGCAGCATTTCCGCGCGGCCATTTAAGTTTGAGCCGACGGAACCGGTTAAGAACCTCATCAAGTACGGCATAACCGGCCTATTGCCGCTGCTTATAGTCCTGTTTGGCCTGTTCAGGTATTTCATGCGCATCAAACGCCGCCAGGTCGTTAAGCAACGCTACCAGCCTCCGGCCAACCCAACAACTCCAACTGCCACTGAAGGTTAGGGCAATGAAGAAGAATGACATCATCCGCTTTTCGTATATGGCAGGCGCAATCGCCCTTCTCCTGCTTTTCTTCACTTACGCGAAGATGCAGGAGAAAGCTATTGAAACACGCCGCGAAGCCACGCTGGCCCCGTTCTTTACAGGCAAGCCCAGCGATGTCGGCTATATCGCAATCAGCAAAGGCCAAAACCTCGTGGAGCTGGAAAACAAAGACAGCCGTTGGTATGTGCAGCTTCCGGACACACTTTTCCCCGCGCCGCCCGACGATGTGAAGGAATTGCTTGATTACTTCTGCGGGCTTACGCCAGAGAACCTGGTTGACGAAGGGGACAAAAGCTACGCGGAATACGAGGTCGACGACGTGAATGCAGTCTCCGTCCGGCTCTACGGGAAAAAAGGCGAGCAGAAGCCGTTGCTTGAAATGTTCATGGGAAAAAGCGGCTCTGACTACTACAGCATTTACGTGCGCAAGGGCGGCATCAATGCTGTATTCCAAGTCGCCCAGAACAAGTCCACGCTGTGGACCCGCGATGTGCGCCTCTGGCGCGACAAATACCCGCTGCGCGAAAACCGCGATGATTTCAACACAATCACCATCAATGCCAAAGGCTCATCGTTCACGCTGAAGCGCGATGAGACTGGTTTCTGGAAGTTCGCAGATGACGCGGTTAGCCAGGTCAACCAAGAACTTGTCGTTTCGCTTGTTTCGCGGCTCACCGGCCTGGTTGGATTGCAGATCGTTGATGCGGTTACGCCGGATATGAAGCTTGACCAGCCTGAATATGAATTCGGCTTGGCAATCGGTTCAAGAAAGACGGTGATTACTATCTCAAGTGACGTCCATGGCAAGCGCTACGTCCGCAATTCCGAGCTAAACCAGGCTTATGAAATCTCGGCTGCTGCTGTGGATGGCATAAAGGTTGAGCGCAAGGACTATGTGAAGGCTGAAGAAGCTCCGCCCACGACCGCTTCCAACGGGGATAAGCCTTCTGCGCCTGAAAGCCCTGCAGCGCCGACCGCCCCGCCTGCTTCGCCCGAAATTCCTCCCGGCAGCGAAGGCGCATCAGGGAAGTGACGCTTTGCAGTCGCACTGCCTCCAAACGTTGCGGACTTGCACGCAAGCTTGTGCGCATGTTCAGCTATAATAGCCGGGCCAAGGGCTGACGCAAATGATTGAAGGTTTCTCAACTAAGATCGCCGTTCTCTTAATGCTGCTGTTTAGCGTCGTGCTGCACGAGCTATCGCACGCTGCAGCCGCAGACGCCAATGGCGACCCTACTCCGCGCCTTGCCGGAAGGCTGACATGGAATCCCCTCGCTCACCTAGACCCGCTGGGCACGCTGTTCATCATCATCATCGTTTTCACGAGCGTGCCTTTCTTCGGATGGGCGAAGCCTGTGCCGATTAACCCATCCTACTTCCGCAATTACCGCCAGGGCATGCTTACGACTTCCTTAGCCGGGCCCTTCGCCAACTTTTCCCTGCTCATCCTCTGTATGGGCGTCCTCTACTTTATGTTCATCACTAACGCGCCCGCGGGTAGCACGTTGGCCTACATCCTCGGCCTGGGGATGCTCATCAACTTTATGCTAATGCTGTTCAACCTGCTGCCAATCCCGCCGCTGGACGGAAGCAAGGTGCTCGCGCAGTTCCTTTCCTGGAAGCAG